>SGZH01000015.1 GCA_004214175.1 Flavobacteriales bacterium | reverse complement strand
AAAAATAATTCAAAAAAAATTCATAGCAAAAGAAGTTCCATCTGGAATAGAGATTTGTGAAGTTCAATTATTTCATTTAGCAAATAAAATTAAAGAGACTGAAATTAATCACGAAATTGACACCTATTTACCAAATATTAATGAAGTATTAGCAGATTTCTCAAAGGAGGAACTTATCAAAAAAGTTTTTTCAGTCGAATTTACACGTTTCTACAATTATTATAAAAAAGCTAAAGATTTAAACGTATCCCCGGGTGATATGTCTGAGGGGTCAAAAGATACTGTTCGATATTTTATCAATATTGGAGGAAAAGATGACTTTGATTGGATGAGTTTAAAAGATTTTCTGAAAGAAATGCTTCAATTAGGAAAAGATGAGCTCTATAAAGTTGATGTAAAAGATAGTTTTTCATTTTTCAATACCGATTCAAAACACCAAGATTTGGTGATGAGTTTCTTCAAGGATTTTGAATTGGAAGGAAGAAGAGTTTCAGTCGAAATTTCAAAAGATACAGGACGAGGAAGAAGAGGAGGAAGAGACCGTGGTAGTTTTAAAAGACGTGGCCGAGAGAAAAGAGGTAAGAGAAATGCTTCCCTGAGAAGCAGCGGAAAAAGATACGGTAGAAGAGGTGATGATGAAAAAAAAGAAGGAGGTCGTAACGGTCGCTCAAGACGAGATTCTGGACATTCAGGTTTCAAAGGGAGAAACAGAAGAAAAAGTGAACGTCCAAATAATTCTGGAACTGGAGGTAGAAGAAGAAATAGAAGCTAAATATTAAAATTTTGTTAGAATAAAAATTTTGATATGAAGTTTGATACGATTAGGTTATATTTACCTTTACTATGAAAAAATTCTCATTACTGACCTTTTTTTTTATTACGTTAGTTGCTTTGTCACAAGAGACAGCTAACATCAAGAAAGATTCTACTTTAGTTAATCCCTCTACTATCAATGGTAAGGTTTTAAATGCTTCTAATAATGTTGTTTTAGAAAATGTTCATGTGGTTAATTTAAACTCCGTAAAAGGTACCTTAACCAATGAGGATGGTAATTTTATGATAAAAGCTACAGTTAACGATACCATTTACTTTTCATATCTAGGTTTTAAATCGATTCGTGTTCGAGTAACTAATGACTGGATGAAATTTGGAGAAATTAAAATTAAAATGACTGAGTTAAGTATTGCATTGGAGGAGGTAGTGGTAAAACCTGTTGAATTAACTGGTTATATTGAAGTCGATGCTAAATTAATTCCAATATATGATGATCAGCGATACCGAATTGCCGGTATTGGAGGTGGATATGAAGGTGGCCAAGGTCAGCCAGGTGCTGTAACTAAAGTTTTAAGTGCTATATTTAATCCTGCAGATTTTCTGTACAATATTTTTGGTAAGCGCCCAAAGCAAATGAAAAAGTTACGTAAAATGAAAGATGATGATGAAATTAGAAACTTGCTTCAATCTAAATACGATAGAGAAACTCTAATGGCTGTACTGCAATTAGAAAAGATTGATATTGATGAAATACTAAATAACTGTAGTTATTCTAAAAGTTTTATTCGTACTGCTAATGATCTTCAAATCCTGGATGCTATCAGTGAATGTTACGAACAATACAGAGTTCTTAATAGAGGGAGGAAGTAGTTAATGCTTCAGTTTACAATTCATTATTCACTTCATTTTTTAGTTCCCGGTATAATCGCTTGGATATTCTTTAAAAAGAATTGGAAAAAAACTTGGTTGATATTAATTGCTACTATGCTAGTAGATCTAGATCATTTGCTTGTAAATCCAATATATTTGCCAAATCGCTGTAGTATAAATTTTCATATTCTTCATTCGCACTTTGCGATTCTAATTTACTTACTATTATCATATTTTAAGAAATTTAGAATTATAGCAATTGGATTGTTACTTCATATGCTAACAGATTTTATTGATTGTTTGTTAATGAATTAGTACTTTAGAGAACTAATTTTAATAATTATGAATAAAATAGTTTCTCAACAACGTGCTTTTTTTTATACACACCAAACTAAATCTATAGATTATCGTTTGAAACAGTTAAACAAGCTTGAGAAGCTATTAAGATTTAATGAGAACTTATTATATGAGGCTATTTATAAAGACTTTAAAAAATCAACATTTGACACTTATGCAACTGAGTTATCATTAATTTACCACGATATAAAATATGCTAAAAGGAATATCTATAAATGGTCCAAAATAAAACGAGTAGGAACCAATTTACTGAACTTCCCTGCTAAGAGTTATATTGTTCCTGAACCACTTGGTGTATGCTTAGTTATTGGTGCATGGAATTACCCTTATCAATTAACATTATCACCTGTTGTAGCTGCTATTGCAGCAGGAAATACAGTTGTAATAAAACCCAGTGAGCTAGCTGTTAATACAAGTGCTCTAATGGCAAAAATAATCAATGAAAATTTTAATCCGAGATATTTAAAAGTAATTGAAGGTGGAGTTTCTGAAACTACTGTTTTATTAGAAAATAAATTTGATAAAATTTTTTTTACTGGAAGTCCACAGGTTGGGAAAATAGTCTATCAAGCTGCAGCTAAAAACCTAACACCGGTTACTTTAGAGCTAGGTGGAAAAAGTCCTGCTTTTGTAACAGAAGGATGCAATTTAAAAATGGCTGTTAAAAGAATGGTATGGGCAAAATTTATCAATGCCGGACAAACATGTATTGCACCAGACTATATATTGGTTGATAAATCGATTGAAAAGCAATTTTTAGAGTTGTTGAAGCTTGAAATTAAAAAAGAGAAATTTTCTATAGAGAATGGAAACTATACGCAAATTATTAATATTAAAAATTTTGAACGTTTATCAAATATGATTCCTCCTGAAAAAGTATACTTTGGTGGCGGTACAGATACTTTACAAAGAACAATACAACCAACTATACTTCAAGGAGTTGAGTATAATGATGAAGTTATGAAAGAAGAAATATTTGGTCCTATTTTACCAGTGATTTCATATGATAAGTTACAAGATGCAATCTCATATGTTAACAATAATCCAAAGCCATTATCTTGTTATTTGTTTTCTAACAGTAAGAGAATCAAGAAGAATATTTTAAGAAAAATATCCTTTGGAGGCGGAGCTATTAATGAAGCTATTATGCATATATCAAATCCAAAATTACCATTTGGTGGAGTTGGAGATAGCGGAATCGGATCTTATCATGGTGAAGCAGGCTTCAAATCTTTTACGCACTATAAGAGTATATTGGATAAATCTAACTTATTCGAATTATCCCTAAAATATTATCCTCATTCTAATAGAAAGCTTTCATGGATTCGACTTTTTATGAAACTTTAATTCTTGTGAACTGTGATAATATTTTTTTTTGAGGTTGGGGTATTACTTAGCCTAGCACAGAAATAAATCCTTATCGTTATCAGTTGTTCTCATAACAACGGTGTAGGTTTTATGATTAATATTAATTTGTAGTGGAGCTTGAAAAACAAATTTTTCTATTCTAAGAGATGATGATTTATTTTAAATAAAGAGCCCTTGGTAATTTATTGTTTGCATTAAAAAAAATACCAAAAAAAATTAAATAAAAAACAGACCAATTATTATTATATATATTTGGTTCAAATTATTGAGTATTATGAAAATTCTTGATCAATCTTCATGGAAACGGAAAGAACATTTTGATTTTTTTTCTAAGTATGAGGATCCTTATTTTGGAATTGTTTCTGAAATTGATTGTACCAAGGCTTATAAGCTATCTAAATTAAAAAATCAATCATTTTTTTCAAATTATCTTCACAAATCTATTTGTGCTGTTAATCATATCGAAGAGATGAGATATAGAATTATTGATAACCAAATTGTAATTTATGATCAAATTCATCCTGCTGCAACAATTGGTAGAGCTGATGGTACGTTTGCATTTACTTTTACACTTTTTGATTTAGATTTTAAAATTTTTGATAAAGGTCTAAAAACTGAAATTAATAAGGTTAAAAATTCTTCAGGTATAAGACTTAAAGAAGGCGATACTAGAAAAGATGTAGTTCATTATTCATCGATACCTTGGCATACTTTTTCGGGATTGACCCATGCAAGAAAATTTAAATTTGATGAAAGTGCCCCTAAAATTACGTTTGGAAAAATGTTTACTAGAGATGAGCATCAATTTATGAATATAGCAATTTATGTGCACCATGGATTGGTAGACGGTTTTCATGTTGCAAAATATCTTGAATATTTTCAGAATCTAATGGACGAAAATTTTTAATTTTTAAAAATTTATAAGCAAAGCAAAATCATGTATATTGTAATAAAATATCTCAAAATTATATTTATGAAAAATTTTACACTGTTACTAGTCTTTTTATTTTGTATCAACTTATCTGCTCAAAATATAACTTCAACTATCTCTTATCAAGGTTATGATGAATCTCAGGCTTATTTTGGGCAAGGAGAATATGAAATTTTTGTGGACAATGTGGATGGTATTTTAGATAAGCCTATTATTTTAGTTGATGGTTTTGATCCTGGAGATACTAGAGATTTATCTATGCTTTATAATAGTTTAGATATTGGTGGGCAAAATCTAGCTGATATTTTGAGGGATGAAGGCTATGATTTTGTTGCATTAAATGCGCCTTTATATACCACTGACGGCAAGGATATTGATGGTGGCGCAGATTATATTCAACGCAATGCAATGGTGCTTATTGAATTAATTAATTTTATTAACTCAGAAAAAGTTGGTAGTGAAGAATTGGTGATTATTGGACCTAGTATGGGTGGATTAATAAGTAGATATGGGCTAGCTTACATGGAAGAAAATAATATGCCACACGAAACTCGGCTTTATATTTCGTTTGATTCTCCCCACCTTGGAGCAAATATTCCAATTGGTTTTCAGTACCTCATCAATTATTTTGCAAAACAGTTGGATAACGATCAAGCTCAATTGGTAGTTGATAATGTATTAAATAGTCCTGCTGCTAAAGAAATGTTGGTGGACCATTATACAGGACATTTATTACCAGGTTCTGATTTTGAGCAAGATTCTAATATATTATTGCCGGTAGGCGCTCCAAATTTTAGAGATGTATTTCAAACAGAGTTGAATGATTTAGGATTTCCAGCTACGGTGCGTAATGTAAGCATGGTTAATGGCAGCGGCCAAGGGACCACTACAGGTGAACCAGGAATGGATATGATTAATACTACATTAGATTTAGGAGCCACCATAACCGCTGATATTAAAATTAGCTTTACACCTGCAGCAGGAGAATCTATTAACGTAACTAGTTTTTCAACTTTTTTGGCTGGAATTCCAGTTGCTTCTTTTGGAGCAGACGCTGAGTCGTTCTCTTTTTCTGATGGAGTTGACTCTTCTCCAGGCGGAAAAAGTGATATAGCTTCAGGCCTGGGAGAAGTAGACGACCCTATCATTATTGAATTTTTTGAAAATTTAGAACAAAGTGAGTATTCTTTTATACCCAGTGTAAGTGCTATGGCGATTGAAAATGAAAACGATTGGTATGCTTCTCCAAATTTGGATAATTCTCCTTTTGTAAATGCTCACATTCCTGATGCAAATGAATTTCATGTTCAGTTAACTGAACAAAACGTAGCCTTTGCGTTATCAGAAATTAGAGAAGTACCCTTAAGTACGGAAGAAACAGCGTATACTAATTTTTATCTTATGGAAAACCCTGTGAATGATAAGTTAATTGTAAAATTAGGATCTAATAATAATTATTCAAATTTAGAAGTATCAGTTTACAATACTTCAGGTCAACTAGTTTTAGTAGAAAATATTATTTATCCGAGCGAGGTTCTTACTTTAAATCATAACTTAAATTCAGGACTTTATATTTTAATCATTAATAATAACAATCATTATTTCCAAACTAAATTTATAGTTAAATAAAATTTTAGAAATATTGGTTTAATTAGTGATGATGGTAGGGTTCGTTTCTTAAAATAGTAAAACTTCTATACAATTGTTCTGTGAAAAATAATCGTACCATTTGGTGTGAAAATGTCATAGGAGATAAGGAAACTTTTTCATCACAATGTTCATAAATTTCATCACTAAAACCATAGGGTCCACCAATTATAAAAATTATTTTTTTTAAACCACTGTTCATCTTTTTTTGAAGAAATGCTGAAAATTGAACAGAGTTATAAAGTTTTCCATTTTCATCGAGTAAAATAACTGCATCAGATTTTTCAATTCTTTTTAGAAGCTCTTTTCCTTCAGCTATTTTTTGTTGTTTATTGGTTAGATTTTTTGAGTTTTTAATATCTGGAATCATATCCATGCTAAATGAAATGTAAAACCCAAGACGTTTACAATATTCATCAATCAAAAGTTGTAGTGACTTAGAGTCTGTTTTACCAATAGTTAGTAGTTTTATTTTCAATTTTTATACTTATTAGTTACTAATGGTTAGTTTTTTCAAAAGTAAAAAGAATTTACTAACTTAATAATACAATATCTTTTATATTGATTAGTGCTAATTTCTTATTTTTGTTTAAAACCTAATTATGATATCTACATTACAATTCAATAAAGAAATAGATCTCATAATTGCGAATGCTTTACGTGAAGATGTTGGAGATGGAGATCACAGTTCCCTGGCATCTATACCTTATGATGCATCTGGTAAAGCTAAGTTGTTAGTTAAACAAGATGGGGTAATTTCTGGAGTTGAATTTGCTAAACGTGTTTTTAATTATGTAGATCCTTATTTAAAAATAAAAGTTCTAATTAAAGATGGGAGTTGGGTAAAATCAGGTGATATTTGTTTTTATGTTTCTGGAAATTCACAATCGATATTAAAATCAGAGCGATTAATTCTAAATGCAATGCAAAGAATGAGTGCTATTTCTACTAAAACTAAAAAATTTGTAGAGGTATTAAAAGGGACTTCAACAAAAATACTGGATACTCGAAAAACCACTCCAGGAATAAGAGCTCTTGAAAAATGGGCTGTAAAAATTGGTGGAGGTGAAAATCATCGTTTTGCTCTCTATGATATGATCATGTTAAAAGACAATCATATTGATTTTTGTGGAGGAATCACAAAAGCAATTGATAAAACAAAACAATATTTAGCTGAAAATCATTTAGATTTAAAAATAATTGTTGAGGCAAGAAATTTGCAGGAAATTGAAGAAATACTTAAATCTGTTAACGTGCATAGAATTTTAATTGATAATTTCAACTATGAAGATACCAGGAAAGCTGTTTCTTTGATTGGAGATAAATGCTATTCCGAATCCAGTGGAGGAATTACTTTAGAAACTGCAAAAAAATATGCTGAATGCGGAGTAAATTATATATCTACTGGAGCAATAACACATTCTGTTTATAATATGGATTTAAGCCTAAAAGCGATATGAGCACTGATCTTGAAAAGTTTATTTTAAAAACTCCTGGACTTCGTTTTTTAATCACTATTCCAAGTAAAATAAAACTACCAGGATTTAATGGATTGTCTATGTATGATCTTATAAAAACTTATTTTATAGGAATAATAGAGGGAACTTTTTCTTCAAGAGCAGGATCTATAGCTTTTAGTTTTTTTATGGCTTTATTTCCTTTTCTTCTTTTTTTACTAAACTTAATTCCTTACTTACCCATTGAGCCTCAAAATTTAGTTGATTTTGTACAAGATATTTTACCTACTGAAACTTCTAGTTTTTTTATGCCTGTAATTTTAGATATAATAGATAATCCACGAGGAGGCTTATTGTCATTTGTATTTTTACTTACTATATTTTTAATGTCGAATGGGGTCAATGCCATATTTAGTTCTTTTGAGTATTCTTACCATATTACAATAAACAGATCTTTTTTCAAACAGTATATAGTTGCATTAATCGTATCTGTTTTTTTGGCAATTCTTCTTCTTTTTGCCATTACTTTAATAGTTTATACTGAAAATTTCATTTTGGAATTAAATAATGATCGAGTGCTAAGTAACGGTGTTTTTTGGGTAGAGTTGATCCGATATAATATCTTATTAATTTTAATTTATTTTGTAGTGGCTACATTAAATTATTTTGGAATAAAGGAAGGAAAAAGTATCAAATTTTTCTCTATTGGTGCTTTAATTACTACTTTTTTATTCGCTTTGACAACTTATTTTTTTGGTCTTTATATCACGAATTTCTCCAACTATAATGAGCTTTATGGTTCCATAGGGGCCTTATTAATTTTAATGCTGTATATCTGGATTAATTCTAATTTGTTACTATTAGGTTTTGAATTAAATGCTACATTAAAAACCCTTCGCCTAAAAAAATAATCTATGTATTATATAGATGTCATTTTACCTATTCCCTTAAAGCAAACTTTTACTTATGAAGTAAATAAAGATGAAGCTATCTTTTTAAAGTCCGGAATGCGGGTTGCTGTTCCGTTTGGGAGGTCTAAAATATATACAGGCATCGTATTAAATATTCATCAACAAGCACCAAAGGGCTATCAAACTAAATCTATCGACCAAATATTAGATGAATTTCCAATTATTAATGAATTCCAAATTAAACATTGGCAATGGATGGCTTCCTATTATCTGTGTACTTTAGGAGAGGTATTAAAAGCAGCTTTACCTAATGGTTTTTTGTTGGAGAGTGAAACAATCATTACATTGAATACTAACAAGAATATTGATTATTCTGAATTAAATGATTTAGAGTTTTTAGTTTTTGAAGCGTTAAAGAGTCAACCATCACTGCATATCAATGATATTCGGTCCATATTGGATAGAAAAAATGTTATGGGGGTTTTAAATAATTTGATTCAAAAGAAGTGCATTGTAGTTCAAGAGGAAGTTTATGAAAAATATCGACCTAAAATAAAACGATTTATTAAGTTATCATCTAACTATAATTCAGAAGAAAATTTAAAAAACCTATTAGATACCTTAACAAGAGCTCCAAAACAAAGAAAGGTTTTAATGACTCTATTTATGCTTTCAAGTCAAAAAAATCAAGCAATTGAATCAGTATTGCTTCAAAAAAAGAGTAATTCTAATTCTTCAGTAATCAATAGTTTAGTTAAAAAAGAAATTTTAGAGGAGTATTTTATTCAAAAAGATAGAGTTGAGTTTAATTTGGATAAAAATTCTAAAATTAAAAGTTTAAGTGAATCTCAAACATTGGCCTTCAATGAAATAAATAAATCCTTTATTAAAAACGATGTCACTTTATTACATGGAGTTACATCTAGTGGAAAAACCGAAATTTATGTTCAGTTAATTGATTTAGTAATTAAACAGGGAAAACAAGTTTTATATATGCTCCCAGAGATTGCTCTTACCACTCAGTTAATAAGTAGATTACAGAATTATTTTGGAGAAAAAATAGCGGTCTATCATTCCAAATATTCTATTAATGAAAGGGTAGAGGTCTGGAATAATGTTTTAAATTGTAAATCAAAAGCTCAAGTTATTATTGGTGCACGCTCTTCGCTTTTTTTACCCTTTTCAAAACTAGGCCTATTAATAGTTGATGAGGAACATGAGCCTTCTTTTAAACAGTATGCGCCAACGCCAAGATATAATGGAAGAGATAGTGCGGTCGTTTTGGCAAAATACCACAGTGCTAAACTACTTATGGGATCCGCTACACCCTCATTAGAGAGTTTTTTTAATGCAAAAAATAATCGATATGGATTAGTTTCCTTAAAAAAACGATTTGGTAATGTTTTAATGCCTGATATCGAATTAGTAGATGTGAAAGAGAAGCATCGAAAAAAGCTAATGAATGGTCATTTTAGCGATCGGTTATTAGAGGAAATGAATGAGGCTTTAAAAAATAATGATCAAATTATACTTTTTCAAAATAGAAGAGGGTATTCACCGATAATTGAGTGTACAACTTGTGGTGTTTCTCCTCAATGTCCCAATTGTGATGTAAGTTTAACTTTTCATCAGTATAAAAACCAATTACGATGCCACTATTGTGGATACCATACACCAAAAATGATCTCCTGCATAGCTTGTGGTAGTGAAGCTTTAGACAGTAAAGGGTTTGGAACTGAGCAGATTGAATTAGAATTAAAAGAACTATTCCCAGACTATCAAATTGCAAGAATGGATCAAGATACCATGAAACGTAAAAATGCTTATACCAAAATTATTGAAGCTCTAGAATTAAAGGAAATTGATATTTTGGTTGGAACACAAATGTTAGCAAAGGGTTTAGATTTTAGACATGTAAGTTTGGTGGGAGTAATGAATGCCGATAATCTTTTAAATTTTCCTGATTTCAGGGCACATGAGCGAAGTTATCAATTATTACAACAAGTAGCAGGAAGAGCTGGAAGAACAAAAAAACGAGGTAAGGTAATTATTCAAACCTTTAATCCGTTTCATCAAATACTGCAACAGGTTAGTGTTAATAATTTTGAAGAAATGTACCAACAACAATTAGAAGATCGTAGTAGATTTAAATACCCACCATTTTATCGTATGATCAAAATTACGGTAAAAGAGCGATCTCTTCAAAATATGGATAGAGCTTCTATATGGCTTGTTAATGCCTTGAAATTAAAGCTAAATGAAAATGTGCTAGGCCCTGAGAATCCACCTGTTGGGAGAATTAGAAATCTATTCATTACTCATATATTAATTAAAATTTCGAAGGAACAATCATTAAGCAAAACCAAGAATTATATCAGTTCAATACTAAAAAGTTTTAATACGATTAAAGAATTTTCAAGAGTAAAGTTGACCATTGATGTGGACAATTACTAGAGAATACTATTCTTTATCGATAATACAATATTTTTTAATTTGAAAGAAACAGAATATCTTACTCTTATAGGTTTGTGAATTGTAAAAAAAGTAGTATTTTTGCCCGCTCTTGGCTTGTAGCTAAGAATTTTAAATAACAATTAAATTAAAATATTATGAATCATTATGAAACTGTTTTCATCTTAAATCCCGTTTTATCTGAAGAACAGATAAAGGAAACAGTGAAGAAATACGAAGAAATTCTTGTTTCTAAAGGTGCTAAGATGATATCCAAGGAAGATTGGGGGCTAAAAAAATTAGCCTACGAAATTCAACACAAAAAAAGTGGCTTTTATCACTTATTTGAATATACGGTAGTTGGAGAAGCTATTAACGAATTAGAGATTGAATTCAGAAGAGATGAACGTGTAATGCGCTATCTCACAGTAGCCCTAGATAAGCATGCTATTGCTTGGGCTGAAAAAAGAAGAAATCGTAACAAAAAAACTGCATAAGTATGTCATCAATAGAACAACAAGCAAAAGGAAAAAAAGAGGGAGATATTAGATATCTAACTCCTCTTAATATTGAGACTGCAAAAGTTAAAAAATATTGTATGTTTCAGAAATCTGGTATTAAATATGTGGATTATAAAGATCCAGATTTTTTAATGAGATTTATAAATGAACAAGGAAAGATATTACCTAGAAGACTAACAGGTACATCTTTAAAATATCAGCGTAAAGTAGCAGTTGCTGTCAAAAGAGCTAGACATATAGCTTTAATGCCATACGTAGCAGATTTATTAAAATAAAAAATTAGATAGGATATGGAACTTATATTAAAGAAAGACGTTGAGAATCTAGGATTTACTGACGACATTGTAACCGTAAAAAATGGTTATGGAAGAAACTTTTTATTACCACAAGGATTAGCAGTTTTAGCGACTCCTTCTACTAAAAAGATACTTGCTGAAACTCTAAAACAACGTGCATTTAAAGAAAAGAAAATTATTGATGATGCTCAAAAAGAAGCAGATAAATTAAACGGGCTAGAAATTAAAATAGCCTCTAAGTCAGGTGAGGGAAATAAATTATTTGGATCTGTTTCTAATATTAACCTAGCAGATGCACTAGAAAGTAACGGCGTAATAATTGATAAAAAATACATTACAATTGCTGGTGGTTTAATTAAGCGTACTGGCCAATACGATGCAAAAATACGTTTCCACAGAGACGTTGTGTCTAACTTATCATTTGAGGTAGTTGCTGAAAAAAAATAATAGTTAATATTTTGTTAACTAATTAGTAGTAATTGTTAATATTATAAAACCACTTTTTATTTAAAGTGGTTTTTTTTTAACTAATTTTAAAAAAATAACCAATAATATATAGACAATGAAAATATTAAAAAATTTAATTTACGGTTTTTTTCTTTTTGCACTAAGTATTGTTAACGCTCAAGTAACTACTTCAAGTATCAAAGGAATGGTAACCGATGGGTCAGGAGCATCTTTCTCAGGTGCAAACATTATCGCAGTGCACACGCCTTCTGGAACCAAATCAGGAGCAATTACAAATTTTGATGGAAGATATAACCTACTTAATCTACGAGTAGGAGGTCCCTACTCAATAACGGTTTCTTATGTTGGGTATAGCACACAAACCTTTGATAATGTTTACCTTGACTTAGGGAAGGCATTTAATTTGGATGTGATCCTTACAGAAGATAGTCAGCAGTTAGATGCGGTCGTTTTAACTACTGGAGGTGGTAAAAATACTTTTGGGAGTGACCGTACTGGAGCAGAAACTAATGTAGGTAGGAGAGAACTTACACGTTTGCCTACAATTTCAAGATCAGCTTCCGATTTTACAAGATTAGAACCTTCATCTAGTAATGGTTCTTTTGGAGGTAGAAACGATCAATTTAATAATTATTCTTTAGATGGTGCGATTTTCAATAACCCCTTTGGTCTCGATGCTGCAACACCCGGAGGACAAACAGATGCTCAACCTATTTCATTAGATGCATTAGAACAGATACAAGTTTCGACGGCTCCCTATGATGTTAGGCAGTCTGGTTTTACAGGAGCTTTGATTAATGCCGTAACTAAAAGTGGAACAAATAATTTTCATGGTACAGTTTATGGATTTTATCGAAACGAAAGTCTAACTGGAAGTGAAGTTAGAGGTGATGAAGTTTCTGTTGCAGACTTGAAACAATTACAATTTGGTGCTAGTTTAGGTGGTGCAATTGTTAAAAATAAATTATTTTTCTTTGCTAATTTTGAAAAAGATGACCGAGAGGATTTAGGTCAAAATTGGTTACCCAATACAGGTTCTGGTCTTATTAATGAATCTAGGGTACTTGAGTCAGATTTAATAGAAGTTCGAGATGCTTTATTAGCTGTTGGATATGATCCAGGTGCTTACGAAGGTTTTACTCATAAAACGGAATCTACAAAAGGGATTTTTAAATTAGATTGGAATATCAATGATAACAATCGTTTAGCGTTAATTTATAATTTTTTAGATGCTTCCAAAGAGAAACCTGCACATCCAACAGCACTTGGATTTAGAGGCCCAAGTGCATCAACACTTCAATTCGAAAATGCAGGTTATCAAATAAATAATAAATTGCAATCTTTCCAAATGGAATTAAATTCTGACTTTGAAGGAAATGCATCTAATAAATTTCAAATTGGATATACTCATTTTAATGATTTTAGAAATCCAAAATCAACACCTGCTCCTTCGCTAACAATTACAAAAGACGGTTCTAACTACATAATCGCTGGACACGAACCTTTTTCAATAAATAATGATTTACAGCAGAAGGTTTTTCAATTTTCAGACAATATTAGTTTTGTAAAAGGAAAGCATACCACTACTGTTGGAATTTCTTTTGAAAAGTTTCAATTTGATAATTCTTTCAATCTCGGTGTATATGGTGCTCAAGGTGTTTTCTTTCCAACCACCACTATGGAAGGTTTTGGAGAATTTGCCTCCTCGGGAGCACTACAAGCAGCATTTGATGCAGCTATTGCAGCAGATGCAGCTATCAACTCAAATGGTACCGGAAATCCCGGTGGTTGGGCTTTGGCGGAGACCAATGTGGGTCAGATGGCTTTTTATGCTCAAGATGAATGGGATGTTTCAAACAACTTTAAGCTGACTTTAGGAGTACGTTTTGATAAACCACTATATTTTGATACTGCAATAAAAGCACAAAATGTAATTGACAATGCATGTTGTAATGTACCAAATATTCCATACGTTAATCCTAATACAGGAGAAACTGTTTTAATAGATAATACTCAAATGCCTACAAATCAAGTGTTAATTTCTCCAAGGTTTGGTTTTAATTACAACCACAAAGGAGAAGATAAATTACAACTTCGAGGTGGATCAGGTGTTTTTACTGGACGACTTCCATTTGTTTGGATTGGAAATCAAGTTGCAAATCCTGAAATATTTTTCTTGAACGCAGTAGATCCAGATTTTAAATTCCCACAAGTTTGGAGAACAAATATTGGTGCTGATTACAAATTTGACGGTGGTCTTATTTTAACTGGTGATCTTGCTTACACAAAAGATATCAATGCAGCTCACGTTCAAAATTGGGGCTTATTACCTCCATCAGGAACTTTGAATGGAGTAGATAACAGACCTATTTATACCCCAGATGATATAATTAATAACGCCTATGTGATTACTAATTCTGATAAAGGTAGAACCTTGAATGCAACACTAAAAGCTCAAAAGACTTTTGGTGATGGATACTATCTAATGATGGCTTATAATTATTTAAATTCACAAGATGTAAATTCTATTGAAGCAGAAATAACAGGTGATGCATTTGCATTTAATGCAGCGCTTGGTAATGTTAACGACGATGTGCTTGCTAATTCTAAATATGGCGATCAACACAGAATTATTGGTGTGGGTAGTAAAAAATGGAATTATGCAAATGACAAATGGGCCACAACAGTCTCTGCCTTTTTTGAATATGCCAAAGGAGGAAGGTTTAATTATACCTATGGTGGAGATATCAATGGGGACGGGTCAAATTTAAATGATCTTCTTTATATTCCAACTTCTTCAGAAATAGGAGAAATGCAATTTTCTGAACCTGGTCAAGGAGCCGCATTTGACGCATATATTGCACAGGATGATTATTTGAATGGAAGAAGAGGTCAATATGCCGAACGTTATGGAGCGATTTCTCCATGGAGAGGTCGATTGGATCTTAAAATCCTTCAAGACTATAATATAAAAATTAATGAAAATAGAACCAACACGCTTCAGTTTAGTTTAGACATACTTAATGTTGGAAATATGATCAATTCAGACTGGGGAGTTATGCAACAACCAAATAATGTGCAACCTATTGGTGTTACTGTTGATCCGGGTACGAACACGCCAACCTATACTTTTAATCCTGATTTAAAAGAGACATTTGGCTATGATACGAGTTTAGCTTCAAGATGGCAAGCTCAATTTGGATTACGCTACATTTTTTAGGATTATTAGCAATAATATCATTAATTTTACGCCCCTTAAACGGGGCGTTTTTTATGGCAAAATACAGAAGACTTACCAAAGAGCAATTTGAAGAATTACACGAAGAATTTATTAATTTTTTGGCAACACAATCAATCACAGGAAAAGAGTGGGAAGAAATTAAAAGAGTAAAACCCGAAGTTGCCGAAGAAGAATTAGATGTTTTTAGTGATTTGATTTGGGAAGGGGTATTGAACAATGCTTCCTACCTCGAAAATATTTCTGCCATGCAATTATTTCTATTTAAAGTTGAAGTAGCTCATATGAAATTAATAGTGGTAAAAACCACCAATGAGAAAATTGATTTCAGAACCCCTGAAGGTTTTAAATGGCTTCAGAAAAATTTTGCTTATGACGAAGTCGAGTTTTTTACAGCTAATAAAGATTTTACCGAAGATAAAAAAGGAGATATTTTTTCATTAATAGAACAAGGTGCTATTATTACCAAAGGCGACTTATTTGTGTTTTTTGATAAAATTGTAAACTGAAACTAACAGGATTCTCTCAGAGGTTAATAAAACCTTATTATGCTACCTTAATCCGTTGAGATCATATCTAGACATAAAATTCCAAATCAATTCAGCAGTATTTTGACCCTGATAGGTTTCGTTAAACCATACGTGTTCTCCTCCAATAAATTTATAATGTTCGACCGAAACAGAATTTTCACCTTGGTCATAAATATAATGTTCGATAGTTATTCCGCCACTATTCTCTGAGTTTACTGTTGGAGTGGTTGTGGTGCTATTAAAATTAATCCAGTAATCCAGCGTATTTTGTACAGAATTCCAGTCAGTACTCCCATTATAGGAAACAACATCATCAGAGGTTCCATGAAGATGTACTACTGGCATAGGATGATTGGTAGATCCTGTACAGTTTAACATTGTTCCGGAAACAGATGCCACTGCAGCAATTAAATCACTTTTATAATTCGCAAGCCCATAGGCCATCATACCTCCGTTAGAGTATCCCCCTGCATAA
This sequence comes from Flavobacteriales bacterium, assembly GCA_004214175.1. Lineage (GTDB taxonomy): Bacteria > Bacteroidota > Bacteroidia > Flavobacteriales > Flavobacteriaceae > Marifrigoribacter. The sequence goes on along the minus strand of SGZH01000015.1, from coordinate 16,843 downwards.
ACTCTATCCAAATCTATATTGTATTCTGAGGATATCTGATTGATCATAGCTTCAACAAATCCAAAATCATCAGCTTCACTTTTGTTATCCGGTCCGTTTGGGCAGGGATTCCAATGGGAAGAACCTTCTAGACAACTACCTTGGGGATAGACTACAATAAACGTATTGGTTTCTGCCACCGAGCGTAGGTCTGCATACTCCATAAATTCTTCTACATTACCTCCATAACCATGAAAGTTAAAAACGATTGGCACAGCAGTAGTACCATCATATGAATCGGGTATATACAACAAATACTCTCTATCAATACCGTCATGGAATATAAGTTCTGTATTCGAATTTGAATAACAATCAGAACCATTTTTATCATTGTATTTACTACAAGCAATTACTATAAAAACGAAACAATAATAAAACAGTTTTTTCATAAATATTTTTTAATAATAACTAATTTGATTATTAATTATTGCATGGAGTCAAAAAATAAAATTTAGACTTACTATTCATATCTTAAGCTTTCAATAGGATCTAATTTTGAGGCTTTCATTGCGGGATAAAAACCTGCAATAATAGCTACGATAAAAGTAATAATTGTTGCCCATAGCATTGGAATCCAAGGTAAAGAAAATTCGGATTCAAAAAAAGAAGAAAAAATCATTCCGGTAACAATTCCAAGTAAGATTCCTAAAACACTACCGATTTGTCCAATAACAATCGTCTCAATAAAAAATTGAGTCGAAATCGTTGAGTTTTTTGCACCTAGGGCTTTTCGGACTCCAATTTCACGAGTACGTTCTGTAACAGAAACCAACATGATATTCATCAGAGCAATCGAAGAACCCAAGATGGTAATAATACTAATAATCCAAGCTGCTATTTCAAGGTATCCAGTGATACTGGTAATTCGATTGATTAGGTCGTCACTTCGTTCGATCCCAAAGTCATTTTTTTCAATAGGGTTTAAACCTCGAATATTTCTAAAGGTTATAACTGCCTCGTCTTGAGCAGCATTTAGCATCTCCGTGTTTTTGACCATGATACTGATGGTATAATTGATATTAGGTGCCGTAAAAATTCCTCGGGCTACTTGTATAGGTATTAAAACTCTTAAATCTTGGTTGTTTCCAAAGGTAGCTCCTTTGGATTCCAAGACACCAATCACTTTAAATTTTACCCCTCGAATACTAATTTTTTTTCCAATAGGATTGTCGTTAACAAATAATTTTTTTAAAAAATCAGATCCGATAATACATACTTTGTTGTTATTTTGGATATCAAAAATATTTAAGTTTCTACCAGATTCAATTTCTGAGCCCGTATTCTCAAGATAGTATTCATTGATACCAAATACTTGAACTTCGGGATCTGTTTTGTTGTTTTCAAACTTTACTTCGGCTCCGCTAGTTCCTCTGAATGAAATAGATGTTTGTGAGGTAGGAAACTCATAAATATCAATAAATTCTCGAATATTTTGATAACTGATAATTGGATTTACTTTTTCACGTTCACCGCCTTGGCGTTGCAAGTTAAAATCATAACGTTGTATATTAAATGTATTAGAGCCCATGGTAGCAAAATTACCAGAAATAGAATTTTCCATAGCCTCTACAGAGCTTAAAATACCCACTAAAGCCCATATTCCAATACCAATTATTACCACGGTTAAAATGGTTCTCAATAGTTGAGTTTTTATTGAATTGATAGCTATTAGTACATTAACTCGAAAAAGGGAAAACATAAAATATAGATTGGTTTAACCGTTAGACTAGATTTGATGTATAAAGTTACCATTATTTTAAATTATCTAATAAATTAAATTTGAAATTAAGATATTTGCATAACTTAGTATCATATTTTAAATTAAATAGACTTGGCACAAAAACCATCCATACCAAAAGGAACGAGAGATTTTTCTTCGCTCGAAGTATCAAAACGAAACTATATCATGGACATTATGCGAACGAGTTTTAAAAATTATGGTTACCAGCCCATTGAAACGCCTTCTTTTGAAAAAAGCGAAACTTTAATGGGTAAATATGGTGAGGAAGGAGACCGGTTGATTTTTAAAATTTTAAATAGTGGTGATTTTTTAAAAAAAACCGATGCAGCATTTTTAAATGAAAAAAATAGCTTAAAAGTAACTTCTAGTATTTCAGAGAAAGCACTGAAATATGATCTTACAGTACCTTTTGCTCGATATGTTGTGCAATATCAAAACGACTTAACGTTTCCTTTTAAGCGTTCTCAAATACAACCTGTATGGAGAGCAGATCGTCCTCAAAAAGGAAGATTTAGAGAGTTTTATCAATGTGATGCTGATGTAGTTGGTTCTAAATCGTTGTGGCAGGAGGTAGAATTGATCCAATTGTATGATGATATTTTTAATCAATTAAATTTAGAGGGAGTTATTATAAAATTGAACAACCGTAAAGTTTTAAGCGGCATTGCCGAAGTCATTGGTGCTGAAGATAAATTAATTGATTTTACAATAGCTTTAGATAAACTCGACAAAATTGGAGAGGAAGGGGTAAAGACAGAAATGTTGCAAAAAGGAATCACTGAAGAAGCTCTAGAAAAATTAAAGCCTTTACTTGGTTTAAAAGGAACTCCAGTTGAAAAGCTAGTAGCTTTAAAAGAAATTTTATCAACTTCAGTTACAGGTCTAAAGGGTATTGAAGAATTAGAATTTATCTACGAAGCTTTTCAAACCCTTAATTTAAAAACAGCAAATCTCGAGTTTGATGTTACACTTGCAAGAGGTCTAAATTATTATACCGGCGCAATTGTTGAAGTAAGCCCCCCAAAAGAGGTCCAACTAGGAAGTATTGGTGGTGGTGGCCGCTATGACGATTTAACAGGTATTTTTGGATTAAAAGACATGAGCGGTGTAGGAATTTCCTTTGGATTAGATCGAATTTATTTAGTTTTGGAAGAACTTAATCTATTCCCACCTGCGGTATTGGCCAATACAAAGGTTTTATTTATCAATTTTGGCGACAAGGAATCTCTGTATGCGATGCAAGCCATGACTACTTTAAGGAAAAATAACATCGCATGCGAACTTTATCCAGATTCAGCAAAAATGGGAAAACAAATGAGTTATGCAGATAAAAGAACAATTCCTTTTGTAATTCTTGCGGGTGAAAAAGAAATTAATAGTCAGTCTTTTACCTTAAAAAACATGAAATCTGGTGAACAATCAGAATATAGTATTCAACAATTACTTGAAGTTTTTAAATAGTGCCCTAATTTTAATTCAACGTATTATTTATGACAAAAAAAAGTAAAAGAGGAATGCTATTCCCGCCAGCTATTGGCTATTCCGTCTCGGTGATCTTTAGTTTATTTACAACTAATAACCTATCTCTAAAATATTTTTTAAGAGTTTTTATATTAGTCTTGATCAACTTAATTAATTTTCCTTTTAGAACTTACGAGCGTTTATTTATAAATCCTCATTTTAAAAATAAAAAAGTAACAAAAGCACCAGTTTTTATTATTGGGCATTGGAGAAGCGGTACTACACATTTGCACAATTTACTTTGTCAAGACCCTCAAATGGCATACGCCTCTACGTATCAAAGTGTATTTCCAGATACCTTATTTAATAAGTTAGGTAGATTTTTATTTAAAGGATTTTCTTCTTTATTAATTCCTGGGACTAGAAAAGGTGATAATGTAAGCTTAGGTTCATCTTTACCTCAGGAAGAAGAATTTGCATTAGGTGCTAAAATTCCACTTAGTTTTTACTTTTTTTGGATGTTTCCCAAAAAAATGATTCAATTTTATGATCGCTATATTCGTTTTGATACCGTTGAAATAAAAAAAATAGATCGATGGAAAGCAGACTACCACTTGTTTATAAAAAAAGCAATTAAAAATACGAGCGGAGATCTATACCTTTCTAAAAATCCTCCAAATACTGGTCGAATAAATACGTTGTTAGCAATGTTTCCCAATGCTAAATTTATTTTTATCCATAGAAATCCTGTAGAGGTATTTTTGTCCACTCAAAATTTTTATAGAAAGATGTTGCCACCACTCCAATTACAAGGTATATCTGAAGATGAAATCGATATTAATATCATCTCAATTTATAAAAAAATTATGAGTGATTATTTGCAAGATAAAAAAAACATACCAACCAAAAACCTGGTAGAGATTTCTTATAAAGAACTCGAAAAATCACCACTCGCTGTTTTGCAACATATCTATACTCATTTGGGTCTTGATAATTTTGAACAGGCATTTTCAAAATTTGAACACTATATCGATAAAATGAAGAGTTATCACAAAAACAATCATTCTATTAGCAAGGCTCAATTAGACACTATCATTAAAGAATGGCGTTTTTTCATGGATCTGTATACCTATAAAATACCTGAAAATGTTGTCGTTGAATAAAATTATTTATGAAAACAATTAGCTACATTACGTTACTTTTTTTATTTACGGTTCTTACTCTAAATGCCCAAGAACATTGGGAATTGATAAAAGATAAAGATGGAATACAAGTATATTTGGAAGAAGAAGGCACCTATGCCTTTAAAACATTTAAGGGTACAACCACCATTGAGGCATCCATCCATGATTTTATTGATACCATTTTTGATCTAAATAGCTATGAAGATTGGGGACATAATGTTAAATCTGCATCATTATTAGAACGAAAAGGAGACACCTTACAGATTTATTACTCTGTAGCAAAAGCACCATTTCCCTATAAAAATAGAGATGGGGTCTATCGTAACAGGTTTACTTGGGACAAAGACAAAAAAGAATTGAACGTGACTATCGAGGTATTAGACAACTACTTAGAGGAAAACGATAAATACATTCGTGTAAGTGGATATGGCTATTGGAAGGTAAAAGTAGCTGCTAAAAATGAATTAGAGGTTACTTTTTTAATGCAAGTAGATCCGGGAGGTGCTGTTCCTTCGTGGTTAGCAAATTTATTTGTTGTTGACACTCCATTTAACACCTTAACAAAAATTAAAAAAAGTATCGATCAAAATAAAGCTAATATTAGCTTTTATACTTTTATCGACTAGGAATTTTTAGTTTTCTAGTTTTAGATTTTCAATCGTAAAAATAGCATCACTTAGTCCTTGATCAAACTTTACATCCGATAACACAATAGTGGTAGCATGTTTTTTCAAAACCGTAGTCATCTCTACTTCCTTAGCAAACCAGTAGGCACCTTGCTTTTGATAGTTATAATTGGCAATCTTTATTAATTTATCTCCTTTCTCGTAGTACTCCATTTTTATCGGATAATAGTTGGTTTTATCCATGGTTAAAATAATTTTTGAATACTTTGATTTTTTTGATTTTGGACTTAATGCTAATTGATAATTGGGATCATTTTTTTCACTAATTAAAACTGGGTTATAACGTTCGCTGTAAGGAATACCACTCATATCTTCTTGAGAAAAATCGGTTCCATTAAAAGCCTGACTCTTACTTAACAAAGAGATTCGAATCGCTTTGCCAAAGGCAGGCATATACAACCAAATCACATTGTTTGGCAGGGATAACGTAGCAATTCCAGCTTGTTTTTCTGGTTTGGTATATCGGTATAATTTTTTATACTTTCCTTTTTGTTTTAAGTTAGCCTCTCGTTCTTTAATAGTTCCATTTTTATCTTTAATAATCATTAAAACATTCGCTTCTTTATCTTTTGGGGCGGCAATTAAAAAGTCCATATTTTGTAATAAAGTCTCCGCATTTTGAGCCTGTATAGGTCCATAAATCAAAGTACTAAAAAAAAGGAAAACAAGGAATTGTTTAATTTTCATTTTGACTGTTTTTTTTATTCATTAATATTAATAAAGAAGGGAGTAATGTTAAAGCCCCTAGACAGGAGCTTACCATACTTAAGGCAATTAATAAACCAAAATATTGGAGGGGTACCATGTCGGAGAATACTAAAACCAAGAATCCCGCAGATACCGAAACTACATTAATAATAATTGCCTTACCGCTCACGAATATTGATTCCTGTACAGCAGCGTATACATCGTTATTTTTTTTAAAAGAAGCCTTAAAATGAGATATAATATGGATGGCATAGTCAATACCAATCCCCAAGGCAACGCTAGCCACAAGTACGGTTGCTATATTTAAAGATATCCCAGTTAATCCCATAAACCCAAATAAGAGTATAATCGTAGCGATGATCGGAATAGCAGCAAAAATCCCGCTTTTTAATGATCGTAGGATAGCTCCTACGAGCACGATAACAAAAAAAACAGCAATGGCAATACTACCAATCTGACTGTTAATAAGACTTTGGTCCATCGTAATGTCTACAAAGGGCATACCTGTAATTTGTATTTGACATTCTTCGGTAGAGTTTTCAGCAATAAAGCGGTTCATGTACTTTGCAAACTCGATTTTTGATTTGTTATCAGGAGATTTAAATTTTGAAATGATGATTCCTTCCGTAAGCTCCTCATTGACAAAACGGGGGAGTACCTCATTACCATCTAATAAAAACCACAATTGCTCAATTTGTTCTATCTCTTGGGGAAACGTTCTGGAATTGGTGAAATTATAATTAATTTCATCAATTAATTTTGCAATCGACATGGACGTATATACCTCAGGACTTTCTTCCATATAGGCAGAAGTTTCTAACATTTTTTTAAGCACTGCAGGGCTTTGCATATTCCCTTTAAAATAAACAAATATAGGTTTAGTTCCTCCAAATTTTTCTACCATAATTTGTTCTGCAAACCGAGTAGGATTATCGCTTTTAAAGTATTCTTGGATATCGACACTTCGTTTAATAGAAAAAAGATGGAACACGCTAAAGCCAATCAATACTATCCAAAATAGTAACACCGCTTTAGGTTTGTTAGCGATAAGTTGGTGTAAGGGATTTAACAGGTAATTCGTTATAAATGAATCGTCTTTGGGAGCTTTAGAAGTTTTATTTTTTAGATTGAATACACTCAAAATAGCTGGAACAAAAAAGATCGATAGGAGACAAGCAAATAATGTTCCTAGTGCGGTAAAGATTCCAAAATCTACAATCATATCTAGGTACGATCCAAAAATAAAAGAAATAAAACCGATGATGGTTGTTAATGCAGCCAGAATAATAGGAATTAGCACATAAACCAATGCTGTTTTTATGGTATCCGAGTGCTGTTCTTCTAGACGAACTTTATTCACTCGATTTATAACGTGGATAGTATAGGCACTTCCAATTGCTAATATGATAATGGGAATATTATTTGAAATCATTGACATTTTAATCCCTAAAAAAGCCATACTTCCCAAGCTCCATACTATACTAATAACAGCAATTAAAAGAGGTAGTATAACACCAGTTAAAGATCTAAAACTCAATAATAACACTATAGCAATTACTAAAAATGCAATGGGTAAAAGTGTTGTTAAATCCTTTCGCATCAAATCAGATATATAAGTCACCAGCATAGGAGAACCGATATAATATAGTTTTTCTGGAATTTGTAGTGTAGTTGTTTTTTCAATAACCTCTTTAGCTATGAGATTTACATTTGCTTCATTTTCAATATTAAATACAATTAAGGAGGCGGTTTCATCCTCCGATACAATGGAACCCTTGTACATGGGGTTATTTAATATATTGTTACGGAGTTTTTCAAATTCTAAAGCTGTTTTAGGAAGCTCGTATTCGTCTACTAATTTTCCAATTTCAATACCGTAATCACTTCCTTTAATATTGATGATATTCGTTAAACTAGATACAGATGAAATACCGCTAATTCCTGAAAGGGTATCAGTAATCAGTTGAATGTGTTCTATGACTGAAGGTTGGTATATGTTATCTGTTTCTAGGATAATAACGCCCATGTTATTGCTTCCAAAGTTTTCTCCAATTTTTTTTAGAAGCCTCGCATCAACATCATCATCGGGTAATGACCTAACAATATCTGCATCAATTTGAAGTTTTTTCAATTCATTTCCAAAAAATAAGGTTCCCAAACACACCAAAACAATAATGAGCCATTTTTTGGCTAAAATATTTTTTGATAGCTTGGTTAAATTTAACACGGATAACTTATTAAAAATGACTTAGTAAATGCTAATTTAATGTTTTTTGAGAGGATTACCATATTTTTGGAATTAATGCTTTTCGGTTTTTTGGGTAGTCTTTAAAATGATCTTGATACCACTTGTGATGCCCAGAAACTCTCGGGAGTAAATTAGCAGCGGTCCAAATTAAAAAAGTAAATGCTGGAAAATTCCAAGCCATTAATGCAAAACCTATCCATTGAACAATTTCTCCCAAATAATTAGGACATGAAATATAATTAAATAAAAACCCCTGAGGTATCTTATAACCTATTTCTTCGGGTTTTCTTAAATTAATCAGGAGATTGTCACTTACTTGATTTACAATCAATCCAAGACCAAACAAAACCAATCCTGTATAAAAATTCCAAGATTCAAAACTAGCTGTGCTATAGGTATCAAAAAATGCTAAAAAGTAACCGTTTAAACCGGCATTCATAAAATTAAAACCAATGGCGGATAGAACAATGGTCATAGGCATTTTTTTCTTCTTTGTACGGATTCTAAAGGGATAAATAAATGTTCTATTAAAATAATGCAATAGCCACAGTAAGCTTAACATACTAGCATAAGTACTTTGTGTGTAAAAATAATAGAAGTAAAAAATAATTAAAAAAGAAGGAAGTTCCATCAATATCCATCCTAAATAATTTGGGATTTCAGGCCCCCAACCTTTTCGAATGTGTCTACCGTAGGGTGCTTTTACAAATTGTAATAAAATAAAAGATCCTATGCCAATTAGTGACCATATTATACAGATGTTGTAAAGGGTTTCTAAGCTTATCATTGTTGTTGTTTTTTATACCAAGATAACAAATCAAGAATACTTTCTGAGGGGGGTCTACTTTGGTGATTTAATTCTTTAGTCGCCTTACCATGATCCATATGGAGCGGTGCTAATTTTAGCGTTATAAGGCTTTCTTTAGTGAGTGGCCAAGGCATTCCAACTAAGTAATCATAGAGCTTAATGATAGGTAATAAAACCAATAGTAGATCAATTGAAATTTTGAAAAAGGATTTAGAAGGATTTGCAATTTTTGCAATTTCTTCTATAGATAAATAAGTACCACTAAGTAGGTATATTTCGCCCGTTAATTTTTTTTGTAAGCTATTGATAATTGTTTGTGAAACATCTCTAACATCAACGAGATTATAGCCTCCATTGGTGATAATCGGCATTTTATTATTGGCGTAGTCCAGAATCGTTTTTCCAAAAGGAGAGGGTCTGTAATCCGGAGGCCCTATAATTGATGAGGGACGAACAATACAAGCGGCTAGCTTTCCGTCTTTAACAGCAGCTAATACTTTTTGCTCTGCTAATGCCTTGGTATAACCGTAGGTAAAATCATTTTTTGATTTGTAGGGTCGGTCTTCTTTAAATAATTCATTTTTTAACGTTTCTTGTACTGCCGTGCAAGAGCTAACATACACCATTTTTACCTGATAACTTATACAAGCTTTTATAAGGTTTTCAGTACCTACAACATTTACTTGAAAAACTAATTTGGAGTTTTGATTTCCAATAGAAATTAAGCCTGCGCTATGGATCAGCACATCAGAGTCTTTTAGAAACTCTTCAAATGAATTGGTTTTAGTAATGTTCCCTTTGATCCAGGTTAAATTAGAGTGTTTTAATACAGGTAATTGACGATTGTAAAGTGCTTTTAAGCGGTGCCCTTGCTCTAGTAACTTAACTAGTAGGCAGTGACCTAAGTGACCTGTCCCACCAGTAATACTAATTGTTTGACTTTTATCCATACCCATTCGTAGGTTTAAAGATAAGCAAATTACTAATTTTTTAATGCCTGCAATTTGTGATAGCTGATTTCAGAAAAATTAGTAATAATCTTGGAAGCTTTTGTATAGTCTTGATTTTTAGAATGTGGACTTTTAAAACCAATACAGTAAATACCTGCAGCATTTGCAGCAGCTATTCCATTAGTTGAATCCTCAATAACAACGCAGTATTTTTGATCGTAACCACTTACCTTTGCAACCTTGATAATGAATTAAATTATGTTTCATTATCTTTATATTAATAAACAGTTACTATAAAAATTAACCTTTTAAACGCTCCAATATAAAACCAATGCGATTTCTTTATTTAGTTATGGTACTCGTTTTTTTTTCTTGTCAAGAAAAAAAGATAAATAAGGAATCCCATCCAAATGAGATATCTACAACAACTAAGGGGGTAGGAGTTTCTTTAATTTTACTAGGAACTCTTCAAGATGCAGGGGCTCCACAATTAAACTGCAACAAAAAATGTTGTCAAGGTTTGTTTGAGCAAGCTAATTCATCTAGGAAAGTAAGCTCTTTGGGTTTGTTAGATTTTAATACTCAAAAAAAATATATTTTTGATGCCACTCCCGATATCAGTTCACAGCTACATGCTCTTAAAAAAGCTTCTAAGATTGCACCCTCTAGTATCGTGGATGGTATTTTTTTAACACATGCACACATTGGGCACTATACTGGATTGATGTATCTGGGTAAAGAAGCTGTTAATGCTAGTGAAATATCGGTTTTTGCCATGCCTAAAATGAGTTCCTTTTTAAGCAATAATGGTCCTTGGAGCCAGTTGGTAGCTAATCGTAATATACAGATCCAATCTTTAGTTGCCAACCAAGCAATTTCTTTATCACCATCACTACAAGTCACTCCTTTTATAGTTCCACATCGCGACGAATATTCAGAGACTGTAGGTTACTTAATTGAAGGGCCCAATAAGAAAGCCTTATTTATTCCAGATATTGATAAATGGAATCAATGGGAGTTGGACCTTAAAACAGAACTAAAAAAAGTAGATTACGCCTTTTTAGATGCTACTTTTTATAGTGCTAAAGAATTGGGGAATCGAGATATGACACAAATTCCTCATCCGTCTGTATTAGAGACTATGGAAGCTTTAAAAGACATTTCTATAGAGCAGCGTGCTAGGGTGATATTTACTCATTTTAATCATACCAATCCTTTATTAAATAGGGAGAGTGAAGCCAGTAAAAATGTCTTGGCACTTGGTTTTAAGATAGGACGTATACACGAAAGGTTTCCGCTTTAAAAAGAGTTGTGGTGAGAGAAAATTTATTTTTATAAAACGATAAATTTAAAAATAATAGTATCTTGTATTAATTGTTAATAAAACCTGATAATACCGCTATTTAATGAAAAAAAAATACCTAGTCAATTTATTTATTTTTTTAATGTCACTGATGTTCCATTCGGTTTATGGACAATGCGAGGAGGTGACTTTAGAAAGCCTCAGCATTCCGGGACCTTATTCAGTAGCAGCTCTCAACGAGGAGGATGGCATTCGAAATGGGCCTGATTATAATGGTGCCACAATCTATTATCCTACTAACGGAATTCCTCCCTATGCAAGCATTGCTATTGTTCCAGGTTTTGTCTCAGCACCCTCCAGTGTAGAGGCATGGGGCCCTTTTTACGCATCACACGGTATCGTTACCATTATTATAGGAACTAATTCCCCGATAGATTTTCCAGAGGCTAGAGCCTATGCGCTCATTGATGCCTTGGAAACCATAAAGCAAGAAAATATCCGACCTGCATCGCCATTGCTGGGTGATCTTAATCTAGAACAAATGGCGGTTAGTGGTTGGTCTATGGGTGGTGGTGGTGCTCAAAGAGCAGCCGTGTTGGATCCAACTATCGCTGGAGTGGTAGCTTTGTGTCCTTGGCTTCCAAACCCCAATTTTAACCATGACAGTGCTGCGCTTATATTTAGTGGACAAGACGATACGGTAGCCCCTCCTTTTTTACATGCAGATTTACACTACGAAGCGACTCCTGTAAGCACCAATAAATTATTATTTGAAGTTGAAAATGGAGATCATTCGGTTGCTAATTCGCCAACTGGAGGTGACTACTCGGTTGGTAAAATTGCCTTATCTTGGTTAAAATTGTATGTAGAGCAAAACGATTGTTATTGCCCATTATTAACAGATAATTTATTGGTAGATCCACCGGCGGCCTCGAAGGTAGAACAAGATTTTATTTGCGAATTGTTGGCTAATAACAGCCCAGAACTTGCACTTAATTATTATCCTAACCCAACTCAAGATCGGGTGTATTTTGAGATTGTTCAAGAACTAAATTTTGAACTTTATTCACCCTATGGCCAGCGCTTACAAAGTGGACAATTAAGTAATTCTCAGCCCTATATTGATTTATCAACTTATGCTTTAGGTATATACTACTTAAATGTTGACAATCAAGTTATTAAATTAATTAAAACAAATTAAATTTCAAGTTTTTAAATGAAGTTTTTAAAAAAAATGGTACTTCTAATTATTATGGTTTTTGGGATATTAATGGGGGTGCTTGTGATTCTTTTTGGATACCAAGATATTCCTCTGGAAACCCTCAAAGAAACCTATGCAAATAACAATTCACAATTTTTAAACTTGGAGGGAATGGAGGTGCATTATCGCGATGAAGGGCCCAAGACCGATTCCATTCCTATTGTATTGATTCATGGAACCGGAGCTAGTTTACACACCTTTGATGACTGGACGGACTCATTGTCGAACTATCGACGGGTACTCCGTATGGATTTACCGGCCTATGGGCTTACGGGGCCTTTTATGGATCGTAATTATAGCACCCAACATTATGTCGAATTTATTGCAGCCTTTTTACAAGAACTGGGAGTTGAGTACTGTGTTTTGGCCGGAAACTCTTTAGGGGGAAAAATCGCTTGGAACTATACGAGTGCTTATCCCGATCGGGTCGACCGGCTAATTTTAATCGATGCCTCTGGCTATCCAACAGGTTCCAATAGTATTCCTATCGCTTTTCAGTTAGCGCAACTACCGGTGGTAAAACAAATCTTTACTTTTATCACGCCTCGCTTTGTTGCGGCCTCCAGTGTTAAAAATGTTTACGCCGATCCTCAAAAAGTATCACCGGAAGTAATCAATCGTTATTTTGAACTCACCCTTCGATCGGGTAACCGGCAGGCCTTTGTAGATAAACTCAATACTCCATCAGCCCCTTTTTCTAGGGAAAAAGTAACGGGGGTCCAACAGGCGACCCTTATTTTATGGGGCGCTGAGGATCGATTAATCCCTTTGGAGGTGGCGCAGCAGTTTCATAAAGATCTCCCCAACAGCACCCTGGTGGTTTTCGATAATTTAGGACATGTACCCATGGAGGAAGACCCTGAGCGAAGCATCGAACCAGTACTACAATTTTTAAACCTTCCCAGCAAATAATTTATGGAACTCCGCTTTTATCAAATCGATGCTTTTACTGATACCCTTTTTAAAGGAAATCCCGCCTGTGTAGTCCCCTTAGAGTGTTGGTTGCCCGATAAACTCTTGTTAAAAATTGCTAAAGAAAATGCAGTACCAGAAACCGCTTTTTTTGTAGAAGAAGACGCTAGTTTTCACCTGCGTTGGTTTACCCCAGACATCGAGATGGATCTTTGTGGCCATGCCACCCTTGCGACTGCACATTGTTTAAAAACTCTTTTAAAAGATTCTCGACCTCACTTTCTTTTTAAAACTAAGAGTGGGCTGCTTCGTGTAACTGCTACAAAAGATGCTTACCAAATGGAACTTCCTGCAAGAATGCCTGTTCCTGCTCCACTTCCCAATCCAATTAAAAAGGCACTGAGTATTGCTCCCCAGGAAGTTTATAAAGCTCGGGATTATGTGCTGGTTTATCAAAACGAACAGGAAATTTTGGACCTTCAAATTAACCGAGCTCAGCTCGATCAAATCAATCTGGATCCGGGTGGGTTGGTGGTCACAGCAAAAGGGGACCATTGCGATTTTGTATCACGATTTTTTACCCCACAAGCCACTATTTTAGAAGATCCTGTTACCGGATCGGCTCACTGTTCGTTGGTACCTTTTTGGGCAGAACGGCTCCAAAAAAAGGAACTGGATGCAAAGCAACGTTCACAACGCGGTGGGGTTTTAAAATGCAGTCTTTTAGGCGATCAGGTATTGTTGTTAGGTCAGGCCCGAACCTATGCAATAGGAACTTTGTGGACGGAATAATTTTTTTTAAAAACAACCAATTACAGAATATGATAAAGATGGTAATGAAATAATAATAGGATATGCAACTTATACAATTCAAAGTGAACTTGAGGATAGTATGGTTTTGTATCTTGAAGGGATCTACACTAATGGAAATCCCACATCAACTGGAAGCATAACTTGTACTGTAAGTAGTGGAGGAAATGCTTTGCAATTAACATATGTTGGTGATGGTCAAACTTCTTACTCCAATCATACTATTGCTCCAAATGAATTTCCGTGTGATTAGAAAAACAAGAGGTTTAGAAATAGCTGAATTAAAAGAATAAGATATGCCTATGGTTTAAGTTTGACTAATACTAAATACTTAGATATTTCTTTAATTTGCTCTGTTAATGGTTCATAAGGGGTCACAGCTTGTAAAGTTGGGTTTATTTTCTTCTGTTAGTGGTGAATTATCACTAAAATAATAACAAGTAGTAACAACATCTACACTCCAGGTGCTTATGTCCTGATTAAAGGTAGAAGCATTTTCAAACATCTCTCTCATATTAGTCACACTAATGACATTCCAATCTCCAATTGGTTGGTTGAAAGCATCAGCACTCTCAAACATTTGTCTCGTAGTAGTTACACTACTCACATCCCAATCTCCAATAGGTTGATTAAAAGCATTAGCTTCAAGAAACATACCACCCATATCAGTTACATTACTCACATCCCAATCTTCAATAGGTTGGTTAAAATTATATGCGTTATAAAACATTCGGCTGATATTAGTTACACTACTCAAATCCCAATCTCCAATAGGCTGGTTAAAATAAGAATTTGAAAAAATATTATATATAATATTTACATTACTCACATCCCAATTACCAATGGGTTGGTTAAAAGTAGTATCATTAAACATATAAGCCATATTAGTTACATTACCAACATTCCAATCTCCGATTGGTTGGTTGAAAGCAGCAGCATTACTAAACATACTAAACATATTAGTTACATTACTAACATCCCAATTTCCAATCGGTTGGTTGAAAGCATTTGCTCCATTAAACATCCCATACATATCAGTTACATTACTCACGTCCCAATTTCCAATAGGTTGATTAAAAATACTAGCATTAACAAACATACCAAACATATTAGTTACATTACTAACATCCCAATTTCCAATAGGTTGATTAAAAGTAATAGCTCCAAAAAACATCCCATACATATCAGTTACATTACTCACATCCCAATTACCAATAGGTTGGTTAAAATTAATACCATATCTAAACATACCAAACATATTAGTTACATTACTAACATCCCAATTTCCAATCGGTTGGTTAAACGCATCAGCATCAAAAAACATACCTTCCATATTCGTTACACTACTCACATCCCAATCTCCAATAGGTTGATTAAAAGCATCATTTCTAAAAAACATATAACTCATATCAATTACATTACTAACATCCCAATTACCAATCGTTTGATTAAAAAAAGAATTAATAAATTTCCTATTCTCAAACATACTACTCATATCAGTAACATTACTTACATCCCAATGTCCAATAGGTTGGTTGAAACCTTCAGCATTACTAAACATATCACTCATATCAGCCACAAAAGTAGTCACTACTTTAGTTAAATCTTCTTCGTTATCCACCATTTCTCTTAACATAGCCTCATCTACTACCGTATAAGTAACTCCATATATCACTCCCGTATCACCTACATTAGCATCATCACAAGCCTTTATAGTTATTCCATTTTCTGCTAAATACACCACTTCACAATCTATAGGCTCTTCACTTATTATAAAACTGACCTCATTACCATAAAACTCACCCAAATCATTGGTTAAAAAAGTTCTTGCATAAAAAGTAGTATTAGGCTCAAGGTTTTCTAATGTGGTACTTATTTCTGTGCCATTTACATTAACTTTATTATTCGCTGTAGTAGGTTGTATCGTAGTTGCATATACAAACCCTTGCTCTGTATTATTTGGATTATCACAGTTCTCTGAAACGATACTTATCTCCCCATTTAAGGTTGCACCTGTTTCTGTTATATTGGTAACTTCAGTAGTAGTTAGTGTAGGAGTGTAATTACAAAGATTACCATCATCATCACTACTACAGGCAAGTATTAACAATGCGAGTAATAAGTATATTAATTTCTTCATCTTTTTGTTTTATTTAAGATATTATATTAATAAAAATAAAACCTATAATAGTTAATATATACATTGTACCAAAAAATGTAACCCAACCTTTTATTGAATTTTGAATATTAATAGCAACATCATTTTGATGTACAATCATTCTTAATGCTTCAACTTCTGTTAATTCAGTAAAAGATTTATTAATTAGATTTTAATTCTGTTTATCTGTATTACCTTTTCTATTTCTTACTTTTTCTAAATCCCTTTGTATACTTGAGTTTAAAGCAAAAAAAAGAGTAACCATTTCTGATTACTCCTTTGTAGCGAGAACGAGACTTGAACTCGTGACCTCCGGGTTATGAATCCGACGCTCTAACCAGCTGAGCTACCTCGCCATATTTCTCAAACACCTTTTTAATGAAAGATAGCTAAAAGAGTTTTATTTCGCTATTTTTAGCGGTGGCAAAGATAACAACAATTTAGAGCAGCGCAAACATTCCTATAAATTTTTGCAATATTTATATTGATTTAATTTAAGGATCTTTCAAACATTTATTCTAACTTTCTTTCCCAGTTATTAATTAATATATATATTGGGCTTTACAAACTAGTA
>SGZH01000014.1 GCA_004214175.1 Flavobacteriales bacterium | reverse complement strand
GCATGTCTTGCGCATGGTCACAACCAAATTTATCCAAAAATTCATACTAAACACGTCAACAACGTTTTAAAAAATGGTGGCTTTATATCTGAATTTTGGAGTAGTGATCCCTTTACTAAAAATAATTTTTTAAAAAGAAATAGAATCATAGCTGGGATATCAGAGGCAACTATAATTATTGAGTCTGCGGAAAAAGGAGGAAGTCTTGTTACTGCAGATATTGCAAATTCGTATCACAGAGAGGTGTTTGCATTACCTGGTAGAGCAAATGATGAGCAAAGCAAAGGGTGTAATAACCTTATTAAAACGCAACAAGCACATTTAATTACTAGTGCTGCAGATTTAATCTATATGTTAGGCTGGGAAATGGAGAACAAAGCCATAAAGAAATCGCAAATACCATTATTCGAAAAACTTAGCAAGGATGAAAATGTAGTTTTTAATTATTTAAAAGAAAAAGAAAAAGCGTTACTCGATGTCATTTCTATTGAATGTGATATTCCAACCTATAAATTAGCAGCTGTTTTATTATCATTGGAGTTAAAGGGAATAATAAGACCTCTGCCAGGTAAAGTGTTTAAAATTGTTTAGTTTAATAACCAAGTTTTTTTCGAACTCTTGAAAGTACTTCATTAGCTACAAATGAAGCCTTTTTGGCGCCAATTTCTAATGCTTTATCTACTTCTGATAAATTTTCCATATAGTAATTATAGGTTTCTCTTTCTTTTGAAAACTTTTTAATGAGTAATTCAAATAAAGCTTGTTTAGCATGTCCATACCCATAATTTCCTCCTTCATAATTCGCTTTCATACTAGCTATTTCATTTGGAGAAGCTATTAATTTAAACAATTTAAAAACATTACAAGCATCTGGGTTTTTGGGATCTTCCATAGAGATACTATCTGTTTGTATTCCCATGATTTGTTTTCTTAATTTTTTATCATTTAAAAATATATTGATAATATTGTTTTTTGATTTACTCATTTTTGCACCATCAGTTCCTGGAATAAGCATGGTGTTTTCTTGCACTTTTGCGTCAGGCATAACAAATGTTTCTCCCATTTTACTATGAAATCTTGACGCAACATCTCTTGTCATTTCAAGATGCTGAAGCTGATCCTTACCTACTGGAACAATATTAGCGTCGTACAATAGTATGTCGGCTGCCATCAACATCGGATAGGTGAATAATCCCGAATTTACATCCTCCAATCGGTCTGCTTTATCTTTGAATGAATGTGCTAATGTTAATCTTTGATATGGAAAAAAACAACTTAAATACCATGATAACTCTGATACTTGTGGGACATCACTTTGACGATAAAAAACAGTCTTTTCTAGATTTAATCCAAATGCTAACCAAGCTGCTGCAGTACTATAAGTATTATCCTGTATTAATTTAGCATCCTTAATTTGAGTTA
Organism: Flavobacteriales bacterium; assembly: GCA_004214175.1. Classification (GTDB taxonomy): domain Bacteria; phylum Bacteroidota; class Bacteroidia; order Flavobacteriales; family Flavobacteriaceae; genus Marifrigoribacter. The sequence goes on along the minus strand of SGZH01000014.1, from coordinate 32,603 downwards.
ATGAGTGTAAATCTGCAATAAATAAAAAGGATTCGTTACTTGGGTTATTTGCCATCTTAATGGCAGGTAAAATAGCTCCTAATAAATTCCCTAGATGAGGGGTTCCTGTACTTTGTATCCCTGTTAAAATTCTTGACATTGCGTGTTTATGAAAAATAGTTCGTGTTTAAAAATAACTTATTTATTTTTAACTATTAACAAAGATAATTTTTTTAAACCTTTTGATTGTGTTCATTTTGCTATTTTTGAAAAGTGTTGATTTTTTTCAAAAACATAGCATACCTCTTATATCGAATTTGGTATTACTTACTAACTGCTGTTAGTATCATTGTATTGTTTATCTTTCTATTTACAAGTGTTTTAAGAAGCGCCTGGTATCCTACTTTTTTTAAAATAGCTCGAATTTGGGCTTATATTATCTTGATTGGTATGGGGTTGAAGCCTGTAATTAAAAAAGAATTTGAGCTAAAAAAAGGGATTAGCCATATGATTGTCGCAAATCATACTTCAATGATTGACATAATGTTAATGCTCTACATTACTAAATATCCTATTGTATTTGTGGGCAAAAAAGAACTGAGTAACATCCCTTTATTTGGATTTATTTATAAACGCACATGCATTCTCGTTGATAGAAATAACTCTGAAAGCAGAAGGAATGTATACAAAAGTGCACAACAAAAAATTAACCAAGGTTATAGTATTTGCATATTCCCCGAAGGTGGAGTACCCTACGATGAAAGTATTGCTCTGGATGTCTTTAAAGATGGGGCTTTTAGATTAGCAATAGAGCACCATCTCCCAATCGTTCCAATGACATTTCACGACAACAAAAAAAGGTTTTCATATACTTTTTTTAGTGGAGGCCCAGGTAAGATTAGAGCAATGATTCACGCACCTTTAGCGACAACTAATTATTCTTTAGAAATGAAAAGAGAATTAAAAGCTAAAACGCGTGCTATTATTTTAAATGAATTGGAAAATCCTTCTTTATAAAAAAAACCATCTTATGGCGAAAGATGGTTTTCCTTAAATGGTTTGCTGTTTACAAACCCAAACAAACTTAACCTAAACTAAAACTTAAAACTCAAACCACTATAAACACCTATGTAATAAGGCTGAAAATTAACAGAAGAATCTGTATATGGATTAAGTTGGTACTTGAACATAGGTTCGATAATAAACATTAACTTTTTTGAAAAACTATAATTCAAACCTAGTCCGATGTTAGTTGTAAAGCTTAGAGATGATAAATTACTAGCCTCACCAAGGACTTCATTAAAATCACCCGCTTCTACAGATATTTCATTATTACCCAGTATTAAGGTACTAATTCCACCTGTAACGTTGATTCCAAATTTTTTATTTATAATTGCATAACTTAATTCTAAAGGCATTTCGTAATAACTTATATTTTGGTTTAAATACGTTTCTCCATTTGTTGATTTTGGAGTAATATTCCCAAATGGATTGTCTGAACCTTGAGCTGCTAGCGCTCCCTTATCTAAAACAATTGTGACATTATTTCTTTCGTAATAATCGATACCAGTTGTTGAGGCTGCACTAAGGGGGCCCGTTCCTAATTCTAAACCAGTTGTTGAATAACTTAAATTAACATTACTAACTCCAGAGCGAACACTTAGTCTTTTGTTTAAATTGTAACTTACTTTAATTCCGTAGGCAACATTTAAATTACCATTTTTACTATTATCAGAAAACATAGGGTCTATTGAGGACCCTTCACTTAGTGTATTGTAATAAACTGGTGCTACATTAGGGGTTAGTTCCCAACGGTGATCTGGCGAATTATCAGCTGTAATAATTGGTGATTCAACTGAACCTTCGTTAATCGCATCAAAAATTGATTTTTTATTTTCAATGATATCTTGCTCAGCATTTTCTTTTGTAAAGTCCTCCTTTTTACTATGATTAGAATTATTGGTTGCAGTAGCAGTTTTAGAAATTGCTCCTGTGCTAATTTCTTTATCTATAATATCTTTATTAAGAGCAATGTTTGTAGATGGTTGTGATTGAGTGTCTATTCCTGAACCAGCTATTTTATTATTCAGGATTTCTAGATTATTTTGAGGTGTTACTCCCTTTTCAGAATTTTTATTATTAGAAATATCTGTTTTTGAGCTAGCAGCTACTTCTAAGGGGGGCTTATTTGTTGACTCAGTATAATCATTTTCTTGGGTGGATGCAGTTTTATTCGAAGGTGATGTAATCTCTATGAGTTTTTCATCTAATAGATCTTTCTTTATTTCCAAATTAGTTTCATAAACAACAGGTGTGTTTGACTGGTTAAATGAATCATTTAGTAAAGACCTACCAATGGTAAAAAACAAAGCTAAAAGAGCAGCAATTCCACTGAGTTTAACCCAAATTGGAACAACCTTACGATCATCTTCTTCTTTTAGTTTTGCTTGAATATTTTTCCAAACGTCTGTTGAAGGATCAGCCTCAAAATTTTTAAAGCTATCTTTAAATAAATCGTCTATATTTTTTTTTACTTTCATTGATCCTTAAAATGGAGATTTTTTAAAATTTAATTTTTTTCTTTTTGTTTATAATAATCTTCAATTTTTATTTTCAAAATCCCCCTTGCTCTTGCAAGATTGGATTTGGAGGTTCCCACTGAAATTCCAACAGAATCAGCTATTTCTTTATGTGAATAATCGTCCAGGACATACATGGTAAAAACCAATCGATACCTGTTAGGTAGTTCCTGGACTATTTTTAACAAAAAATCCAAAGGAACTTGATTATTCTCGACTTCAACAACTTCTTCTTCTTCAATCTGTTCTTCATTCGAAAGATGAAATATTTTCTTCTTTCGATATTTTTGAAGCACTGTGTTTATGGCTATTCGTTTCATCCAGCCCTCAAAAGAACCCTTACCCTTAAATTGCTCAATTCGTTCAAAAATTGTTAAAAAAGCATCCTGTAAATTATCCTCTGCTTCATGATAATTCGGGGAATACTTTAAGCAAACAGCGAATAGTATACCCGAAAATTTATTGTATAACTCTTCCTGAGCTTTTAAATTTTGCTTTTTACAATTTGATATGAGCTCTTCTAATGTCAAACGTAGTATCTTAAACTTTTATAAAATGCTGAATTAACTAAATAATATATAATCAGCAACTAAAAGATATCTACAAAGTATAGATACCTAATAAACAAATAGGTTGCGTGAGAAGAAAAATACTATTTATTTTCTACAATTGCTTCTTTTATTTTTTGTTCAAGCTCATCCATTAACTCAGGATTATCTAGAAGTAAAGACTTGACAGCTTCTCTACCTTGGCCTAATTTTGTGTCATCATAACTAAACCAAGAGCCGCTTTTTTTAATGATTTCAAAATCAACCCCAAGATCTATAATTTCGCCAACTTTTGAAATCCCTTTACCATAAACAATGTCAAATTCAACGGTCTTAAATGGAGGGGCAACTTTATTTTTGACAACCTTGACTCTTGTTTTATTACCCAAAACCTCACTATTTGTATTTTTTATTTGTGTAGATCTTCTTATATCAAGTCTCACAGATGCGTAGAATTTTAGTGCATTACCTCCTGTTGTCGTCTCTGGATTACCAAACATAACTCCAATCTTTTCTCTCAATTGATTAATAAAAACAACTGTACATTTTGTTTTACTGATAGATCCTGTTAGTTTACGCAATGCTTGAGACATTAACCGAGCATGAAGTCCCATTTTAGAATCTCCCATTTCCCCTTCAATTTCGCTTTTAGGGGTTAGGGCTGCTACAGAATCAATTACAATAATATCTATAGCTCCAGAACGAATTAAATTATCGGTGATTTCTAATGCTTGTTCACCATGATCAGGTTGCGAAATAATTAAATTTTCAACATCTACTCCAAGATCTTCTGCATAATATCTATCAAAAGCATGTTCAGCATCAATAAAAGCTGCTATCCCACCTTTTTTTTGAGCTTCAGCAATTGCGTGTAAAGTTAAAGTAGTTTTACCCGATGATTCAGGCCCGTATATTTCGACAACTCTTCCTTTTGGATAACCTCCTACACCTAGAGCAACATCTAGACCTAGAGACCCTGTTGGAATAACTTCCATGTCTTCAACGGCTGTATCTCCCATTTTCATAACAGTCCCCTTGCCATATGTTTTATCTAATTTATCTAAAGTTAACTTTAATGCTTTTAATTTTGCGTCCTTTTCGTTGCTCATTAGTCTATCTTTTTTAATTGAAAATGTGAATATGCTAATGTACTATTTCTTTATTAGCAGTACAAAGGTAAAAACAAGAAAAACAAAAATACCTTAACAAGGTTTGTCTAGAATTAATATCTTTACTCCTGGTATAAGATCTGTAAAGATTTTATAAGGTTTAATCGACGTCTCTTATGTATTTAAGAGCTTTATATATAATTATGAGCTGTACAAGTTGTAGTTCTGGGGCTGATGGGCAGCCAAAAGGTTGTAAAAACAATGGCACATGTGGATCCGATGGATGTAATAAGTTGACCGTGTTCGATTGGTTAGCTAACATGTCATTGCCAGGTGATCAAAAATCATTTATTGGAGTGGAAGTTCGTTTTAAAAATGGAAGAAAGCACTTTTATAAAAATACAGAAAAATTGTCTTTATCAATTGGAGATATTGTTGCTACTGAGGCAACATCTGGACACGATATTGGAATTGTTAGTCTTACCGGTGAACTGGTAAAAGTACAAATGAAAAAGAAAAGCCGTAATGAAACCGTTGAAGATCTTCCGAAAATATACAGAAAAGCAACTCAAAAAGACATTGATGTTTGGCAAACAGTTAGAAATAAAGAAGCTGAGATTCAAAAAAGATCTCGTGAGATTGCAATTCATTTAGGATTAAAAATGAAGATCTCTGATATCGAATATCAAGGTGACGGATCTAAAACAACGTTCTATTACACTGCTGAAGAACGAGTAGATTTTAGACAATTAATAAGAGATTTTGCTAGTGCATTTAGCACAAGAGTTGAAATGAAACAAGTGGGCTTTAGGCAGGAAGCTGCAAGGCTAGGAGGTATTGGGTCTTGTGGTCGAGAGTTGTGCTGTTCTACCTGGTTAACTGATTTTAGATCTGTAAAAACAGCTGCGGCTAGGTATCAACAGCTTTCTTTAAATCCTCAAAAATTAGCAGGTCAATGTGGGAAACTAAAATGCTGTCTAAATTATGAACTAGACACCTATTTAGATGCCTTAAAAGATATTCCTAAAAGTGATATTAAATTAATTACTGAAAAAGGAATTGCTATTTGTCAAAAAACAGATATTTTTAAAAGATTTCTTTGGTACAGTTATGAAAAACAGGGGGTAAACTGGCATAAAATCAGTGTTGATAAAGCCAATGAAATTATTACACAAAATAAAAAAGGTGTAAAGGTTTTAAGCTTGGAAAAGTATGCAGTAGAAGAACATATTTCAGAAACAAAAATATTTGAAAATGTTGTTGGTCAAGACAGCCTTACTCGTTTTGATAAACCAAAATCTAAAAATAATAGAAAAAGAAATAAACCCAAGAATAAAAAATTAAAAAAGAATGTCTAAACTTTTTGCCTTTTCATTTTTTTTAATCCTAATTTTTTCATGCGACTCAAAAACTTTAATTAGTATGAACAAAGAGTTGCCAGGAGTCTGGAAAAAACAAGAGGTTATAACCTTTAATTTGCCTGAGTTAGATAGTTTGAAAGGTTATAATTTGTTTGTTAACCTAAGGAATACCAACGATTATGAATTTAATAATTTATTTTTAATTGTTGCGATGAAATTTCCTTATGGTAAAATAGTCACAGATACATTGGAGTACAAAATGGCAAAGCCTGACGGAACTTGGTTAGGAAGTGGAATAGGTGATGTAAAGGATAATAAGTTGTGGTATAAAGAAAATGTTTCTTTCAAAGAGAAAGGGACCTATAAAGTTAGTATATCCCATGCCATGCGCAATAACGGTGATGTTAACGGCGTTAAAAATCTTGATGGTATTATTGATGTAGGATTTAGTGTTGAAAAACATTTTAATAATTTATGACTAAACGTAAAACAATTAAAAAGAAAAGAAAACCAAAAAATCAACATCGAAATATTAAACTATTTTGGGGTTTTTTGGGGATTGGACTTTTTATTGTTCTTTTGGTTTTTTTAATGGCTTCTTGGGGGGTTTTTGGAAAATTACCCGATGAAACTAGTTTAGAAAATCCCGAAAAAAATCTTGCTACTGAAATCATCACTATCGATGGAACAACTATAGGGAAGTTTTATAAAGAAAATAGAACTCCGGTCAATTTTAAAGAGTTACCTGCGCATCTTATAAATGCATTGATTGCAACTGAAGATGTGCGTTTTTATAATCATTCTGGAATTGATGCACGAGGAACCCTAAGAGCTATTGCTTATCTTGGAAGAAAAGGAGGCGCAAGTACAATTACACAACAATTAGCAAAATTGTTTTTTACTGAAAATGCTTCAAAAAATATAATGGCAAGAATTCTTCAAAAATCTAAAGAATGGGTAATCGCGATTAGACTGGAGAAACGTTATACCAAGGAAGAAATTATAACAATGTATTTTAATGAATATGATTTTTTAAATCAAGCGATAGGTATTGAATCTGCTGCTCATATTTATTTTGACAAGGCTCCAAAAGACCTTACTATTACAGAATCTGCAGTTCTTGTGGGAATGTTTAAAAATTCATCATTATATAACCCCGTTCGTAATCCAGTGGGGGTAAAAAATAGAAGGAATGTTGTTTTAAGTCAAATGGCAAAATATGAATTTATCTCGGAGAGTATAAGAGATTCTATTCAAAATACTAAACTAGAAATCAAATTTACTCCTCAAGGACACGATAAGGGAATTGCTACTTACTTCAGAGAGTACACTCGAAATTTCATGCATGATTGGAGTAAAAAAAATTTAAAAGCAGATGGCGCAGAATACAATATTTATAGTGATGGATTAAAAATCTATACCACGATTGATTCTAAAATGCAAAAATATGCTGAAAATGCTGTTGACAGTCATATGCAAAATCTTCAAAACGAATTTGATAAACAAAACAGAAACAATGACTTAGCTCCTTTTAGAGAGGTTACAAATGAAGAAGTTGATTTTATTCTTAAATCTGCAATGAAAAGAAGTGATCGCTGGAGAGAAATGAAAAAGCTAGGAAAATCTGAAAAAGAAATTAAGGCAAGTTTTTATAAAAAAACTAAAATGCGAATTTTTGCCTGGAGTGGTGATATTGATACTTTAATGACTCCCATGGATTCTATAAGGTATCACAAGTCAATTCTTCAGGCCTCTTTAATGTCTATGACTCCTCAAACAGGGGAAGTAAAAGCTTGGGTAGGAGGAATCAATTATAAATATTTTAAATATGACATGGTTAGAAAAGGAAAGCGTCAAATTGGTTCTACTTTTAAACCCTTTGTATATGCAACAGTAATTGATCAAATGCATATGTCACCATGTGACACCTTGCCTAACACTTTACATACAATTGAAGTTGGGAAATATGGCTTAAATGAGCCTTGGACCCCAAAAAATTCAAGTGACAAATATGGAGGGATGTTGACTTTAAAAGCTGCTTTGGCTCAATCTATTAATACAGTTACTGCAAGACTTATCGATAGAGTTGGACCAAAACCTGTGCTAAATTTAGTTAGAAAAATGGGAGTTGATACAAAAAAAATATTAGAAGTCCCCTCTATTGCATTAGGAACTCCTGATGTTTCCTTATATGAAATGGTAGGTGCATACAGTACATTTGCTAACAAAGGAGTTTATATTAAGCCCTCATTAATTACTAGAATTGAAGATAAAAATGGCACTGTTTTATATCAGCATGTACCAGAAACTAGAGATGTCCTTAGTGAAGAAGCAGCCTATGTCACTATTAGTTTAATGGAAGGTGTTACGCAATCAGGATCTGGTCAACGATTAAGATCAGACTGGGCATTAAACATTCCCGTATATAAGGATATTATTACTGGATATCCTTGGAAATTTACAAATTCTATTGCGGGAAAAACAGGAACTACACAAAATCAAAGTGATGGATGGTTCATGGGGGTTGTTCCAAATTTAGCAACTGGAGTATGGGTAGGAGGCGAAGATCGTTCCACTCATTTCTCTACAATCGCATACGGACAGGGAGCTTCCATGGCACTTCCCATTTGGGCAAATTATATGAGAGATTGCTATAACAATGAAACTTTAGAAATTTCAAAAGAAGACTTTTCGGTTCCAGAGTTTCTGTCCATTGAGACGGACTGTGAAAAATGGAAAGAAAATCAACAAGTAATAGAAAACGAATATCCAGATGAGTTTTAACTTAAGTCAAACAGGGCTTTAATAATTTAAAAAATATAAAAAATAAAATTGTAGCTATGATTAATAAAACTGTCCCAGATGTTAAAGAGGCTTGCCAAGGTGTAAAAGATGGAATGACATTTATGTTAGGAGGATTTGGATTAAGCGGAATTCCGGAAAACACTATTGCAGAACTGGTACGATTAAATGTAAAAGAGGTTACTTGCATATCTAATAATGCAGGAGTGGACGAGTTTGGATTAGGGTTATTACTCCAGAAAAAACAAATTCGAAAAATGATTTCGTCTTATGTTGGAGAGAATGCAGAGTTTGAGCGGCAAATGCTAAGTGGAGAATTAGAAGTTGAATTAATTCCTCAAGGTACTTTGGCTCAGCGTTGTAGAGCTGCCCAAAGTGGAATTCCTGCTTTTTATACTCCCGCAGGCTATGGTACTGAAGTCGCACAGGACAAAGAAAGTAGAGCATTTAACGGAAAAATGCATCTTTTAGAATATGCTTTTAACGCTGATTTTGCATTTGTAAAAGCTTGGAAAGGTGATCCTGCTGGTAATTTAATTTTTAAAGGAAGTGCGCGCAACTTTAACCCAAATATGTGTGGGGCTGCAAAAATTACAGTTGCTGAAGTGGAAGAGTTGGTTCCTGTTGGGTCTTTTGACCCCAATCAAATTCATATTCCTGGGATTTTTATTCAAAGAATATTTCAAGGGAATAAATATGAAAAACGTATTGAACAATTAACGGTAAGAAAGAGAATTTAATGGCATTAAGTAAAGAACAAATAGCTCAAAGAATAGCAAAAGAGGTTAAGGACGGTTACTACGTAAATTTAGGAATAGGGATTCCAACTTTAGTGGCAAATTTTGTAAGAAAGGATATCGAAGTAGATTTTCAAAGTGAAAATGGTGTTTTGGGCATGGGGCCTTTCCCTTTTGAAGGTGATGAAGACCCAGATTTAATTAATGCAGGTAAACAAACAATTACGGCATTACCCGGTGCTTCTTTTTTTGATTCAGCTATGAGTTTTTCAATGATTAGAGGGCAACATATTGACTTAACGATTCTTGGTGCGATGGAAGTATCTCAAAATGGTGATATCGCTAATTGGAAAATTCCTGGGAAAATGGTAAAAGGAATGGGAGGAGCTATGGACTTAGTTGCTTCTGCAGAAAATATTATTGTAGCAATGATGCATACAAACAGAGCTGGCGATTCTAAATTATTAAAAAAATGTAGTTTACCCTTGACAGGCGTTAACTGCGTGAAAAAAATAGTAAGCAATCTTGCAGTGCTTGAAATTGTCAACAATTCCTTCCATCTTTTAGAAAGAGCACCTGGTGTGAGTATCGAAGAAATTAAAAAAGCTACAGAAGGAAACCTAATCATTGAAGGAGACATCCCAGAAATAAAGTTTTAACCATAAGTTAAAAAATAAATTTCAAATTCCCTTTGGGATAGATTCAATTAATTTTTGAGTATATTCTTTGTTAGGGTTTGCGTAAATTTCGTCAGCATCACCAATTTCCTCAATCTTTCCATCCTTCATAACCAACAATTGATCCGCCATAAACTTAACAACAGCTAAATCATGAGATATGAAAATATAAGTGAACCCATAAACTTCTTTTAATTCATTTAATAAATTAAGTACTTGAGCTTGAACAGATATGTCTAAAGCAGATACAGATTCATCACATACAATCAGCTTTGGTTCCATCGCAATGGTTCTTGCAATACCAACTCGTTGTCTTTGTCCTCCAGATAATTCATGTGGATATCTATTAAAAAAACTAGCATCCAACTCTACACTTTTTAAAATACTTAAAACCTTATTTTTTCTTTCCCTATCATTTTTACCTATTTGGTGAACTTTCATAGGTTCCATGATGGTTTCTCCAATTAACATCCTCGGATTAATTGATGAATAAGGATCTTGAAAAATCAGCTGAATATCTTTCCTAAGGCTTCTCAATTCATTGGAAGATAAAATCGTGAGCTCTTTACCCTTGTATTTGATACTTCCACTTGTTGTTTTATCCAGTTGTAAAATAATCCTACCTAAAGTTGATTTTCCGCATCCAGATTCTCCAACCAATCCTAAGGTTTCTCCTTCAAAAACCTTAAAACTTATATCGTCAACTGCACTAACTATTTTCTTTTTATTAAAAAATCCAGCATTAGAATAATATTCTTTTTTTATGTTTAAAATTTCTAAAATAGGTCTTTTAGTATATATTTTTTTATGTTTAAATGCTCTTTCTTGTGGTGTTACTTCAATAGGGGTAAACTCTTTTTTAGCTAAGGAGGTAATAGTTGGTAACACTTTTAGTCTTCCTTTTAATCCTGGTCGAGAAGACATTAAAGCTTTTGTATATGATTTTTTTGGAGCTTTAAAGATTTCTTGAACAGTCCCTTCTTCAACAATATTTCCTTGATACATAACTAGTGTACGATCAGAAATTTGTGAAACTAAGCCTAAATCATGAGATATAAAAAGTAGGCTCATTTTAGTCTCTTTTTGAATTTCTTTTAGAAGAGCTATGATTTCTTTTTGAACCGTTACGTCAAGTGCAGTTGTAGGTTCGTCAGCAATCAATAATTTTGGCTTACAAGCTATCGCCATAGCAATCATTACTCGTTGCATTTGTCCTCCACTAATTTGATGTGGATAGTTATTATAAATCTCGTCAGGACGAGGAAGCTTTACTTTCTTAAATAATGAAATAACTTCTTTTTTTATTTTTGATTTAGTTTTTTTTAAATGTAAACTAATAATTTCAGAAACTTGTTCCCCACATGTCATAGAAGGATTCAATGCAGTCATTGGCTCCTGAAATATCATAGCAATTTTACTTCCTCTTAACTTCCTTATATTTTCATTAGTTAGGCTCAACAAATCTTGCCCCTCAAATAGTAATTCACCACCTACTGAAGATTCTTTTTTCGATAGTAGACCTAGAATTGTCATCGCAGTCACTGATTTTCCTGAGCCAGACTCTCCCACAACGCCAAGTATTTCATTTCTATTAATATGAAAAGAAATGGAATGTACGACCTCAACATTATTTTTAGTATTTCTAAAAGAAATAGATAAATTTTTAACGTTAAGTAATAAAGATTTATTCATTACTCAAATATAAATAGTAAATAGCTTGAACTCAATTTTTTGATAAAAACTATTCAAGTATTTTAGATTTTTTTTGGTAAACTATATTTCTTTGTTCTAAATAACTAAGAAAATAGTAAAAACAAGCTTCGTGTTTACCAACCAATTCCGGAGGAAAAACTCCTTTCTCTGAAAACTTGTCCTCTAAAATTATATTGGCTGCAGCTGCAGCAGTATAGCCTGTAGTACGAGCCATTGAAGAAGTATTTGTTTCATTACAATATTGATCGTATAATGTATATACCACCTCTTCAGTTTTTCCTGCTAAATTCTCCCCTTTTAGTGTTATTCGCATCACCGTAATTTCTTCCTCGGTATCGCCTAACTTCCATTCATTAAATAATACTTTACTGGTCACATCTAATGGTGATACTTTAGTACCATTAATCTCAATTTTGGCAGTATCAAAAAAACCGCTTTTCTTCAATACTTGAACATATTCTACGTGTCCAGGATATCTTAGGGTTTTCTCTTTCATATTTTTAATATGAGGCATGGTGAAAATTATAGATCGCAAGCCATCTGAATTAAAAGACTCTAAGGTACCAACGCCTTCAAATTCTAAATATTCACAATCTGTTAGCGCATCTCTTGTAATCATTTCTCCATTCTCTATATATCGTGCTGGACGAGTATATTCTTCAATAACGTCTACTGGAGAAAAGGGAGCCTTATAACAAAAAGGCCATTTTTTTACTTTGGGTAATCCCCCTACTAAACATTCAAAATCTGTAAGCTTCATTTTCTCATTATAATGCCCTAATATAATATTATCCATACCTGGAGCAACACCACAATCTACAATAGCTGTTATATTTTTATCTTTTGCTAATGTATCTAATTCTAAAGAGTTCTCTGAAAAGAAGGATATATCAACAACATTCATTTCAGCTTCAATAATTGACTTAAGGGTTTCAAATCCTAGAAACCCTGGAACAGCACAAACTACTAAATCAAAATCCTTAATAGTTTTTTGGAGGGTAGATTTTTTGGTGACGTCTAGTAAAAAGGTTTTAAGGTTATTACATTTTTGATAAGCTTTTATTAAAGCATCTTGATTAAAATCCGTAAGACTTACGTTGTGTTTTTTTGACAGGTCAATTGCAATAGCACTTCCTACCATGCCTGCTCCTAAAACGATGATGTTTTTCATAAATTAATAAATTAGTAAAAATTAAAATTGATAATTAGCAACTATTCTTGTTAATGAAGAGGTATTCAAATAACTTAGAAGTTATAATCCAGGAATTAGAATCCAGGGCATTTCAGAAAGATTATAATATTGATTTTCTATCATTTAATATTTTTTGAGAAAAAAGTCTGATCCGTCAAATACACCATACGTGTAATGACTTATCCAATCGCCTAAATTATAATAAGTAGAACTATCACCAACTTTAATTTCCATAGGCAAATGTCTGTGGCCAAATATAAAATAATCAAAGTGTTTCGTTTCTAATTTTCTTTTAGCGTACAGGGCTAACCATTCTTTATTATCTCCCAAATATTTTTTGTCTTCGGTCCCAGATATTAGTTTATTTTTTACTGAAAAATACTGAGCTATTCTAACACCTATATCTGGATGCAACCAACGATAAATCCATTTTGATAATGGATACATAAAGATTTTTTTCATTCTTTTGTAACCCTTATCGTAAGGTCCTTTACCATCTCCATGGCCAATTAAAAAAGACTTCCCGTTGAAAGAAAATTCTTTTGTATCACGGTAGGTTGAAATATTTAATTCTTTTTCAAAATAATCATTCATCCATAGGTCATGGTTCCCCACAAAAAAATAAATAGGAATTCCGCTATCAGATATTTCAGCAAGTTTCCCCAGAGTTCTTACAAATCCTTTTGGTACTACCATTTTATATTCAAACCAGAAATCAAATAAATCTCCTAATAAAAAGATAGCTGCTGCATCCTTTTTTATTTCGTCTAACCACTTTATAAACTTTTTTTCACGTGGTAAACTCGCTTCCTTAGTTGGAGCTCCTAAATGATTATCACTTGAAAAGTATATTTTTTTTCCTTTTGGAATTTGCATGGGTTAAATATAATGAATGTAATTAAGAATTATCAGATGCAAACCACTCTGCGTAACTACTCTCTGTTTCTTGCAGCTTCAAAGAATGAAGTTGAATGTGAGATGGTAATTCGGAAATGATAATATTGGCAAAATCAATTATCATCATTTCAGTTGTAGGTTGATAATCAACTAATATCACATTATGGTCTCTTTTTTTTAATTCTTTTGCTAATTCAATATGAGGCGTATTTTTATTAAATACTGTTGCATGATCAAAAATATCTACTATTTTCTCTTTCACTATTTTTTTAAGATCACCAAAATCTATTACCATACCTAATTTAACATGATTAACTTCTGAAATTGGTTCCCCTATTACTGTTACATAAAGTTTATAACTGTGACCATGTAAGTTCTTACATTTACCGTCATACCCATATAACGCATGTCCTGCTTCAAAAGAAAATTGTTTGGTAATTCTGATAGTGCTACTCATATATTCTGAAAATAAAGCAGTAAAGATACTATTTTAATGATAAGAATTTGTTCATAATTGACTTATTCATTTTTTGCTAATGGATAATATTTTACTTTAAATTTATAAATCAAAGCAATAGCTCTAAAAGCAATCCAAACCACTAGTGCAACCCATATTCCTTTTAATTTTAAATCTAAATAATTACCTATATATAATGTAGGTATAAATCCAAAGAAAGTAGCAGCGACTAATATATTTCTAAGGTATTTCATTTCTCCTAGACCTTTAAATATAGCATCTAAGGTAAATCCTAAAGCATTAAATGGTTGAGAAATTAATACGATAAAGAAAATACTATAAAAAGTTGTCAAAACAAGGGTGTCTTTGGTAAATATTAAACCTAAATGATTGTAAAATAGGACTCCTACTGAAACTAATAATAAACTAACAATTAAGTTATAAATATTAACGCGTTTGGTTAGTGTCCATAAGTCCTGATACATTTTAGCTCCCAATAATCTACCGCCAAGAATATTTCCCGCAGCGCCATATCCGTCTATAAAAAATGCCGAAAATAACCATAAATTAATTGCTATCGTATGGGCAGCTATATACTCTTTACCTAAAGATGTTGCTTCACGTACAGCTAATAATAAAGCTATATTTAGCGCTATTGATCGTATAAATAAATTAAAACTCATAGTTACTAGTCGTTTTAATTGTGGATGAAATACTCGCTTTAACCCTAAGGAAACGCTGGTTTTGTAAAGCAGGAGTGATAATGATAAAATTGCCATTATTAATTGAGCAATTAAACTTGCCCAAGCAGCTCCTTTTACTCCCATTGGGGCTATAAAATTATCCACTCCGTAAACTAAAAGAATATCTAAGACTATATTTATAATTGCTCCAAAAAACGCAATAATCATAGGCCAAAATGTGTTTTGAAGTCCTCTAAATATTCCGAAGATAGCAAATGTAAATAAGGTTAAAGGAAAGCCCCAAATTCGAATATAGTAATAGTCTTTACTTAAGGTTAATATTTTTCCATCTGCCTTTAGTATTATAAAAATTTCCTCAATAAAAAAATAAGTAGGAAATAAGACTATAAAACTTAGTAACACGTTAAATAATATCGCTTGTGCTGGAAAAAATCTGAGACTTTTTAGGTTTCCTGCACCTAAATTTTGAGAAATAATTGCCGAAATAGCACTTCTTGTTTGAGCTAAAACCCAAATAATAGTAGAAAGAAACGATCCAACAATTCCGACTGCTGCAAGTGATTCTGTACCAAATTCTGAAATATTTCCTACAACAGCTGCATCAGTAGAAGATAATATAGGTTCCGCAATTCCTGCAATAATAGCAGGCAATGCTAACTGCTGAATTCTTTTAAATGAAATATCTATTTTTTGCATAACCATTCATAACAATAAAAAGGGAATTCACTTTGTTTTGGAAAATAAATATCCCCTAGCCTTTTAAAGCCCCGAATCTCATAAAACTTTTGATTTCTAACATTTTTACTAAAGGTATCTAGTCTTATAGAATTATAGTTATTCCTGGTAGCAAAATTTTCAGCAAAGTCCATCATTTTTTGAGCATATCCTTTTCCTTGTTTTTTTGGATGTATTGCTAATCTGTGTATGTACAAACTATTATGATTCTCCGTAATCCAATTAATAGGCTCATATTCTTGGTCCATAACAGGCGTTAATACCATACAGCCTATTAGTTTTCTATTGATTTTCAAGATAAAAAGCTCTTCTCTATTTATATCTTTAATAAAGGCTTTTTTGGAAGGATAATCTTCATTCCATTGATAGATTCCTTGATCAATCATATGTGCCGTACAAGCCTTAGTTATTGATAATATTTCAAGTAATTCGGCCTTTTTTGCTAATCGAATCATTTAATCGTTTTATTTTCTCAAATTTATTAAATTCGTTCCAATAATATAGGAAACGATTCTGTCTTCATAAAAAGCTTATCGTTTTAAAAATCAATAGCAAAAAAAAATTAATAAATTATTGGTAAATTCATTTATATAAATATATTTACGGTGTAATATAAAATAATACCTTATGGAAATTATAGATAAAGCCTTAGAGTTTGAAACCAGAAAACTTTCTTTTCAAACCACGAGCGACAGAATAGTTGCTTCTAGAGAGGTAAAGGCACTTATATTAGGTGTAAATGAAATCTATAAAGAAAATAAAGATCCTGAACTTATGGACTTAATGAAGCGCCTTACAGTTATCAAAAAGAAAATAGAAGTTAGACTGAAGGGGCGTTCACAAAGCTAATTTATTTAGAAAAGAAATAGAATTTTCAACTACTTTTTTTAAATCTTTAGGTAGGTTTTTTCCTTCCCAGGGGTGTCTTGTCCCAAAAGAGTGATCTGCTTTTTCAATCACCTTTAATTTACTTTCTGGATTCCATTGATGTAAAAGTCTAGCTTCTTTTTCCATTACAGTAGCGTCTGCTGAGCCTTGAATTATTAGCATTGGTACTTTTATTTTTTTAACTGCAAGCTCAATAGTAAGGCGTTCTTCGTTATTCATAAAATCTTCAAAAAACTGGAAATAATGTGGCATCTGTTGTTTTGTACGTGAATTTTCTATAAAGGTAATCCCTTTTTCTTTCCAATTATTAAAATGATTGGAACCTATTGAAAACCTTGATTTAAAATCACTAACACCTCCCCAAGTAATTACACTTTTTACTCGCTTATCCTCAGATGCTTTAATTAGAATAATTCCTGCGCCTCTACTATGTGCAATCAAAGATATATTAAAGGGGTTTAACTCATTATTAAAATTATTATTTAAACTAATTAGGTTTATAACTGCATCTAGATCTTCTAACTCCTTGCTAAAATTATTATTTGCAAAAGCCTCAAGGTCATCGAAGTCTACTGGGTTTTCAATTGTACCACCATTATTAGAAAAATTAAATTTTATAAAGAAAAAACCTTCATCTAAAAACTGTTTAGCTACTAGATTCCATGCACCCCAATCTTTGTAACCTTTATAGCCATGACAAAAAATAATTACAGGTTTTGGAGTGTTAGTTTCCTTATAAAAAATATCATAAATAATAGGTTTTTTGTTTTTCCTCTCAATAATTAAATTTTTTTTTATCATCTACTCAACCTC
Organism: Flavobacteriales bacterium; assembly: GCA_004214175.1. GTDB lineage: Bacteria > Bacteroidota > Bacteroidia > Flavobacteriales > Flavobacteriaceae > Marifrigoribacter. The sequence goes on along the minus strand of SGZH01000014.1, from coordinate 15,412 downwards.
TTTTTCTTTAAATGGAATTTCTTTATTACTGATCTCAATAATTAATTTTTTTAATTCAATCATATATTTATCAAGAATCTCTTGAGTGATATTGGTTTGTTTAATCTTTCCTTTTTGTGTGAATTTAATAAATCCTTTTTTTAATCTCTTAAATGAGATGATCCCAGCTTCAATATTTTCATAGCTAGCAGTTTTGTTTGCCATAAAAGCGTATGATAACACCTGAATAACCTTATTATATTTATAATCTAAAGTTAAATCTCCCCAATCACTGATTTCTAAGTCACGTGGCTCAACAACGCCTGTTTTGTAATCTATAATCCTTAAGGCCCCATTGTATTCATCAATCCGATCTACTTTTCCTTTAATCTTTGTGTCAAAGTCAACATCACAAATTGGGAAATCAGATACTAATCTACTTTCTATATTTAATATTTTAATTTCATTCCCATTTTTAATATCATCAATTTCATAATTAATAAAGTTTAAAATAAAATATTTTGCTGCTTCAAATATAATTAGGTTTTTACCTTTTTTATAAGTTCCTTCTTTATAGGTTTTTTTAAATTGCTTTTCGACCTCTGAACCAATTTTAATTTTCATAGCCTCCAATGTATCCAATTTTAATTTTTCTCCTTCCAATGGTTTATAAAAACTCTCTAATGTATCGTGAACTATCGTTCCTAAAGTATTTGCGGCCACTATTTCTTCCACCGTTTTAGTTGGGTTAATTGCCAATACTTTTTGAAGATAAAAATCCATTGGATTCCTAATGTAGGATGTTAGAACAGAAGGTGAAAAGCCTTTTTTTGCAATATCTTTAATTTTTTGAACTACATCGTCGGTTTTCTTTATGCTACGTAATTCTAACTTATGGCTTGGATTATTATAACTTATTATCTTTTTAGTAATTTTATGTCTTGGATTTTTTTCAAATTCTATTTGAGAGATAAATCTACTTTTTTCTCCGCCACCTAAACCATCCGAAAAGTTATTGTAAAGTAAAGTTATGTTTTCAGCTCTGTGCAACAATCTGAAGAAATGATAAGTGTAAATAGCGTCTTTTTCTGAAAAGGTTGGTAGCCTGTATTCTTTTTTTAAATCATAGGTTATAAAAGAATTGTTAGATTTACCAGAGGGTAAAATACCTTCATTTAAAGAAGCTACAATTATATTTTTAAAATCCAAAACTCTGGTTTCAAGAACTCCCATAATTTGAAGCCCGTTATAGGCATCACCTTGATAATCTACAGTTGTTATATTTATGATATCTAAAAATACTCTTTGAAATGTTTCAATACTTTTAAAATGTGCAAATTTATTATTAAGATCTTCTATTTTTTTAAAGACATTAAATATTTGATAAAGTGCTACTCTCTCAATAAATAATGCTTTAGTATTTTTTATAAAATTGATAATTTCTAGACATACAGATAGCCCTTTATTGCAGTTATTATTCCAAGTAGCAAAGAGAAGATTAATAATACGACGATCTTTATCAGACGATAAGGATATTAGCTTCTCAAATGTTAAATATGTTAAATTATTTACTGTAATTTTTTCAATAATATTAGAATAGTCAGGGCAGAGTTTAGTGGTGACTGGATTGTTTAATATTGCAATAACATCTTTAAAGTAGTACTTAGAATTAGAGGAATTATGGAGCGTAATTAGTAAATTAAAAAAACCTGTTATTGGAAATTGTTTCAGGTGAACTCCCATGGTGATATTAGCTTTATCAACGTTTTTGGGGATTGAATGAAGTAGTGGGATTAATAAATTTTCATCTGCAAGAATTATAGCTGTTTGGTTTAATTCTGAAGTAGTCAGTTTAGAAAGTAAATCTCCTATATGTTTTACTTGACTTATATTTTTTTGTGCTTCAATGATATCTATTTTCTTAGGTGAACAATAATTATTAGAGATATATGATACCGAATTTGATTTATAAAAATTCCACTTGGATATATACTGTCTTATAAAGTAAGAGCTATTATGAATTTTACTGTCATAAAAATATTGATCAATATCCCAATAAATTCTGTTGTGATTATATTCAAGAAATTCTTGAATTATTATCTGTTCTGCATTGTTAAGGGCATTAAATCCTATAAAAACATGAGGTTTGTTTTTCTTGTTTAATTTATAATGTTCTATATTTTCTGCAGCCTCTCGATAAACAATGCCCTGATATCCTTTGTTTTTATGGAGTAATTCTGTTTTAAGTAATTTGTAGAATAAAGGTAAACTATTCCAAAATTTTAAATAGTTTTTTATCAATTCGGTTGGTTCATTTTGTACATCCCAATAATTAATATTTTTGATTTTACTCAAATAATTAAAAAATGAATTAGTTGGAACTAAGTGCCTATCTAATTCACTAAAGTCATTTAGAAGGGTATTTGCCCATGTTGAATAAACCTCAAAAGTATCTTTTTCTTGATTAGAGACGACCTTAAGATAAGCTTTGTAACTCTCAAATAGAAGTTCAGTATTATCAATGATCTCTAGACCAGAAATCTCTTGAATAAACTCCTCAATACTAATAATTTTAGGAGAAAAAATTGTTTCGTTATGAGATGATTTTAGATGATTTAGTAAAAACCCACAGGCTCTTTTACTTGGAAGGATAATTATGAGTTCAGAAATATCAAATGTATCCTCTTTTATTTTATTGAGCGTCTCTTCTAAGAATGTAATCATCTCATAAAAATAAAAAACGCCCCGACAAGTCGAGGCGTTTTTTGTAAATATATTGTTGGGTATTATTTAATATGGCTAATTTCAACTCTACGGTTGTTAGCTCTACCCTCTTTTGTTTTATTAGAATCAAGTGGATTTTCTTCTCCATAACCAACAGAATCTAATCTTCCTGCGTCAACACCTTTTTTAGTAAGGTAATCTACAACTGAACTAGCTCTATTTCTTGATAGTTTCATATTGAACCCTTCGCTGCCTGTATTGTCTGTGTGTCCTTCAACTAGGAATCTAGCATTTGGATATTCTTCCATAATACCATATATATTGTTTAATACACCAGCCGAGATAGTTTTTATTGTAGACTTTCCAGTGTCAAATAGAATTGTTTTTGCGTAAGAACTCAAAGCTTTTCTTATCGCTTCTGAAACTTCTGGACAACCGTTGTTAGCAACAGTCCCAGCAGTATCTGGACACTCATCTACGTTATCTGTAACACTATCTCCGTCACTATCTGGCCATGGACATCCTTTGTTTTCCTTTGAACCAGCAACTGTAGGACATTCATCTTCATTATCAGAAACACCATCACCATCAGTATCTGGACATCCATTGAATTCAGCTAAACCAGCTGTATTTGGACAAGCATCTAAATTATCTATTATGCCATCACCATCAGTATCTGGACATCCATTGAATTCAAGGAGTCCTGGAGTATTTGGACACTCATCGTTTCTATCTTCTATACCATCACCATCCGTATCTGGGCATCCGTTGAACTCTTCTAAACCTGGTGTTTCTAGACATTCATCTTCGTAATCGTAAACTCCGTCTCCATCGGTATCTTTACCGCCAAACTTAAATTTAACACCAACAGTGTGTTGGAAATGAGGAATCCCATAGTTATCTTCAAATGAATGCTTGTAAGTTGATTGTGCAGATATTGCTAAGTTTTCTGCAACCCAAAAGTCAACTCCTAGGAGAGCATTGGCAGTTCCAAATCCAATATCATCAACCCATGTATAACCACCACCTACACCAAGATATGGTGCAAACCAGCAATCATTCAATAATTCTCTTAAACTATATTTTACTTCTGTATCCACCCCTATGTATGATAAATCATTGACTTCTTCATCACCTACTCTAGAAATCTTGTTGAATGAACCAGCAACCGCAAAAGTAAATCCATTATCTAGATATTTTCCAATTTTTAATTCAGAAAGTGTTGGAACCATATTCCAATGGTCATTGGCATTAAAGAATTCATTAAAAATGCCACCTTTTGTTGTTATTGGAAATCTTCCATCATCAGTTTTTTCAATTGGGAAAAAATCGACAGCGTTTACACCAACTTCAATTGACCAAGGATTATTTCTATCCTGTGCATTAGACACACCTACTCCTATTATAAAGAGTGCTGCTACTAAAAAAATGTTTAGATGTTTCATATTTGAATGTTTAAGTTTTTTAAGTATTACTAAGGGCAAAAGTAAGTTGTTAAAATTTATTAACAAAAATAAATCTATTAAATTTTTTAGAAAATGCTTGTTTTTATTACCAAAAAGCTTCTTTGAAGGTTTAAATTACATTCAACTTTTTACCAATTTTAACAAATGCACGAATTGCTTTGTCTAAATGTTCTTTATTGTGTGATGCAGACAGCTGCACTCTAATCCTCGCCTTGCCCTTTGGAACCACAGGGTAAAAAAATCCGATAACGTAGATTCCTTCATCTAAAAGTAAGTTTGCCATCGTTTGAGATAACTTTGCATCGTATAACATAACAGGTACAATTGCGGAATCACCCTCAACGATTTCAAAACCAGCATTTTTCATGCCTTTTTTAAAATAACTTGTATTATTTTCAAGTTGATCTCTCAGTTGTGTATCGTTAGCGATTAAATCAAAAACTTTAATAGAAGCTCCAACTAAAGCCGGAGCAAGAGAGTTAGAAAATAAATACGGTCTAGACCGTTGTCTTAATAGTTCAATAATTTCTTTTTTGCCTGTAGTGTAGCCTCCCATTGCGCCTCCAAGAGCTTTTCCTAAAGTACCTGTAATGATATCTATTTTATTTAAAACTTTCTTTTTTTCCAAAGTCCCGCGGCCGGTTTTTCCAATAAATCCAGTTGCATGGCATTCATCAATCATAACCAACGCATCATACTTTTCAGCTAATTCACATATTTTATCTAGTGGTGCTACAATACCATCCATAGAAAATACCCCATCAGTAACAATTAATTTAAATCTCGATCCATTTTTATTTGCTTCAATTAATTGCTGCTCTAAATCGTTCATATCACTATTTTTGTAACGATATCTTGCTGCTTTACACAATCTTACACCATCAATAATTGATGCATGATTTAAGGAGTCTGAAATTATAGCATCTTCTTTTGTGAGCAAAGGCTCAAAAACTCCACCATTAGCATCAAAAGCTGCTGCATAAAGGATAGTGTCTTCTGTTTGATAAAAATCGGCGATTCTTTTCTCTAATGCTTTGTGTATATCTTGAGTTCCACAAATAAATCGAACTGATGACATCCCAAAACCATGGGAATCCATAGCATCTTTTGCTGCTTGAATTACTTCAGGGTTGTCTGATAAACCTAAATAATTGTTTGAACAAAAATTTATTACTTCTTCACCTGAAGAAATCTTAATGACCGCTCCTTGCGGTGAAGTAATAATTCTTTCTTTTTTAAAAAGACCGTTGTCTTTTATCTCTTGGATTTCTTTTGAAAAATGTTCTTGAATTTTACCGTACATAATTATTATTTAAAATTCCAAAATTAAACCTTTTTTATCTCAATTTCTTTAGAGGAACAATAGATCAATAATTTTTTTGATATTGTATAACCCATTTCTTGCAATGCTGCATCATAATTATTAATTTGAGCTTCATGTTTTTTTTTATATTTCCCTGTTTTATAGTCAGTTATTATTATTTCTCCTGCTTCATTTATATTTAAACGATCAGGGATTAAAAAAGCTCCTTTAGAAGTTATTATTTTTCTTTCCACTTCCACTTTTTCTGAAGATGTAAAAAGCTGGTTTAGATCTGGATGGTTTACTATCCGAGATAATATCTTAATCAATTTATTTTTATTTGGTAATTGGGTATTTTCTTTGATTTCATCAATAACAAGCGTCAAGTCATCTTCTCGTATGATTTTTTGCATATACTCATGCACCAATGTCCCGCTGTCTAATGCCACCTGAACATTAGTCCCCCAAAGAAAAGCATCTCTTGATGAAATACTTAAATCAAGATCTTGAATTAGCGATGAATGATATGTGTGAGAAATAGGGTTTAAAAATAAATGATGATGTTTTACACTGTTTGTTAGTCTCTGTCCAAACTCATAAATCCATTTATCATTTTCTAAAAGCTTTTTTTCTTTCAAAAATTGATAAAAATATTGGTTGTATGTCTTTATAAAATCATCTTTTATTGGAGATGGTTTTCCTGAAAAAATATATAATTGTGTTCTAGCTCTAGTAAGAGTAACATAAAGTAAATTTAGATGATCAAGTTCTAATGTTTCTTTTTGTTTTTGAGCGATTATTTTTCCTTCTTTTCCAAATTCTTCTAATTTATTAATTCCACAATTAATTAGCGTTTCTTTGAACCCAAGTTCCTTTTCGTTTAAAGGAAACCAAGTTTCATGATCTTTCGATTTATAAATATCTAAATCTGCATAAGGAAAAATTACAACAGGAAATTCAAGTCCCTTCGATTTATGTATAGTCATCTGTTGCACCCCATTAATTTGTTCGCTAATTGCTATACTTGCTTTTTCTTTTTTAATCTCCCATTCTTCTAAAAAAGTTAATTTGCTTGAGTTTGGTTTTAAACTAAAATCAAAAACCATATCCATAAATCCAACTAAGTAAGCATCTGCATTTTTTTCTAAATCAAACCTTTTTAAAATATATTCAACACTGTCAAACAGTGGCTTTAGTTTTATATCTTCAAATGAAAAATTAAACTCTTTTTTTAAATAATCAACAAAATTAACATCCTGTATTAAATAATTAAAATAGCTGTGTTTATTAGTAAATGCAGAGGAGTATTCATATAAAAAATCTAGACACTTAATTTTCATTTCCTCATGACTTGGAAACAAGCTTAAATAAAGAAAATGAACTAAAAAAAGAACGTTAGAAGAGTGTTTTAATAGTAATGTTTCTGAAGAAATAACATTGATATTATTTTCTTGAAGGTGAGTACTAATAATAATACCATCTGCTTTTTTTCTGGTGAGTATACAAATATCTTTTTCATGATAACCTTCCTTTAATAGCTCTTTTACAGTATCTAATACTCTTTTTGAGTAAATAAAATTTGCTTCTTTTTTATTTTTAAAATCTAAAAATTCAATTTTAAGATAACCTCCTTCGCTCTGTTTGCTAATTTGTTTAGTGCCATTTTTATATATTTTTTGATGTAATGAACTACCCATTTTTTTGGAAACATAGGTAAAAAACTCATTATTAAAATCTACAATTTCTTTTTTAGACCTATAATTTTTTGGTAGATTAATTATCTGTTTTTCTAAATAAAATGGATTCTCAGCGTTTATAAGATCTATAAATTGCTCAGGCAAACCTCCTCTCCAACGGTAAATAGATTGCTTAACATCGCCTACTAACATCAAAGTTCCTTGTTGTCCGTCATGATATTGTTGGGTGATAGCATTTTCTATTAAAGGTATTAAATTGTTCCATTGTAATAACGATGTATCTTGAAATTCATCAATAAAAAAATGACGATAGTACTCTCCGAGCCTTTCATAAATAAAAGGAGCAGGCTGGTTTTTAATTTCAGTGTTTATAATACTATTAAAATCAGAAATTGGTAGAATATTTTGATCTTCTTTTAAAAATTCTATTTCTTTATTTACTAGGTTAATCACTGACAAAGGAGTTAGTTTTTTTAATATTTCTAAAACCAGTTGATACTGAAAAACCGAAAACTTTACTTTTGTGTAATTTTCTAATAAAAAAGGGGTTAGAGCATCAATAGTTGAAGATACATATTCTGAAGCATTTGCTTTATAAAGGGCATTCCCGTTTTGTAAATTTTCTAATAGTTTGTTGCCGTATACGTTGTAATTACCTTTAGTTAGTTTTTCAAAATGATTCGGTAAGGTCTTTCTTAAAAAATCTTCTGGTTTTAAACCAATACAAAAAATCTTCTCTAATACTTTAGAAGAATTTTTTAAAATGCTTTTTTCTAATAATGTTTTTTTGTGTAGTAATTTATCTTTGAATTTTTTAAAATCTTCTATATTTTTAGATTTTAGAACATTTAAATGATCTATGGAATTTTCGTTAAATATTAATTTTGCGACTTCTACTACTTCTTTAGATATATCCCAAGATTTATCTTCATCTATCTTTTCTAAAGAAAATTCAATAATCGGTTTTGTTATTTCTTTATCTACTCCAGTTTTTGAAATTAATAAATCCACTGCCTCATTTAATAACTTGTCAATATCTAAGCTAACCTCAAAATTTCCTGATAATTTTAGGTCTCTTGCAAAGGTTCTTATCAAGCGATGATTAAAGCTATCAATGGTTTCTACACTAAAGCTAGAATAATTATTTAATAAATGATTTACTATTTTTATTGATTTTTTTTGAATTAAATCTAAATCCAATTCTGTTTCTTTTGAAACCTGAAGAGCCATCTTTGTTGGACTCTCTTTAATTGATTGTCTTGAAAAAGAAATAAGATTGGAAATAATCCTTTCTTTCATTTCTTTTACTGCTCTATTGGTAAAAGTAATCGCTAAAAGGTGTTTATAATAATCTTCTTTAGATGCTTTAAGAATTATTTTTAAATATTCTTTTACCAAAGTAAAAGTTTTACCACTGCCTGCAGCTGCACTAAAGATTGAAAATGAAGGAGATTTAATCAAAAATATACTTTATGCTAATATAATTAAAATACTGTTTTTTGTTCTTAATATTAGAATAACTTATAGTGATATAAGAATGAAATTATTTTAGCTTTATAGATTATGCTTTTAATTTTATACTTTTGACATAATAATAAAAAAAAATTATGTCATATACCTTACCTAAATTACCCTACGAATACAGCGCATTGGAACCTAATATTGATTCAAAAACTATGGAAATCCATCATGGAAAGCATCACCAGGGATATACCAATAATTTAAATGGAGCAATTGATGGAACAGAATTAGATGGAAAATCAATAGAGGATATTTTAAAAAATCTAGATATGGACAATGGATCTATCAGAAATAATGGCGGAGGATATTTTAACCATAGTCTTTTTTGGGAAATTATGTCTCCAAACGGGGGTGGTCTCCCAACTGGTGAATTAGCAGATGCAATCAATAATTCTTTCGAAAGTTTCGAAAATTTTAAAAACGAATTTTCTAGTGCTGCCAAGACACGTTTTGGATCTGGATGGGCCTGGTTATGCGTTCACAAAGGCGGAGAACTAGAAGTTTGCTCCACTCCAAACCAAGACAATCCTTTAATGCCTGGTGTTGGTTGTAAAGGTACCCCTATTCTAGGATTAGATGTTTGGGAGCATGCATACTACTTAAATTACCAAAATAGAAGGCCAGACTATGTAAACGCTTTCTTTAATGTTATTAATTGGGAAGAGGTTTCTAGAAGATATAAAATAAACAAATAAATATGATTTTTATATCATAAACATAACCTACTATTTTATGGTATTCTTAAATATAATTGTTTTTTTAAAACAACTAAATTGATTTCTTTTTTAAATAAAAATTTTTGATCTTGAAAGTATTATAAAAAAATAAAACCTGCAGTGCAGGTTTTATTTTTTTCATTGAATTAATTCAGTAATTAAAACTTATTAGATTTAATTTGGTTAGTTAGTTGTTGCCTAATTTTATCTAATATTTCATTAATGAACAAATTTATAAAAAAAAAATGTTATTTTTGATACATAATTGATACATTTAAAAAATGATAGATTTATTAAAAAAAGAGCTTGAACTCAAGCTTGGACAAAAAATTGAAAATCGTGGAGATGCGGAATTACTAGCCCATGTAATTCAAGAAACCGTAGATCATCAGATAAGCTATAATACTATTCGTAGATTTTTTGGTGTTTCAACTAAGGTTAAACCAAACAAAAATACTCTAAACATTCTGGCGAAATTCGTTGGGTTTAAAAGTTACATTCATTTTATAGAAACTTATTCTTTTAAAGAAAAGAAAAACTTATCTGAACTTTTACACAAAACAATATATAAAGAAGATCCCTCAGAAATTATTTCCTTAGTAAAAAAAATAAAAAAATCCCCTGAGGATTTTGTGACTTTTATAATTATTCTGATTAGAGAACTGATTTACAATAAAAAATACCAAATTATAAATAGCATTTTTAAGTTAAAAGAAATGGAGTTTAACTCCTTTTCGTATAGTGAAGTTTTATTAATAGGAAATTCAACTGGTTTACTTCTTAGAAAATACCAAATGGATAACTATATCCTTCTAAAGAACAGAAATTTTTTACAATGTGTTTATTCAAGTTTTGTTGATTACTCTAATATTAACGGATTTTATGGAGAATGGGCTAGTTTTGTTGTTGGAAACAATGTCAATAAAGAAATAATAATTTTTAGTAATGCGATTCTTGAATTAAAAAAATATCTTAATCAAAAAAAGATTCAAAATGATTTTGGAGACCTAGCCTACAGTAACAAAATACACCCGATTCTTTGCAGTCGATTATTGTCTGTAAGTTTTTTAAATTCTCCAGGTCAAAACACTGAAGAGACTTTAAATAAATATATAAAAAGTCATTCCAAAAATAAACAAATTTATATAGACTACTTCTACGAAACTTTTATTACAGCCATATATTCAAAAAATATAAGTTTGATGAAAAGCCTTATCAATATAATAAAGACCAATAAAATATCTAGTTTTACCTATCAAAAAGATCACTTAAACATGTACTACTTTATGTGTTTATTTTATCACCTATTAGCTAAAAATAAATCAGAGATAAAAAAATATTTAAAACTAATAAATTTTAATTTTTTCAGATCTTCTTATGAAGATTTTGCAAATTTATTGTTTCAGGTTTTTTGTTACCATCAGGTAAAAAATAAAATGACTAAAGAATCTCACAAAAATAAATACTTGGAATTGGCGAAGAAACTAAACTACCCCTATTTTAACAAAAAATTTCTGCTAGAATATACAAGTGCCAAAAAATAAATTATTATTAATCTTTTTTGATATTAAAGCTTATTGTTCCATTGTGTCCTAGGTTGGTTCTATTTACATAAAAACAGTCAAATCAGTTTAGTATGCCCTTTCAGGGTTTTTTTCAATGAAATTGATGAAGGCTTTATTCACTACTCGATTTCCTCCTGGTGTTGGATAGTCTCCTGTAAAATACCAGTCTCCTAAATTTTTTGGGCAAGCTTGGTGCAAATCGTTAACGGATTGAAAAATTACTTTTACCTCTGCACTTATAGTTTTTTCGCAAATAATTTCAGAAATCTTATCAGATATTTCCTCATCTGTGAATGGAGCGTATAAATCTTTAACGTGGTTTATCTGCTGAGGATCTGGAACTTTTTCCTGAGCTTTACATTTAGAGTAAATTTCGTGAATAATTGTCTCAGTACCTCTATCTTTATGAAGTTCTAAGGCTGCCTGAAAAGCAATTAGAGCTTCTAGACGAGCCATATCAATTCCATAACAATCAGGGTAACGAATTTGAGGGGCCGAGGATACTACAACTATTTTTTTTGGAGCAAGACGATCCAACATTTTTAAAATACTTTTTTTTAAGGTAGTCCCTCTAACAATACTGTCATCTATAATAACTAAATTATCATCAGCTTTAACCACACCATAGGTCACATCATAAACATGAGCAACTAAATCATCCCTACTGCTATCTTCAGTAATAAAGGTCCTTAATTTTACATCTTTAATGGCAATCTTTTCAATTCGAATTTTACGAGATAAAATTTCTTGGAGCTTTTTATCTGTTAATTTATCTGCTTCTATTAGAATTGCATCGTTTTTTTGATTATTTAGCTCGTCTTGAGCCGCTTCAAGCATCCCATAAAAAGAAGTTTCAGCAGTATTCGGAATAAAAGAAAAAACGGTATTTCCTGTATCGTGTTGAATTTCTTTCAGAACTTTTGGCATTAATAATTTACCTAATTTTTTTCGTTCTTGATAAATTTCAGCATCACTCCCTCTAGAAAAATATATCCGCTCAAAAGAACAAGCCTTTTTTTCTAAAGGCTCTAATATTTTTGAAATAGACAGGTGTCCATCCTTTTTTAAAAGGAGTGCATGACCTGGGTCTAATTCATTCACCTTCTCAAAAGGTACATTGAAAACCGTTTGTATTACAGGTCTTTCTGAAGCAACTACAACCAACTCGTCATCTTTATAATAAAATGCTGGTCTAATCCCTGCCGGATCCCTAAAAACAAACGAATCTCCATGCCCTAAGAGTCCAGCCATTACATACCCCCCATCCCAACGGTTAGCAGATTTTCGTAATATTTTAGCTAAATTTAGTTTTTCTATAATGAATTGGGAAGCTTCAATTTTATTTAATCCTTTTGTTTTTGCCTTCTTATAAAGTTTTCTAACCGCATCATCTAGAAAATGACCTATTTTTTCCATGATTGTTATGGTGTCCGTTTTCTCTTTTGGATGCATGCCTAAATCTATAAGGTCATTAAATAATTGAGTGGTATTGGTCATATTAAAATTCCCAGCAATTATCAAGTTCCGATGCATCCAATTATTTTGTCTTAGAAAAGGATGTACATTTTCAACGCTATTCCCACCAAAGGTTCCGTACCTTACATGGCCAAGCATCAACTCTCCTAAATAAGGAATATGCTTTTTTTGTGCAGATATATTATTTATTAATTCAGGACGATCGGTCAATTCTGAATTGATTCGGTTATTAATCTTAGAAAAAATATCTTGTATTGGTTGAGCTTCATTAGATCTGACTCTACTTATAAATCGCTCACCCGGGTCTACATTCAATTTTATACTTGCAAAACCTGCACCATCTTGTCCTCGATTGTGCTGTTTTTCCATCATTAAATACATTTTATTGATTCCATAAAATGCAGTTCCGTATTTTTCTTTATAATATTCTAGAGGTTTAAGAAGTCGAACTAGTGCAATTCCACATTCGTGTTTTAAAGCATCACTCATAATTAATATCCATAATTAATAACAAAATTACTTAAATGAGCAAATCAATTTATTTGCTCAAATCAAATTCCGTCAAGTTTTTCAATTGCAAAATCCGATCTTTTAGTTCTTTATTGTCAAGATTTAACATCCGTTCAGTTCCAAATTTTTCTACACAAAATGAAGCCAAAGCAGAACCATAAATGACCGCTTTTTTTAAGTTATCAAAACTAAAATTTTCTGTTTGTGCGAGATATCCAGCAAAACCACCTGCAAAAGTATCACCAGCCCCTGTGGGGTCGAAAACCACCTTTAAAGGCAACGCCGGAGCGTAAAATATTTCGTTTTCAAAAAATAAAAGTGCCCCATGTTCTCCTTTTTTTATAACGACATATTTTGGGCCCATTTCCATTATTTTTTTTGCAGCAATAACTAAGGAGTGTTCACCTGTTAGCTGTCTAGCCTCTTCGTCATTAATCGTTATAACATCAACCTTTTGAATCACTTTTTTTAAATCTTCAAGAGCGGTATCCATCCAAAAGTTCATCGTGTCTAAAATCACTAAATCAGGTTTTTCGTTCATTTGTTCAATCACACTTGATTGTACTGAAGGCTGTAAATTTCCTAACATTAAAACTTTCGAGTTCTTGTATGTTTCTGGAACTACCGGGTTAAAATCAGCGAGAACATTCAGTTCAGTGGCTAAAGTATCCCTTGTGTTCATGTCATTATGGTATTTACCACTCCAAAAAAAAGTCTTCCTGTTTTGAACTACTTCAATACTAGAAATATCGATACCTCTATTTTCAAACATATCCAAATATTCATCTGGGAAGTCACCACCAACTATAGAAACGATGGCGCTATCAACTTCAAATTGCGAAGCGGCCAATCCAATAAATGTAGCAGGGCCACCCAGTACTTTATCTGTCTTTCCAAAAGGAGTTTCAATAGCGTCAAAAGCTACAGCACCAACAATAACAAGTTTACTCATGATGAAATTTCAATTAAACAGCAAACTTAATCATTTTTAATTTTAAAAAGTTAAATTTATAAGATAGTGTATACAAAGATTAAAGTAGTGATATAAAGATCTTTTTTATCATTTGTTATTTTCTGCCAAAATCAGCTGGTATTTCACCCCATGCTTTAGTTTCCCATTTTAAAATAATAGTAGTGTAGGTATTCTTTTTTAACCAATCTTCTGCGCGTTTCAATAATTCAAAAACCTTTTTATTCTTTGAATTTTGCTTCAATTTTGTATTGCATTTTTTCTTTTTTACCCATCCTATTGCAATTCTTGAATCACTGTAAATTTTACGAGAACATTTATTTTTAGATAAAAAAGCCAATCCATGAACTAAAGCTAAAAACTCTCCTATATTGTTAGTTCCTTGATCAAAAGGGCCTTGATAAAACAACTGTTGGTGAGTTTGAGTATCTACGGCACGATATTCCATTTTTCCTGGATTTCCGCTTGAAGCAGCATCTACGGATATTGAAAATAAATCAGGAAATCCAATTTTAGATAATTCTTCAACGGTCAGAACTTTCTTTTTTGTGTTTTTCCCTATATAATCTTTATATTCTTTGCTAAAAGCAACTTTAGCTTCTTTTAAATTTAGAAATGACTTATACTGAGCGCCCTTTACATCTTTTATAGCTACTTGACATTCTTTCCAGGAATCATATATTCCAGCCGGGTTTCCAAACCAAACAACATAGTATTTTTGTCTTTTCTTCATTTTTTAAAACTCTATTGTTTTTTAATTTTTAAAGTCAGTAATTCTTGAATGACCTTAGGAAAATATTCATGTTCCAAATCATGAATTTTTTTAGCTACTGACCTTGCTGTATCGTTCTGTGATAAAAGAAAGCTCTTTTGAAATATAATAGCGCCTTCATCATAGTTTTTATTTACATAATGTATGGTAATTCCTGTTTCTTTTTCAGAATTTTCGATAACTTTTTCATGCACACGCATCCCATACATCCCTTTACCTCCATATTTTGGTAACAATGCAGGGTGAATATTAATAACTTTATTTGAAAAGATATTTAATATATTTTCAGGAAACTTTAATAAAAATCCCGCTAAAACAATCAAGTCAGGACGTTCATTATGTAGTGTTTTTGTAATTAAATCTGTCTTGTTTAGCTCGTTTTTTGTAAAAACTAATGAAGGAATTGAATGCTTTTTAACCCGTTCTAAAACTTTTGCTTCTTTATTATTTGAAAGTAATAGTGTTACGGAAGCAAAATCCGTTTTTTTAAAATATTTAATGATATTTTCTGCATTTGTGCCGCTTCCGGAAGCAAAAACAACTATTCTTTTCATAAATCTTAAATAAATTAAGGGATTGGAGTTAAACTTAATCACAAAAATAAGATAAAAGAGTATTTGTTAACTTAAAATGATTATTTTTAAATTCACATTTTAACATTTAAGTGTTGTATTAATCTAAAATATTTTATTTTTGCAAAATATAATCAAAAT
>SGZH01000013.1 GCA_004214175.1 Flavobacteriales bacterium | reverse complement strand
GCTTTAGAACGTTATCTAATATTCCCATTTTGTATTGTGTATTATTTACTCAAATTGAAAAGTAAAATTACTTTTCAATATTTTACAAAAAAACTGTAAAAAAACAACATAGCCAAAGGTTAATATGTTTTAGTTTTTAAGTTTTAAGCAAAAAAAAAGTCTCTTTTTAGAGACTTTTCTTATTAATATTTTAATATTCATCTTCGTTCCACAGATAATCTTCATCCGTGGGATAGTCTGGCCAAATTTCTTCAATTGAATCATAAGAATCACCTTCATCTTCTATAGCTTGCAGATTTTCGACTACTTCAAGGGGTGCTCCAGTTCTAATAGAATAATCTATCAATTCATCTTTCGTTGCCGGCCAGGGTGCATCACTTAAGTAGGATGCCAATTCTAATGTCCAGTACATAGACTTGTGTGTTTAAATTTCTGCAAAAATAATTTTTTTGATCAAAAAGTCAAGTATAATCGTAATTATTTATGATTTATTTATAAGAACATGTGTAGAGAGCTGATATACAAATTATTAAATAATTATTTTTTATTAATTTTTTAGTTTTTTCGGAATCCATTTCAGTTCGTCTACTACCATATCTGAGGACAACTTTCGTGCCAGTACAAAAAGAAAATCAGATAGTCGATTTAAATATTTTATTACAAGACCATTTATTGGTTCTTGTTCATTAAGTAATGTGGTTAGACGTTCACTACGCCGACATATACAACGTGCTATGTGACAATGTGACACAATAGGATGTCCGCCAGGAAGAATAAAATGAGTCATAGGAGAAAGTTCTTTATTCATTTGATCTATTTTATTTTCTAAAAGTTGGATATCCTCCTCATTAATTTTAGGGATATTCAGACGTTCTTTTCCATTTTTTAATTTTTCTTTCTCCGGATCTGTTGCCAAAATTGCGCCTAATGTGAATAAACGTTCTTGTATATAGGTCAATAACTCTTTTGTTTCATCATCAATTTCTTGATCTCTAACTAAACCTAGATACGAATTTAATTCATCTACTGTTCCATAACTTTCTATTCGAATATGGTGTTTTGGTACTCTAGTACCGCCATATAAGGCTGTGGTTCCCTTATCTCCAGTTTTTGTGTATATTTTCATAGAAAACAATTTTTTTTCTAACGATTAGTTGATTATCTAATTTGTTTTTTTTTGTAATAATTTTTTCTGAAACTTTTTTTATCTCTATTACGTCTTATCTTAGTATTGTATTTATTCCAAAAGTATAGTATTGTAACTAAAGCAATACCACCAATTATTAAAAACAAAGGATTTGATAAACTAAAAAAATTCATAATTTGAAATCTATTTTGCAAATATAGAATATAAATGGTTATTTATTTTTTACATCACTTGCTACCATACCATCAACTAAGCGAATTACTCGATGAGCGTATTTTGCAATATCCTCTTCGTGAGTAACAATAATTACGGTATTCCCATTTCTATGAATTTCATCAAATAAACCCATAATTTCAACAGAGGTTTTTGAATCTAAATTTCCGGTAGGTTCATCAGCCAATATAATAGAAGGTTTGTTTACTAATGCTCTGCCAACAGCAACTCTTTGCCGTTGCCCACCAGAGAGTTGACTAGATTTATGATCCATTCTATCTGCTAAACCGACATCTGCTAATACTTTTTCTGCTTGTTTTTTACGTTCTTCTTTAGAGGCTCCTGCATAAACCATTGGTAATGCAACGTTCTCTAGTGCAGTAGTTCTTGGTAATAAATTAAATGTTTGAAATACAAAGCCAATTTCTTTATTTCTAATTTCAGCAAGTTCATCTTGAGACATATTACTAACATCTTTACCGTTTAATTCGTATGTCCCGTCTGTTGGAGTATCTAAACAGCCAAGAAGATTCATTAAGGTAGATTTCCCTGATCCGGAAGGCCCCATTAAAGCTACATATTCACCACGTTTTATATCTAAATCGATACCTTTTAAAACTTTTACAACCTCATTCCCTAAAGGAAAATTTCTGACAATACCTCTAATTTTTATTACTAAACTCATTATTTGTAGTGAAATTTATTTTTTACAATATACTATTTATTCCATAAGACGCATCCAACTATTTCTTGTTACAATCTTATAGTGAAATGTTGTTTAGGTTGTTCTTTTCTGAAAAATAAAAAACCCCAATAGAAAGTATCAATACTTACGGTAACTTTTTTTTGTTTTTTTATAATATTCCATGCTTCAGTCATTTCTTTATTACAATAAATATTGTTAAAAATAAAGACCGATTCGTTGTGAGCGTGTTTTAATAAGGAATTAAAATTTTCAATGGTGTTTTTTTTATCATAGGTGCCATCAAGATAAACTAAATCTAAATGTTTATTATTTATGTTTTTAAAAAAGTCCTTAAAAGCGGAATTGTCTATTCTGATGTTTTTTAACTGATAGCTTCGGAATACCTTTTTTGCTATGTCTGATAAATTTTTATTTACTTCCACCGTTGTAATAATACTGTTTTTGGAGGCAAATGCCATTGCTGCGGAACCAAGCCCAATAGAGGTTCCTAATTCTAAAACGTTTTTTGGTTTTAAATAATTGGTTATTCGAAACAATTGTTTTTGTTTCTTGTAAGAGGATCCTTCATTTTTTAAAATAGTAGAAATTTTTTGATGGTTTTGCTGAAAGACTTTTGACGATGAATAATAATGTTTAATCTCAACCAAATCCTGATTATAAGTTAATTCGTTTCGTAATATTTTCAAATTATCATAAGCAGAGTAAGGGCTTTTATCGTAAAAGCATTTAGTAACTAAATCGTAAACAAAAGGCGAATGAATTCCGTGTTGATTTGAAGATTTTAACAAAAAAATTAGACGTGATTTTATTTGATACCACATTTTAAGTAAAATTACAATCTAAATTTATTGTTATTAACAAAGAATATAGCATTTGCTAAAAATAACTTTCCATTTTCCCAAAAAGATCTATACAAAACATCATCCACCATATAAATGATACTTCCCTTACCTAATCTTTTTTCGCCAAAAACAAGCGAATTTTTAAGATTTTTTTTAGCGAGTTCACCCGAAAAACCTGCCATACTTACAGCATCTCCATCAATATAACCAACATTATATCCTTGATCAATTAATTGATACGATTCACTACCTTTCTTTAAACTATAGTAGTTTTTAGGATAGCCAAAAGCCATTGGGTGCGAGTTGTCAAGAGTTACTTTATAAACACTACCAGTTATTGTATTTTTTAAATTATTAATTTCTTTTTGATCATAAGGCAGTAATTTTTCTTCTAAGTTGTTTTGCTTTTTTTCAGAGATTGATTCTGTCTCATTTTGAGAAATCCCAAATTCCTTTTTATTATTGAATAGTCCGACTGATTCACCCATTGCAATAATTTTTCCACCTTTTTTAATCCAGTTTTTTAAAAGTAGAATCCCATCTTCGTTGAGAGCATCCCAATAATAAGTTTCTGGTAAAATTAATACATCAAAATTTTCTAGTGCTTCGTAACTAAAGTTATTCCTATCTATAGATGTTACCGGATATTTTAATTCAGTTTCAAAAAAATACCATAACGATCCATAACTTAAAGAGGAAACGCCTTTTCCTTTTAGTAAAGCAATACGTTGTTTAGGTATTAATTTAACATCTGGAGAACCGAAATCAGTTCCGTTATCAGAGAAACTTGAATTAACAATCGCTAATTGACGTTGATGTTGGTTGGCAATATTTGTGATTAATTCATCAAAATATAAATTATTTTTATTATCACTTCGAGTAATAATTAAACTTCCTCTTGCATAGGAAATATTATTAAAACTGAGCTCTTTTTCTGAAAAACGAACCTTAACATTATGGAGTAATAAATCAGCAAAAAATGATGCATCATTCATGCTGGCCCAATTACTTATATAACCTACACTTTTTGGAGAAGGCTCATTATGTATTGTAACTATTTTTTGTGGTTTATTATATTCTAAAAGTTGAGTGCTAGCTACTGTTTCGAGCCCATAAGCGTAGGCTAAACTCCATGAAGTAATATCATATGTTAGCGGACTACTGAGTTTAGTGTCTGGTTCAAACAAAGTTTTTACCATTTTTCCTTTTGGCTGATCAGTATTTACTATAATTGCATTTTTGGCATCAATGGATCCTTTTTTTTGAATTTCATATTGGAATCCAGAGACCTTATTATTAACGGACAAACCCCATTTTATATCGTGTAGATCCAATAAGTTAGTCAGCTTTTTTTTATGGTCTATATTTCCGTTTAAAACATAGCTTTTATACTTTAACTGATCATTTTTAAAATATTGACTAAACTCTTCGTTTAATTTTTTTGCATTTTGCGAAGATATTTCAACAGTTGATAAACTGGTGGTTGTATGGTGCTTTATCCTGTCTACTAGGGTTAATTTTATTCCTTCGTCATTGTCAATTGCTAGACCCGCTCTACCATGACCTGCTTGCTCATAAGTCATTCCAATGGCTCCCATAAATGTGGGATACGTGTCTCCATAACTAGGATACAATAAATCAAATCGTTCTCTAGTAAAAAAAAGCCAGCCCTCACGATCAAAATATTTTGCATGATTTTTTCCAATTTGTAATTGAAACTTTCGTTGCCAATCTGAAATCACTTCATGAAATGGCTCTGCTGCTGGAGCAAAATAATAAGGCTCATTGATTCCCTGTTCATGAAAATCTACATGAATATGTGGCATCCATTGGTTATAAAGTTTCAATCGTTGCTTCGTTTCAACTTGGCTTGCCCAAACCCAATCTCTATTTAAATCAAATAGGTAATGATTTGCTCTTCCACCTGGCCATGGCTCGTTATGTTCTGTCGCGTTTTGATTTGTATCGTATGGGGAAGCTTTTACCTGGTTGTACCAATTTACATAACGATCACGACCATCTGGGTTAACACAGGGGTCTATAATAACAACCGTATTCTCTAGCCATAATTTTTTGTCAACAATCAATTCATACAAAGTCTGCATTGAAGCTTCAGTACTTGAGGCCTCATTGCCATGAACATTATAACTTAACCATACGATAGCTATTTCAGGATTTATAGCTCCTTCTTTAATTCCAGCATTTTTAAGATTATTCGTCTTAATCCGTTCAATATTATCTAAGTTTTCCTTAGAGGAAACTATGGCATAGGTTAATAAACGACGTTCATTTGTTTTTCCATAACTTCCATAAGTAACTAAATCACTATTCTCGGCTATATAATAAAAATAATTAACTACATCAGCATGACGTGTAAATTGTGTGCCAATATCGTAGCCTAAAAATTCTGAAGGGGATTTAATTTGAGCATTTAAGTTAAAAGTCATAAATACTATAAGAAAAGTAAAAAAACGAATCATAATTGAATTATTATAAAGTGCTTGCAATTTAAAAAATGTTTTAGATTTTAACCTATATTATTTTAATTAACATTCTCTTTCAAATGCACAATTAAGTATTTTGTATTTTTACCAATTATATCGCAATCCAATTTATGGCATTAACTCATATTCCTTATCAAAAAACAAATTATTTTTCAGCATTAATGATTGATTATTTAGCTGAAAAAGAAATCTTAAAGCCCTTTTTTAGCCGTTTCCCTAGGATAGAAAATTTTGAAGAGCAATTTTGTGAAAAAAAAGATTTTTTTTCTAAAAAGAAAAGAGAAGTTTTGGTAGCTAGTTTAACTAAACAGTACGAAGGTTTTGAAGTATCTAAATTGACTCAACAAAATATTGATTTACTGTTAAATGATAATACATTTACCATCACTACTGGACATCAACTCAATTTATTTACGGGACCCTTATATTTCTTGTATAAAATAGTCTCTACAGTAAATTTATCGGAAGATTTAAATAAAAAATACAGCAAGCAGCATTTTGTCCCTATTTATTGGATGGCCTCGGAGGATCATGATTTTTCCGAAATCAATTACTTTAACTTGTTTGGAAATAAAATGGGTTGGAGTCATGAAAGTGGGGGAGCTGTTGGAGAATTGGATACCTGTGGTTTAAATAAGTTATTAGAATCTCTAAAACCTAAATTTGGCACAAGTGAGAATGCCAAAAAACTAATTGATTTATTTTCAAGATCCTATTTAAATCATGATAACTTAAGTGATGCAACTCGGTATATTGCCAATGAATTATTCGCAGAATACGGACTAGTTATATTGGACGGTAATGATCGAGAGCTTAAAGAAGAATTTGCACCTTTTGCTCAAAATGAGTTATTGGATAATAAATCGTTTTCAATTATAAACGAAACAACAAATCGATTAGAAGCTATTGACTATAAAAAACAGGTTCACCCTAGAGAGATTAATCTATTTTATATCATTGAAGGAATTAGAGAACGAATTATTGAAGACCAGGGTTTATTTATAATTAACAATACTGCACTTGTTTTTAGTAGAGATGAAATTTTAGTAGAATTAAAAAATCACCCAGAACGTTTTTCACCCAATGCTTTACTTAGACCTTTGTATCAAGAAGTAGTATTGCCCAACCTTTGTTATATAGGTGGAGGAGGAGAGTTGGCTTATTGGTTTCAACTAAAAGATTATTTTAAAAGTATGGAAGTGACTTTCCCAATTTTGTTAATGCGAAACTCACTTTTATTGGTACCTCAAAAAATTTCTAAAAAATTAGAAAAACTAAATGAATCTGTAGAGAATTTATTTTTAGATACCTGCGATTTAGAAAAAAAGTATGCTCAAGATTTATCTACGATTAATATAAATTTTATACCGCAGCGAAATCATTTACAACAACAATTTAAAGATTTGTATGAGCTTGTTAAACAAACCGATGTATCTTTTTTAGGAGCTGTCAAAGCACAAGAAAAAAAACAACTAAATGGTTTAGATAAGTTAGAAAAACGATTGTTAAAAGCAGAAAAAAGAAAATTTAAAGATCAAATAGAGCGTTTAATAACTATTCAAAAATATTTGTTTCCCGAACAAAAATTACAAGAACGAATGATAAATTTCTCTGAATTTTACCTCGATTATGGAGAAAATCTTATTAACCATTTAAAAAAAGCAATAGATCCACTTTGCCATAAATTTACAATTTTAGAATTGTAAATAAATATTTATAGCTTTAAAAAAGTTTAGAAATTTTTTTGAAGTTAATAACCTAATTATCGGTTTTAAATTTTTTCTTAATGGGTAAAAATCGTCCGACTTCTTTTAAATATTTCTTATAAAGCGGATATTTTTTGGAGGTTTCTTCTTCACTAAAATCAGAACTACCTTTAAATAAGAGGACTAATAGCAAGGCTCCAGCGACAGACCAGTTTAACCATATATTAGTAGCAACTACAGAAAATAAATAGAAAACAATCCAAACACTCTGTTCTGCAGTGTAGTTCGGGTGTCTCATATAAGCCCAAAGCCCCGTATGAGTGAAACCAATTTTATAAAAATCTTCTAATTCTCCTTCTTTAATTTGTCGATATTTTTCCTCTTGATAGTAATATTGTTGATTATCTGCAATATATTCCATGATTACAAAAGCTATAAATATGATAGCAAGAAAATAATCATAAATTCCTAAAGGAATATTACTTTCCATAGCTTTAAGTGCTGGTAATGTAAATAATAAAATTAATCCCATCTGATAACCAGAAATGAATAAAAAATTAAAAGATATCCATTTCCAAGGTGCTTGAAATTCTGGTTTTGCCCGTAATATTGGCCAACGATAATCTTCTACACCTGTCCAAAATTTCCAAGAATAACCACCTCTTCTCGCAAAATTATAGGTCAACCTTATTGCCCAAAATGTAACAAGGCAAGCCATTAAAACAATTCGAGCTTCGAAATCTGATTGATAGGCAATAATCCATGCATAGGGCGCTGGGATGATGCTCCACACTTTATCCACTTGACTGTAGTTATTTGTAATTGTACTAACCACAAAACAAAGACTAGCTGCAATACCATAAACACATAATAAAGTATTAAGAGTTTGATGCTGAAGATTCGTTAAGGCTACATCAAAATTAAAAGTAATAATTGGAACAAGTATGAGCGTGAATATTAGAAATAATACTGTTTTCCACATGAGATTTATCGATTAGTGTTTTGTAAAAATAATTATTTATTTAAACAAATTTTGAATTTTCACTTAAATAGTCATGAATAGTATCTAAAACCCTGCATATTTTCTTTATTACTTATTTCTTTAAGAACCATGCTATTCTTCTTTATAATAACTCTTTTTAAACTATTGTTGTGTAATTTTTCATAGGTTTTAAAGTCTATAAAATTTCTATTATTCAGAGATTCAAAAATATTTAAGTGATTTATTTTATCTTTCCAGGTATCCACTATTTTACCTTCTAATATTTTTGATTTCGAACCACTACCATAACTTAAAAAACCAACGACATTATTAACTAATTCTTTTTGGTTATCCTTTGCTACAGAGAGAAAGCTTAAAAATGACATAAAAATTGAAGCTGTATACATATTTCCAATTTGCATGGAAGCTTTTTCACCTGCCTCAATTTTTTGACGAACAAAATTTTGATATAATGATGATCTTGAAACTACTTTTTTCCAAACTTTAACATCTTCACTATCTTCTAGTTTTCCAATTTCTTTTTCTAAATTTTCCATCAAACCTTTTTCATTCAGCCAATCTAACCATATATCTAGCATCATTCTTCTTCCTTGAAATGCATAAGGTAAATGAAATATAAAATGATCCCAGTCATTTAAAAAATTAGTTTCTTTTTGTTTATTAAAATGGTCTAAAGCTTCAGAAATTCTGTTTTGATAACATTTGTTTGAATAATAACCATCAAAAACAGGTTCTTCCACATATAGTTCTATTTTTTCTTTGGAGGACTTCGTTATTTCTTGAACAGATGTGTTAATTAAGTCCTTGTTGGTGATGGTTTTCCTCGGCTTAAAAAAATCACCTACATGCTCCATACCTACGCCAATTGTTTGATTTAGCTCTAGTATAGCTGGATTGTTTGTGATTAAGATAGCAACTGCTCCAGCTCCCTGAGTATATTCACCCGAAGATTCTAATTCATATTTTGCTACGTCAGATGCAATTACAATAGCTTTTCTGCCTGGAAATGCTCTGACCCAATCCATACAATTTTCCATAGCGTCAATTGCTCCAATACAAGCAAATGTTAAATCTACTACATCACAGTTCTTAAAACAACGAATACCATATTTAGATTTTAAAACATTTTCTACAGTACCAACAGCATATGTTGCTGTCGGTTTTGAACCATCTAAAGCACTTTCAGTACCTAAATAGATACGTCCAATACTTGTAGGATCAATATTATTGTTGGTTATTAAATTTAATAAAGCATTGGCAGCCATAGAAGCGACATCTTCATCAGTATCAACTAAAGCCATTGTTTTTAATCCTAACCCTTTTTCTAATTTAGCAGCAGGGATATTTCTTGCCTCTGCGAGGTCTTTTATTTTTAAAGCTATTGGTGGTACATAATAATCAATTGCATCAATTCCAATTTTCATATTTAGAGGATAATTAGTAGTTAAGACTGATACTAAAAGAAGTTATCAGATATGTTACATTATATTTAAGTAAATTTTATTATTGACTAGGCTATTATTCATAAACCTATAAATAGAAACTTAATTCAATTTAACAAATCTAAACTAAACTTATAAATTAAGATATTTTTTATAAGATGTTTAACTAAAATTAATTAAAAAGTTTAGTGAAATAATTTTTTAGCCTATTTTTGCACATGCAAAATAACGTCCTCATCTTAGATTTTGGATCACAGTATACACAACTCATAGCAAGACGTGTAAGAGAATTAAATATTTACTGTGAAATCCATCCTTTCAATAAATCAATTCAAAATTTAGATAACTATAAGGCCGTGATTTTATCGGGGAGTCCTTTTTCAGTCAGAGCAGAGGATGCTCCGCATCCTGATCTCTCTAAAATAAAAACAAAGAAACCATTGTTGGGAGTGTGCTATGGTGCCCAGTATCTTTCTCATCATTATGGTGGAAAAGTAGAGTCATCAAATATGAGAGAATACGGTCGTGCTAACCTATCTGAACTATCAAAAAATGAACTATTATTCAAAGGTATAGAAAATGGTAGCCAAGTTTGGATGAGTCATAGTGATACTATAACAAAACTCCCTGAAAATGGAGTCAGGCTTGCTAGTACCAAAGATGTTGTTAATGCTGCTTATCGAATTCAAGGCGAAGACACTTATGCTATTCAATTTCATCCAGAAGTATACCATACAACTTACGGAAAAAATATACTAGAAAATTTTTTAGTAAAAATTGCAAAAATTAAACAAACTTGGACTCCTGCAGCTTTTGTTGATACTACTGTGAACGAATTAAAAGAAAAATTAGGTAATGATAAAGTTATCCTAGGGTTAAGTGGAGGAGTAGATTCTACTGTAGCAGCAGTTTTATTGCATAAGGCGATAGGTAAAAATTTGTATTGTATTTTCGTTAATAATGGATTGCTCCGTAAAAATGAATTTCAAAATGTTTTAGATCAATACGAGCATATGGGATTAAACGTAAAGGGAGTTGATTCTTCAGATCGTTTTTTAGATGCCTTAAAGGGAATTGTTGATCCAGAACTCAAAAGAAAAGCAATTGGAAGAGTTTTTATCGAAGTTTTTGATGATGAAGCTCAACTTGTTAAAGATGTAAATTGGTTGGCACAAGGAACTATTTATCCTGATGTAATTGAAAGCGTTTCAGCAACTGGAGGACCCTCTGCAACTATTAAATCACACCACAATGTTGGAGGTTTGCCAGATTTTATGAAGTTAAAAGTAGTGGAGCCACTTAAAATGATATTTAAAGATGAGGTAAGAAGAGTAGGAGCGCAGATGGGGATTAATGCTGACTTGTTAGGTAGGCATCCTTTTCCAGGGCCAGGATTAGGAATTCGAATTTTAGGAGCTATTACTGCAGAAAAAGTAAGGGTATTACAAGAGGTAGATGCGATTTTCATTGCTGGTTTAAAAAAATGGAATTTATACAATCAAGTTTGGCAAGCAGGGGCAATGTTATTGCCAGTTAATAGTGTTGGTGTTATGGGGGATGAAAGAACCTACGAAAAAGTAGTAGCCTTGAGAGCAGTCGAGTCAACAGATGGTATGACTGCAGATTGGGTAAATTTACCTTATCAGTTTCTACAAGAAACATCAAATCTGATAATAAATAGAGTGAAAGGGGTTAATAGAGTAGTTTACGATATAAGTTCAAAACCTCCAGCAACCATTGAATGGGAATAGATCCATATAAAAAGGAATCATTTTTGATTGTTAAAAAATATTCCAAAATCATTTACTGATGAAAAAAATAATATTAATACTATTTCTCGTTTTTTGTACAAATTCATTATTTGCACAAAATAATTATCAAAATCATATTGTTAAAAGAGGAGAGACTGTTTATAGTATTTCTAAAATGTATATGATTTCTGAGGAAACAATTTATCGGTTAAATCCAGATGTAAAGCATGTTATCAAAACAGGGCTGATGTTGATTTTACCATTAAATGGGGAAGAAGTAAGTCTAAATCTTAAAGTTTATCGTGTAAAAAGAAAAGAAAGTATAAAAAGTATTGCATTAAAATTTAATATACCTGAGGATTTACTTAAAAAATACAATAAGGACTTATACATCCGTGAGGTAAATAAAGGCGAACGAATTAAGATTCCATTGATAAAAATAACAATGATAAATGAAAGTATAGCTTCGTCTAGAACATCTCATAAAAATAGCATAACAATACATACAGTTTTGCCAAGAGAAACCAAATATAGCATTGCAAGACTATACAAGATTTCCGTTACTGAATTAGAATATTTAAATCCAACGATGGGTGTAAGTCTCAACATTGGAGATAAAATAAATATACCAAAAAGTGTTGATTTATCAGAATCAATGGTTGTTAATGAGGATGAATTTGAATTTTACGAAGTTTTACCAAAAGAGGGTTTTTTTAGATTGAAAATAAAACTTGGTCTTGAACGTGATGAAATAATATCATTAAATCCTTCAGCAGTTGAAGGTTTGAAAGAAGGAATGATTTTAAAAATACCAAAGCTCTTAAAGTCAGAAAAGGAAATTAAAAAAGAACCAATAGATTTAAGTAAGTATATAGTTAATAAAAGAAAAAAGAAAATAGCAGTAATGCTACCCTTTGACTATAACCGTATTGATTTAGATTCAATAAATGAAAATATTGAGTTATTAAAAAAAGATGTGACACTTGGGGTAGCGATTGATTTTTACAGTGGTGTTTTAATGGCAGCAGAATTCATGAAAGATAGAGGAGTTTCTTCAGAGATAACAGTTTTAGATACGGAGGGTAAAGTAACCAAAGTTGAAGAAATTATTAGTAGTTATAATTTTAATGATACCGATGCAGTTATTGGTCCTTTATTGAGTAAAAACATTGAAAAAGCTGCAGCTGATTTACAATCAAAAAATATCCCAGTATTTTCACCATTGAGTAAAGTAAAGTTAAAAGAATACCCCAACTTACACCAAACATTACCTTCTAATGAATCTATGGAACAAGCGATGTTATCCTATATTTCAAAAAGAAAAGATACTATTAATACCATTGTTATTACCGGAAAGGAATGGACAAAAAGTAAGGGTGCTATTATGGCTGCATTGCCAGAATCAAAAACAATAGTTCCAGATGAGGGTAATTATTTATATATAGAAAATATTGTAAAACAAATTGATACAACCAAACAAAATTGGGTAATATTACATTCAAATAATCCAATTTTAGTAAGCAATGCAGTGGGGCTTTTAAACGGAATTCCAAAAGTAATATTAGATTCGTTAGGTAATAAAATAGGTAACAATCGATTAAGGTTATTTGCAGTAAATAAATCTCGAGCTTTTGACTACAACGATGTTTCAAATATACATTTAGCTAATTTAAATTTCACATATCCCTCGGTAAATAAACATTATGATTATGAAATATTATCTCCATTTTTAGTAAGTTATAAATATAAATATGGCGTAATGCCAAACAAATATGCTATCAGAGGTTTTGATGTAACTTACGATATACTTTTAAGATTAGCTAATGCAGAAGTTTTTGAAGAAGCATTTACAACTGAGATTTATACGGAGTATGTTGAAAATAAATTTCAATATATTTTTGACCCAACAAAAGGTTATAAAAATCAAGTTTTTTATATTATAAAATATAACAATGAACTAAAATTGGAAGTAGTGGAATAAAACTATCTTTATAATTTAGCAGTAATCATACATAAGTATCTTGTTAAATCCCAATCATTTAATCGAGCTTGCAAATTATAAAATGCCTTTTGGTAAATATAAAGGGTATTATTTAGTTTTTATTCCTGAACATTATTATACTTGGTATAAGAGAAAAGGATTTCCGAAAGGGAAGCTTGGTAAACTGATGCAAGAAATGGATGAAATTAAACTAAATGGATTGGAAGACTTACTGATAAAACTCATTCAAAAATAGATTTATATGATGTTTCAAATTCTATTTTATAAAAATTATTCAATTTTTGAATGTGTTTCTTGATATTTATCTCTTTGCTTCGCTAATAAATCCTTACATTTACATCCCGTATAATAAGGACAAATGAACACTACAAAGTACATATTCGTTACGGGCGGAGTTTCTTCCTCTTTAGGAAAAGGAATCATTGCGGCATCTTTAGCCAAATTACTTCAGTCTAGAGGATACAGAGTGACAATACAGAAATTAGATCCCTATATAAATGTAGATCCAGGAACCTTAAACCCATACGAACATGGCGAATGTTACGTAACTGATGATGGTGCTGAAACTGATTTAGATTTAGGACATTACGAACGTTTTCTGAATGTTCCAACATCTCAGGCAAATAATGTAACCACGGGTCGAATTTATCAGAGTGTTATTGAGAAAGAACGTAGAGGTGAATTTTTAGGAAAAACTGTGCAAGTAGTTCCTCACATCACCAATGAAATAAAAAACAGAGTTCAATTACTTGGTAATACAGGTAATTTTGATATTGTAATTACTGAAATTGGTGGTACGGTTGGTGATATAGAATCTCTTCCATATATAGAAGCTGTTAGGCAATTAAAGTGGAAATTAGGAGATGATAACGCACTAGTAATTCATTTAACTTTAATTCCTTTTTTAAAAGCTGCTGGTGAATTAAAAACAAAACCAACACAACATTCTGTTAAAACATTGATGGAGAGTGGTATCAAAGCAGATGTTTTAGTTTGTAGGACAGAGCATCATTTATCAAATGATCTGAAACGAAAATTAGCCTTATTTTGTAATGTACAACAAGAAGCAGTTATTGAATCTATCGATGCTTCTACCATTTACGATGTGCCGAATTTAATGTTAAAAGAAGGATTGGATATTATTACTCTTAAGAAATTAAATTTAAGCAACCGTGGTAAACCAGACCTTGAACATTGGAATAATTTTTTGGAGAGACATAAAAATCCAAAAAGCGAAATCAAAATTGGACTGATCGGAAAGTATGTAGAATTGCAAGATTCTTATAAGTCTATCTTAGAGGCTTTTATCCATGCTGGAGCTGTTAATGAAGTTAAAGTAAAAGTGATATCTATTCATTCGGAACATATTAATGAATCTAATGTTAAAGAAAAATTTGAAGGACTTCATGGTATCCTAGTAGCTCCTGGATTTGGAGAACGTGGTATCGAAGGAAAAATAGATGCTGTAAAATACGCAAGAGAAAATAATTTGCCCTATTTGGGAATTTGTCTAGGAATGCAAATGGCAGTAATTGAATTTTCTAGAAATATTTTAGGTTTAAAAAATGCGAATTCTACTGAAATGAATCCTGAAACTTCATTTCCAGTAATTGATTTAATGGATGCTCAAAAAAATATTACTGATAAAGGAGGTACTATGCGTTTAGGTTCCTGGAAATGTAATTTAGTTAAAGAAAGTATTGCTGGTGAAACTTATGATCATATAACGATAGAAGAAAGACATCGACATCGCTATGAATATAACAATGAATATCGTAGTCAGTTAGAAGCGGCAGGATTAAAAACCTCTGGTATTAATCCAGATACCGGATTAGTTGAAATTATAGAAATTGAAAATCATCCCTGGTTTGTAGGAGTTCAATACCATCCAGAATATAAAAGTACGGTAGCAAACCCACATCCTTTATTCGTCTCTTTTGTAAAGGCTGCTAATGAACATTTAAAGAAAAACCACACGACAATTTGACGATTTTAAAAAAAAGGTTAGATATTTGAAAATAACAAACCTCAATATTAATTAAGATCTCTATTAATAATTTAGAGCGATACATATGGAAGAAAAAAAGTTTGATTTAAATACAATTATTGGTTTTTTACTAATTGGTGGAATTTTGTTGTTTATGCTTTGGCAGAATCAACCAACTCCAGAAGAGCTAGAAGCTCAAAAATTAGCTAAAGAAAAATATGAACAGTTAGAAAATGATAAAAAAACCTCTGAAGTTATAAATCAGAAAGATATCACTTTAGAAAATGCAAGCAATCATATTGGTATTAATAAACTAAGTGATTCAATCGGGATTTCCAAGCTTCAAAATATACTAGGTTCTTTTGCATATTCTGGTGGACTACCCTCTGCAAAAGATGCAACTACCATTATTGAAAACAAAGTTTTAAAATTAACAGTCAGTAATAAGGGGGGGTACATAGTTGAAGCAGAATTGAAAGATCAGACTATATATGATGGTACTCCAGTTTTTTTAATTAAAGATGGAAATTCCTCTTTAAATCTTCAATTTTCATCAGAAAATAGATTGTTGAATTCTCAAGATTTATATTTTGAGCCTTCTTTATCAAATAATGGAAGTAATCAAGTGCTTTCTATGAAATTAAAAACTTCAGCAAATAACTTTATTGAATATTGTTATGAATTAAATCCAAGTGATTATATGCTGGGTTTTAGTATTAAAACACAAGGTTTAGAAAATATTATCAATACAACACAACCAATCTATTTAGATTGGAATTTTATTGGGTATCGTCAGGCTAAAAGTATCTCCTATGAAAATAGATACTCTCGATTAACTTATGAACATGAAAATGGAGATAAGCATAGTAAATTATCGCCAGCTTCAGATGATAATGAACTAGAAAAAAATGTGACTTGGATGAACTTTCGTCAGCATTTTTTTAGTTCTATGTTATTAACAGATACTGCTTTTAAAGAAGTGGAATTGAGTTCTATTGATTTAGTGAAAGATGAAGAGATAGATACACTCTACACAAAAAAATATGGTGCAAGGATGTTATTAGAACCTAAAGCTGGAGCTCTTTCTTACACTATGAATATGTATTATGGACCGACAGATTATGAGATTTTTAAATCTTATGGTCGTAATTTAGATGAAGCCATGCCATTAGGTTGGGGTATTTTCGGATTTTTAAATAAATACTTAATTATTCCACTTTTCGGATTTTTAAGTGGTTTTTTACCTGCTGGTATCGCCATTATAATGTTGACAGTTTTAATAAAATTGGCCTTGTCACCGGTCCAATATAAACAATATTTATCTCAAGCTAAACTAAAAGTATTAAAACCAGAACTAGACGAGATTAAAGAAAAATTTAAGGGAAATAAAATGAAGATTCAACAAGAAACGATGAAACTTCAAAATGCGGCAGGAGCAAGTCCTTTAAAAGGATGTTTGCCTGCATTACTTCAGATTCCTGTTTTTTATGCCTTATTTACCTTTTTTCCAACCGCATTTGACTTGCGTCAAAAAAGCTTTTTATGGGCAGATGATTTATCTAGTTTTGATGTAATCGCAGACTTACCTTTTTATGTTCCATTTTACGGAGACCATGTTAGTTTGTTTCCTATATTGGCATCTATTGCTATCTTTATTTATATGATGATGACTACGGGTCAATCAATGCAACAACAGGAAGGAATGCCAAATATGAAGTTTATCATGTATTTGTCTCCTTTAATGATGTTGGTATTTTTTAATAATTATGCATCTGGTTTATCCTTGTATTATTTTGTTTCAAATATGATTACTATTGGAATTATGCTAGTCATTAAAAACTTTATCATTGATGACGAAAAAATTCATGCTAAAATCCAGGAAGATAAAAAGAAACCAAAAAAGCAAAATAAATTCCAGAAAAAGATGGCAGAGATGATGGAGCAAGCCGAGGCTCAAAAAAAGAAAAGTAAAAGATAAATTTAAAATTTTCTAATTAGAAAAGTTATTAAATTATTACTCTAATTATTTTCTAAAAATAAAAAAGAGCCCTCGTTTTATACAAGAACTCTTTCAACTAAAGCGGATTTATTAAACAAATATTTAATGAATCAAAACAACACCGCTTTATTAATTATAAATTTGGAATCATTACCTTATTAAGTACGTGAATTACACCATTACCTGCTTGTACATCCACTGCTACAATTCCAATATCACTAGCACCAGATGCATCTGTTACATTGGCTATGGTTCCTTCGGTTCCTGGTAATGTAATAGTGATTGAATCTCCTTGTAAAGTTTCTGCTGTTGTTTCTCCAGGATTTGTTAAATCTGAGGACGTTACATTCCCAGAAACTACATGGTATAAAAGTACTTGTGTTAAAGCTTCTTCTTCTGGAATTGCTGGTAAAGCAATAAATGCTTCGTTTGTAGGAGCAAAAACAGTAAATGGTCCATCACCTTGTAAGACACTTAAAAAATCTGTAGCTGGAGTTAGTTCTGTTAAAGCGGTAACTAGCGTTGAGAAACTAGGATCTGCAGCAGCAAAAGTGACTACCGTAGGAATATTTATAACAGCATCTACTATGTGTATTGTACCATTCGAAGCTACTATATCTGCAGTTGTTACTGTAGATACTCCATTAAAAGTTACACCATCTGAAGTGTTAAAATATAAGCTCATTGCATTGTTGTTTGGTCCACTTGCCGAAGTATTTGTATATCCTGCACCTGTAGTGGTTAAATCACTGGCAGTTACGTTAGCCATGATTACATGGTTTAATAAGATTTGTGAGAGTACATCTGTAGGCACTTCTTCTAAATTACTAAATCCGTTAGCAGATAAAAATGCAGCAAATGCTTCGTTTGTTGGAGCTAAAACTGTAAATGGCCCATCACCTCCTAAAATATTCACTAAATCTCCATCTGCAGCTGTAAGTGCTGCTACTAAGGATGTAAGGTTTGGTGATTCAAGTGCAATTTCTACAATATTTTGTGGTTGTGTTACAACAGCGTTGTCATCATCGCTACTACATGATGTAAAAGCAAAGAATAAGATTGATACTAAACTAATTTTTTTTAAATAATTCATAGTAATGTTTTTTTTTGGTTAAAATGTTTAACAAAATTAATATTTAATTAAACAATTATTAATAATAAAATGTTAATTTTTAATCATTAATATTTAGTTTTTTAGTTCCTAAACATTTTTATTTGCAATAATGTATCTTTGCAAACTAATTATATTTCATGAAAAAACTTGTAGTAGTAGGCCTTTCTGGAGGAGTTGATTCAAGCGTCGCAGCTTATCAATTATTGAAAGAGGGTTATGATGTTATCGGTCTTTTTATGAAAAATTGGCACGATGAATCAGTTACCATTTCGGATGAGTGTCCTTGGTTAGACGATAGTAATGACGCTATGTTAGTTGCGGAGAAGTTAGGAATTCCTTTTCAGACAGTGGATTTAAGTAAAGAATATAAAGAGAAGATAGTTGATTACATGTTTAATGAGTATGAAATGGGTAGGACACCTAATCCAGATATATTGTGTAATAGGGAAATTAAATTTGATGTATTTTTAAAAATAGCCTTGGAATTAGGAGCCGATTTTGTCGCAACGGGTCATTATTGCCGTAAAGGTATAGTAGAAAAAAATCAAAAACAATACTTTCAGTTACTATCCGGTAAAGATATAAACAAAGATCAATCTTATTTTTTATGCCAATTATCTCAAAAACAACTTTCAAAAACCTTATTTCCTATTGGTGAATTAGTTAAGTCAGAGGTAAGAGAAATTGCACAAAAAGAAGGATTAATTACAGCAAATAAAAGAGATTCTCAGGGTTTGTGTTTTATTGGTAAAGTCCGTTTGCCTGATTTTCTTCAACAAAAATTAAAACCTAAAGTGGGGGATATTTTAGAAATACCTAAAACCTTTAGTGGGTATCAAAATCAAAATACAGATTCTACTAGACTAAAATTGCAATTAGAATTTAAATCAAAAAAATACATCTATACTAAAAAAGATGGAAAAGTTGTTGGTTCCCATCAAGGAGCTCATTATTTCACTAAAGGTCAAAGAAAAGGTCTAGGAGTAGGAGGAACAACACAACCTTTATTTGTAATTGATACGGATGTAAATGAAAATACTATTTATGTAGGTTTAGGAAAAAATCATCCTGGACTTTATAGATATGGTCTTTTAGTAAAACCAGATGAAATTCATTGGGTTCGTCCAGATTTAAAAATAACTAATGGACAATCTTTGTCTGTATTGTCTCGAATTAGATATCGTCAAAAATTAGAAAAAGCAACTATTTATTCTACAGATTTAGGACTTTATGTTATTTTTGAGAATCAACAATCTGCTATAACAGAAGGTCAATTTGTTGCCTGGTATATTAAGGATGAACTCATAGGAAGTGGTGTGATTTCTTGAATAATTTAAAAAATATCAAAAAAATAATTTTAATAACTGTATTTTTAATCGTTCAATTAATCAAAATATAGTGCAAAATAAAATAACAGAACTTTTTAAAATTCAATATCCAATTATTCAAGCTGGGATGATTTGGAATAGTGGTTGGAGACTAGCCAGTGCAGTCAGTAACTCAGGAGGTCTAGGATTAATAGGAGCAGGTTCTATGTATCCAGATGTTTTAAGGCAGCATATAAAGAAATGTAAAAAATCAACATCACATCCTTTTGGTGTGAATGTTCCAATGTTATATCCAAATATTGAGGAAATTATCCAAATAATAATTGAGCAAGGAGTAAAAATTGTATTTACCTCTGCAGGAAATCCAAAAATTCATACAGAAAGACTGAAGGAAAATGGTATAAAGGTAGCTCATGTAGTGAGCAGTGTTAAATTTGCTTTAAAAGCGCAAGAAGCAGGAGTTGACGCTTTAGTTGCTGAAGGTTTTGAAGCTGGAGGTCACAATGGTAGAGAAGAAACAACCACATTTACCTTAATACCAATGGTAAAAGAACAAATAAAAATTCCTTTAATTGCTGCTGGGGGCATTGCAAATGGAAGGGGCATGTTAGCTGCAATGGTTCTGGGAGCTGATGGAGTTCAAATAGGGAGTAGGTTTGTAGCGAGTGAAGAATCAAGTGCGCATATCAATTTTAAAAATAAAGTTATAGAAGCTAAAGATGGAGACACTTTATTGACTTTAAAAGAGCTTGCTCCAGTAAGATTACTCAAAAATAAGTTTTCAAATGATGTACTTGAACTTTATAAAAGTAATCCTTCAAAGCAAGATTTAATTGATTTATTGGGAAGAGCTAGAGCAAAAAGAGGAATGTTTGAGGGAGATATAGAGGATGGTGAACTTGAAATAGGTCAAATTACAGGTTTAATTAATAAAATTCAACCAGCTTCAAAAATTGTAAAAGAAATTATCTCTGAATTTAACTTTGAAAAAAACAATCTTAAGGGTATAATGTTTTAATCTCAATTTTATACTTTGATTAGTACTCTAAATTAAGTTTACATTTCATTTCCAAAAAATATAGCGTTCATTAGTAATTTATTTGTACCATACCAAAATGCTCTAAAATTGGTATTATCTGTAAAATAGATAATCTTCCCTTTTTCTAAAGTTCCAATCTTACACATACTCGTATTTTTTAATTCTAATAAGTTTTTATCAGAAATATAACCACTTAATAGAGGGTTGTTCGTATATTTTATTGGATTGTTATAACTATTAGTGTCCAATTTCATGAATAGAGTTGAATTTCTAAAAACAGGAATTTTTTCATTTTTATAACCAAACACTATTGGATGCGATCGATCAATTTTAGTTTCAAATATGGCTCCGCCAATTACTTGGGCTCCAAAAAAATCACGCTTTTGATCAAATGAAATGTTCCGAGCAGTATTCTCTTTTGTCTTAAAGTCAATCTTTAAAATTTCATGTTTATCGAACCATTTACCAATATTTTTATAACCTATGAGCGTTCCTCCTTGCTTTATCCAATTTTTAATTTTTTGAGCATCGGATTTTGTTAGTAAAGTGCCCCAACTATTTGGTACTATGATGTCGGTGTATTTGCTCAAATCTTTTTTTCTAAAATCACGAGTATCAAGTTTAGTAATAAGCATATCATATCGTTGATCAAATAAATGCCAGATTTCTCCTGCGTCATAAGGAGTAATTCCCTGGCCAACTAGAAGAGCAACTTTTTGAGGACCTACCAATTTAAAATTTCGGCTACCTAAATCAATTCCTTTAGAAAGTCCTGTTGAAACTGAGTTTATTATTACTTTGTTTTCTTCTACTAACTTATTTATAAATTTAAATAATTCTTTTGTATTAAGTTTTTGATTCTGAACAGGTATTAAAATTGTACCATAATCATATTTGATGCCTTCTAAAGTGAAGGGTTTTAAACCTACTTTCGCTCGTAAACCCTTTTCAAGTATTTGATTTAAAACTTTCGGGGTGTTATAATCATTCCATTCCATCAAATATGCATAGGTTGATAATAATGGAGGTAAAGTGATGTTTCTTTTGTTTTCAGATATTTGATCACCTAATTTATTTATTGATTCATTTTCTTCGTAATTTAAATTGAATGCCAAAGGAAGCGTCCATGCACTAACATCGTAAAATAAACTATCCTGAAAATTAGTGCGTTTTTGAAACATAGCATTAATTAATAGGTGTTGCTTTTGATTTTTTGGGATGACATAACTAGACTCTCTCTTAAATTCTTTCCCATTTTTTGAAAAATCTTCTTTTAAGTAATGAACTTTAATTCTATGATGTTTTAATATATCTATAAATTTTTGGACTTTGGTAGCATCTTTTTCATCTCCAAAAACAATAACCCCAGTGCTGGACGATTCTTTTCGTGCATTAATATAAAATGTTTTTTGATAATTTAAGATTTCCTCACGCATCTCTATTGCTGCCTTTAGGGTAGATAACGCAGCAATAAATTGATTGCGGATTGTAAAAGGAAAAGTTAAGACTCCATTTTCACTCTCTTGAGCATGTCCTCTAGAAGATGCCTGTTCAAATAAAATTCCAATACCTCCATTGATATCAGGAAATGTTGAACCTTTACCATAATAAAAATCGTCAAAACTTTCTTTACTGTAATACAGACTTCCAATTTTATTGAGGTCTTTGGCATGATATTTTCCAATTTTACCAGTTAATTCTTGATTTTTGTTTGGTGTCAACGGATTTGTTCTTGATGGTATTCCTGGTTGAAAGAAAAAAGTTGAGTTAGTTCCCATTTCATGATGATCTGTAAGTATATTAGGATACCAGTCATGAAAGGTTTTTATTCTAGCTTGACTTTCTGGTAATTGAACAGGTAACCAGTCTCTATTCATATCAAACCAATAATGATTCGTTCTACCCCCTGGCCATATTTCGTTGTACTCTCTATCATTAGGGTCAGGATTAATATTTTTTCCTTTGTGCATATTAGCCCAATATGCAAAACGTTGCAATCCATCTGGATTGAGGGATGGATCAAATAAAATAACTGATTTATCTAGTAATAAATCTATTTCAGGACCTTGAGCTGCAGCTAAATAATAGGCAACAGCTAAAGCTGCATTGGAACCACTTGGTTCATTTCCATGTATAGAAAAACCCTGATAAACAATAATTGGTAAATTACTTACTTCAATATTATCAGCTCCTTTTTCAGTCAGTGAAACGTGTTTTTTTCTAATTTCTTGAAGATGTTTTTGATTTTTAGGAGAGCTGATATAGAGAAGTATTAATGGCCTGCCCTCAAAAGTTTCTCCTCTATTTTCAATACTTATACGGTCACTGCTTTCTGCTAATCGATACATGTATTGTAATAGTTTATCGTGAGTTATATGCCAATCACCTAATTCATAACCAATTACGCTTGCTGGAGTTGGAATTTCAGAATTGTAGGATAAATTGTTTGGAAGAAAATAATCAAGACTTACCTGATAATCTTGACTTGATGCATTAAAGTAAATTAAAGCAAGTAATGAGAGGCAAATTTTTTTCATTTTATTATTTTAGTTTGCCTAAAATATAAAAAAAAACATCCTTTTAAAATTTATATAAGAGGATGTTTCTTAAAATTTATGAAATGGAGGATTAAATATCCTCAAAGTCAACATCTGTAAAACTGGAAGTTGAGTCGTTATTTTCAATATCAGTACCTTGAGCACTTTCTTTTTTGTAATCACTTTGGTGACGCTCACTTATAACTTCTTCACCTTTTTCATCGATAATGAAAGAAATCATTTCATCTAAGCTATCTTTAAATTCGGTGAAATCTTCTTTGTATAAATAAATCTTGTGTTTTTTGTAATGAAATGATCCATCATCATTAGTAAACTTTTTACTTTCTGTTATTGTCAGATAATAGTCACCTGCCTTAGTGGCTCTTACATCGAAGAAATATGTTCTTCTACCTGCTCGCATAACTTTCGAGTGAATTTCTTCTCTCTCCATCATATAATTATCACTCATACTATTTTTTTTTGGTTTAACATTCTGTCAAAAATCTTAAAAAAATATAAGTATGACAACATTAATGTTAGTTTTCTTTTTCTAATAGTTGTTTAGCATATAAATCTTTATAATATCCAATTTGTTTTATTAGCTCATTATGAGTTCCTTGCTGTATAATTTTACCTTCATCTAAAACTATTATTTTATCTGCTTTTTTAGCAGAAGAAACTCGATGACTTACTATGATAGTAGTCTTATTATTAGTAATGGATTCTAAATTTTTAATTATTTTTTCTTCAGTTTCCGTATCTACTGCAGAAAGACAGTCATCTAATAATAATATTTGAGGACTTTTAATAAGTGCTCTAGCGATAGAAATACGTTGTTTTTGTCCTCCACTTAAAGTAATACCACGTTCACCTAATATAGTTTGATACCCTTTCTTGAACTCAATTATGTTATTGTGAACAGCTGCAGCTTTTGCTGCTTTAAATACCTCATCCTCGGTACTATTTTCCTTTCCAAACTTAATATTATTAATAATTGAATCACTAAAAAGAAACGCATCTTGTGGTACATAACCGATACTATTTCTTAAGTCAAATAGATTTAGATCTTTAATGTTTTTATTATTAATGATTAATTGTCCATTCTCCACATCGTAAAGTCTGCCGATGAGTTCAAGAATCGTTGACTTACCAGAACCAGTATTGCCAAGTATAGCAAAAGTTTCTCCTGGATTGATGGTAAAGCTAATATTTTTTAAAGCAGTAATATTAGTATCTGAATAAGTGAAAGATATATTCTTAAACTCTAATTTACCTTTTATTAGAGAGTTTGAAAATTCATAATTTAATATATCTGGCTGCTCTTTTAAAAATTCGTTAATTCTTTTTTGAGATGCTTCAGCTTGTTGAACCATTGATGTTACCCAGCCAACAACTGCCACTGGCCATGTTAACATATTCACGTATATTAAAAATTCAACAATGGTTCCTAATTCTTTAATCTGTCCACTTATAAATTGATTTCCTCCAATATAGATTACTAAAATATTACTCAAACCTATTAAAAGAATCATTAAGGGAAAAAATAGTGCTTGCACTCTCACAAGATCTATATTTTTATTTTTGCTTCCCTCTGATAGGGAATTAAAATCACGTATAATTCTGGGCTCAATTCCGTATGCTTTAATAACTGATATGCCACTAAAACTTTCTTGAGTGAAAGAGGTTAGTTTTGACAAATATTGTTGAACAATAGTGCTTCTTTTGTGAATAGCTACACTCAATTTGTAAATTGCAAATGATAATAGTGGTAATGGCGCAATAGCGAATAAAGCAAGACTGGGTGCTTTATAAAACATGTAACTAATTGTAACAATTAGTAGGGTTAAATTAGTAACGCTATACATTAATGCAGGTCCAGCATACATTCTTACTTTAGAGACATCCTCACTGATTCGATTCATTAAATCGCCAGTTCTATTTTTTTTATAAAATCCTAGAGAAAGTCGTTGATATTGTTTAAAAATTTCATTTTTTAAATCAAATTCAATATATCTAGAAACGACAATAAAGGTTTGTCTCATCAAAAAAGTAAAAAATCCAGCTAGTAAAGCTGCACCTATAATCATTGTGATATTAGTGATTAATTCTTGTTTAACTATTTCAATATCAGTTATAGTGTTATCAAGATAATTTTTAACTATATCAACAATATCTCCAATAATTTTAGGGACAATTATTTTAAATATAGTAGCAATAATTGTAATTATTAGACCTAGGGTTAATCTTCCACTGTATTTTTTAAAATAGAAGTTAAGGTACTGTAACTCTTTCATTTAAATTATTGTAACTTTTATTAACAATATCATAATTAAACTCTAATATTTTTGCAATATCACTAGTAAACAACTACTTTTGCACCGCCTTTTTAAGGATATAAAAATTCAATATATGGAGACTGAAGTAGTTAGCAAAAGCGAACTTAAAAAACTAAATCCTGTTTTTGGACAATTATCATTTGATGATCACGAGCAAGTCGTTTTCTGCAATGACAAAGATACAGGATTAAAAGCAATAATTAGTATTCATAACACAGTTATGGGGCCTGCGTTGGGAGGAACTCGAATGTGGCAATATAATAACGAATTGGAAGCTATAAATGATGTTTTGCGTTTGTCTCGCGGAATGACCTATAAATCTGCAGTTACTGGACTTAATTTAGGTGGTGGTAAGGCGGTTATTATAGGGAATGCAAAAACACAAAAAACACCAGAATTAATGCTTCGATTTGGTGAGTTTGTTCATTCCCTTGGTGGTAAATATATTACTGCTGAAGATGTAGGAATGGCAACTTCCGATATGGATTTGGTAAGAACAGTAACACCTTATGTTACAGGTATTTCGGAAGACAAAGGAGGCGCAGGCAATCCTTCGCCTATCACTGCCTATGGTGTGTTTATGGGAATGAAAGCTGCTGCATATCATACCTTTGGATCAAATATTCTTGAAGATAAAATCGTTTATGTTCAAGGAATTGGAAATGTTGGTGAGGCATTAGTTGAAAGCCTGTCTAAGGAGGGAGCTAAAGTTTTTATAACTGATATCAATAAAGAAAGATTAGAGGAAGTGAGAGATAAATATAATGTCAATATTTATGAAGGGTCTAATATTTATGCTGAAGAAATGGATATTTATGCTCCTTGTGCTTTAGGGGCAACAATTAATGATCAAACATTACCACAATTGAGAACCAAGGTAATTGCTGGAGCTGCGAACAACCAATTAGCAGATGAAAATAAACATGGAATCTTATTAAAAGAAAAAGGTATTACTTATGCCCCTGATTTTTTAATAAACGCTGGGGGTATTATTAATGTATACGCAGAATTAGAAAACTATGGTAAATCAGAAATTATTAGAAAGACAGAAAATTTATACAATACTACTTTAGAGATTTTAAATAATGCAGATGCTAACGGAATAACTACTCATCAAGCTGCTTTTGACGTTGCCAAATCTAGGATAGATGCAAGAAAACTAAAAAATAATACAGAGCAATTAAACTAACACATAAAATAGCATTGCTATTTTTTACAACGTTCTTATAAAATATGCTTACACGTAGACACATCAGAGTAAAAGTTTTGCAATCTATATACGCTTTCAAGCAGAGCAAACAAAAAGATTTAGAAAAACAAGAAATTTTTTTATTAAACAACATGGAACAAATACAAGATTTGTACTTGTTGATGCTTCAAATGCTTGTTTCACTTCGTGATCAAGCTGAAAACTTTTTGATAGTTTCTCAAAAAAAACACCTAGCAACCGAACTAGAAAAAAATCCAAGTAAAACTTTTATAAATAATAAAGTTATTTCACTTATTGATTCAAATGAAAAATTTAAAAATTTAATAGAAAAAAGAAATCTTAATTTTTGGAAAAATGATTCTGAATATGTAATAATCATTTTTAATGAACTAAAAGAAAAAGATTGGTACATAAATTCTATATCGAATAGTAATACTAGTTTTTTGGAGGATAAAAATTTAATTATAAAGATATTTAAAGAAATTATTGCTCCAAATGACAAGCTTTATGAATACTTGGAGGACAAGCGACTTACTTGGTTAGATGATTTTCCCTTAGTCAATACGTTAATTTTAAAGATGCTTCAAAAAATATCTGATAAAAATATTGATAATATTTTGATTCCTGAAGTTTATAAAAATAACGAAGATCGAGATTTTGCAATTCAGTTATTTCAAAAAGTAATGCTCAATGACGATGAACTATCAAAAGAAATAGATGGTAAAACACCTAATTGGGATAAAGAAAGGATTGCAGATTTAGATATGATTATATTAAAAATGGGTATTTCTGAATTTGCATATTTTGAGTCTATTCCTGTAAAAGCGACCATAAATGAATATTTAGAGGTGTCTAAAGAGTATTCAACACCAAAGAGTTCTATATTTATTAATGGAATATTAGATAAAATAGTAAAAGATTTAAAAGAAGCAGGAAAATTAAATAAAATAGGGCGAGGCCTTAAATAAAATAAAAATAATAAGTATTTTAGCACCGCTAAAATTTAAACAAAAATAAAATGAAAAATTTAATCTTAATGTTTGCTGTAATTATAGCTATCACATTTACCTCTTGTAAAGAAGATGCTGCAGCTAAGGTAAGTAAAGAAAAAGTAGAAAAAGCGGAAACACGTGATGCAAATTCAGGGAAATTTCCAAAAATGGAATTTACTGAAAAAGAATTTGATTTCGGGACAATTGATCAAGGAACAAATGTTGAGCACGTATTTGAATTTACAAATACTGGAGAAGCACCTTTAGTTATTGTAAATGCAAAAAGTAGTTGTGGATGTACCGTTCCTACGTATCCAAAAACTCCTGTTGAACCTGGAGCTACTGCAGAGATGCTAGTTAAATTTAATGGTAGTGGTAAAAACCAAGTGAGTAAAACAGTAACTATTACTGCTAATACTGAAACAGGAAAAGAAACCATTAAAATTAAAGCTTTTGTCAATCCAAAAGAAAATAGTGGACCAACCACAAATTAATAAATTTATCTAAATAGTTATTATGGAACAATTACAAAGTTTTTTTCCTCTCATATTGTTATTTATGGTCATTTACCTATTTATGATAAGACCACAAGTTAAAAAACAAAAGCAAGAGAAAAATTTTGTAAGTGATCTTAAAAAGGGAATGAAAGTTATTACAAAAAGCGGAATGCATGCTAAAGTTTTAGATCTTAATGAAGATGGTACCTGTCTTTTAGAAACTAGTGCTGGAAAAATAAAATTTGAAACTTCTGCGATTTCTATGGATATGAGTAAAAAACTAACTTCACCGGAAAAAAAGAAATAACCTTTTTAACATAAAACAAAAAAACCTTCAGTGAATACTGGAGGTTTTTTTTATTTTAATAAT
Source organism: Flavobacteriales bacterium (assembly GCA_004214175.1). Lineage (GTDB taxonomy): Bacteria > Bacteroidota > Bacteroidia > Flavobacteriales > Flavobacteriaceae > Marifrigoribacter. Next base: position 5,393 of record SGZH01000013.1, on the reverse strand, counting down.
TATTGCTTCCCAACCAATTCTGCTATATTAACAATCACCTCAATAGCTTTTTGCATGCTCTCTACAGGAACATATTCATACCTTCCATGAAAGTTGTGACCTCCTGCAAATATGTTTGGACAAGGTAATCCCATGTAGCTTAACTGAGAACCATCTGTTCCGCCTCTGATAGGTTTTACTAGGGGTTTGATATTCGCTTTAATCATAGCTTTTTCTGCAATATCTACAATATGCATCACAGGCTCAATTTTCTCTCTCATATTAAAATATTGATCTTTAATTTCAATAGAAATTACATTTCGGCCATATTGAGTATTTAAATCTTTTGCTAGTTTATTGATAACATTTTTACGGGCTTCAAAATGTGAACGATCGTGATCTCTTATGATATATTGAAGTTTTGTTTCTTCAACTGCACCAATTGTATTGTGAAGATGAAAAAATCCTTCTCGACCTTCTGTGTGTTCTGGTGTTTCTAGTTGCGGTAAAGAATTGATAAACTCTGTTGCGATATACATACTATTAATCATTTTTCCCTTTGCATAGCCTGGATGTACTATTTTTCCTTTTACAGTAACGATAGCTCCAGCCGCATTAAAATTTTCATATTCTAATTCACCTACTTGGCTGCCATCCATCGTATAGGCCCAATCAGCACCAAATTTTTTGACATCAAATTTATGAGCGCCACGTCCGATTTCTTCATCTGGAGTAAAACCAACTTTTATAGTTCCATGTTTAATTTCTGGATGATTAATGAGATATTCCATAGCAGATATTATTTCAGCAATCCCAGCTTTGTCGTCAGCTCCCAACAAGGTGTTCCCATCAGTAGTTATTAAAGTTTGTCCTTTATAAAGTAATAAATCCTCAAAGTATGAAGGAGATAAAACAATATTCTCTTCTTTGTTTAAAATAATATCACCACCATCATAATTTTCAATGATCTGAGGTTTTACATTGGCGCCTGTAAAATCTGGTGAAGTATCAAAATGGGAAATAAATCCTATAATTGGAAGTTTTTTGTCTGAATTACTTGGAAGGGTAGCCATAATATAGGCATTTTCATCTATGGAAACCTCCTGCATTCCAATACTTTTTAATTCCTCAACTAAAGCATTTGCAAGATCCCATTGTTTTGAAGTACTTGGGGTACTTTCACTAGTCGGATCACTTTCTGTGTCAACTGTTACATAACTTAAAAATCGGTTTATCAAGCGTTGTTTTTCAATCATTATTTTTTTTCTTAAAATCTAATACACAAAAATAGTATTTTTGCACTTCATAATTGTTCTATGTATAAATTAATAATCAGACCAATATTGTTTCTTTTTGACCCAGAAAAAGTTCATTATTTTACCTTCTCAATTATTAAATTTTTAAATGTAATTGGTTTTGGAATTGTTTTTAGAAACTTATTTCTAATAAAAAATCCAAAACTGGAAAGAGAAGTTTTTGGAATTAAATTTCCAAATCCTGTTGGGTTAGCAGCTGGATTTGATAAAAATGCAGTTTTATTTAATGAATTATCAAATTTTGGATTTGGATTCATTGAAATAGGAACTGTAACGCCAAAAGGACAAATTGGGAATGATAAAAAAAGACTGTTTAGATTAAAAGAAGATCATGGGATAATCAACAGAATGGGATTTAATAATCAAGGGGTTAATACTATAGTAAACCGATTAAAATCGGAAAGAAAAATTATTATTGGCGGGAATATTGGTAAAAACACTCAAACAGTTCCCGAAAATTACACGAATGATTATTTAGATTGTTTTAATGCCCTACACAGCTATGTGGACTATTTCGTTTTAAACGTTAGTTGTCCAAATGTATCTAGTCACGCAAAGTTGAATGATAAGGAATATTTAAAGGAGTTAATTATGGATGTGCAAAAGGCCAATAAAAAATTTAAAATTCAAAAACCAATACTCCTAAAAATTGCCCCCGATTTAAATAACAATCAGTTAGATGAAATAATAGAACTCATAGAAACAACTAATATTGATGGAGTTATTGCATCAAACACTTCTACCGAAAGAGATAATTTGCTTTCAGAAAATAAAATAGAAAAAGGGGGTTTGAGCGGAAAACCAATTTCAAAAAAATCAACAGAGGTAATCAGTTATTTATATCGACAAAGTAAAGGTTCATTTCCTATAATTGGAGTTGGTGGGATACATAGTGAGAAAGATGCACTTGAAAAATTAAAGGCTGGAGCTAGTTTAATTCAAATTTACACAGGATTTATTTATGAGGGTCCAAGATTAGTGAAACGAATTAATAGAGCTATATTAAAAGAATGTTAGAAAGTCTTATTTCTTTTTCAATAGCAACTATTCTATTAGCTTTTTCTCCAGGGCCTGACAACCTATATGTAATTACCCAATCTCTAGTTAATGGAACAAAAAGTGGAATAGCTACAACTTTAGGCTTAGTTACTGGTTGTATTGTTCATACTACATTATTGGCTTTTGGAGTCTCTGCAATTATTTCAGCATCTTATGTTTTGTTTTATATTTTTAAAGTAATCGGCGCATTTTATTTATTGTATCTCGCTTATCAGGTATTTAAATCTGAAACAACTCTGAAATTGAATACAACTATTACAAAAAAATCACCTTTTGGATTATTTAAACAAGGTATTTTAATGAATCTAATGAATCCAAAAATCCTTATTTTTTTCTTAGCTTTTTTTCCTGGTTTTCTTTGGGATAAAACAGAAAATATTATTCTTCAGCTTTATATTTTAGGAATAATATTTATGTTAATATCTTTCACTGTTTTTAGTTTTTTGGCTTTTTTAGCTGGATATATATCTTTGTCATTGACTAAAAATCAGGCAGTTTCAAGCTTCTTAAAATGGCTTCAAATTATTGTATTTGTTGGTATAGCTATTTTTATTTTAATTCCTTAATCGTTATTTTTAGTGAAATTAATAATAAGGAATTCTTATCTTTGAATAATGCAAAATGTAAAAATAATAGAGTGTCCTCGTGATGCAATGCAAGGTATAAAAGATTGGATTCCAACAATTGAAAAAGCTCAATTTATACAATCTTTATTGAGGTGTGGATTTGATACTATTGATTTTGGAAGTTTTGTTTCCCCTCGCGCTATTCCTCAAATGAGAGATACGGCCGAATTAATTTCTTTACTAGATTTTTCTAAATCTAACAGTAAACTTTTATCTATTGTAGCAAATATTAGGGGAGCTAAGGAGGCTGCTAAGTTTAGTGAAATTGATTATTTGGGATATCCTTTTTCAATCTCTGAAAATTTTCAAATGAGAAATACTCATAAGACCATTAATCAGTCTCTCGATTTGTTAAATGAAATTTTAAATCTTGCAGATTCTAAAAATAAAATTGTTGTTGCATACCTCTCCATGGGATTTGGTAATCCTTATGGTGATCCTTGGAATGTTGAAATTGTAGGAGAGTGGACTGAAAAATTAGCAAGTATGGGAGTAAAAATAATCTCTTTGAGTGACACCATTGGCTCATCTACTCCAGAAACAATTACCTATTTATTTTCTAAGTTAATCTCAAAATATCCAAATATAGAATTTGGAGCTCATTTGCATACGACAAAGGATAAATGGCATGAAAAAATTTCTTCTGCATTTAATGCAGGATGTAGAAGGTTTGATGGTGCAATACAAGGTTTCGGTGGTTGCCCAATGGCAAAAGATGAACTAACCGGAAACATGCCAACAGAAAAATTACTTAGTTATTTTACTGAAAAAAAAATGCAAACTCATATTCACCCAATGTCTTTTGAAAGCGCTTACAATTTTGCTTCTAAAATCTTTAATACTTACCAATAAAATAATTTATCTAATGAAATACCAATCACTCTTAACTGTAATTATCGTATTTATTCTTTTCGGTTGTAAAGAAAATACTTCAAAAAATGAGATAACTTTTAAATTTATTCAGATCAACGATGTGTATGAAATTGCTCCGCTTGGTGGTGGAACTTTCGGAGGAATGGCAAGAGTTGCGCATGTTCGAGATTCTATAAAAAAAGAAAATCCAAATACTTTTCTTTTTATGGCAGGTGATTTTCTGAGTCCTTCACTCTTGGGAACTATTAAAATAAATGGAGAGCTTATTTCTGGAAAACAAATGATAGAGGTCATGAATGCAATGGAATTTGATTTGGTCACTTTCGGAAATCATGAGTTTGATTTAAAGGAAAAAGACTTACAAAAACGATTAAATGAGTCTTCTTTTCCCTGGATGTCTTCGAATGTAAGACAATTAAAAAATGATAGTATATCTTTTTTTAAGATTCAGAGGCCTAAAGATACTTTAACAACTAATGATACTTTTACGATGATAGTAAATGATACTTATGATAAAAAAATTAAAATTGGGTTTTTAGGGGTGACATTACCCTACACTATAAAAGATTATGTTTTTTACGGGGATATCTACAATGAGGCAGAAAGAGCTTATGATGAATTAAAAAATAAGGTTGATTTAGTGTTTGGTCTAACACATCTAGAATTAGGTCAAGACAAAGAGTTACTTGAAAGAATACCTCAAATACCACTAGTTATGGGAGGGCATGAACATTATGCTATGTCAGTTTCTGTAGGAAATTCAAAAATTACCAAGGCAGATGCTAATGCTAAAACAATATACATACATACTTTAGTATACAACACAGCTAATAAAGATTTAAAAATTGACTCCGAATTATTTAGTGTAAATGATAAAATAACTTCAAACCCGGAAATTGAAAATATTGTCAATAAATGGGGAAATATTTTAAATTTAAAAATTAAGGAAATTATTGATGAACCTTCAGACGTAATATTTAATTCACCTGAGCCTTTAGATGGTACCGAAATTTCAAGTAGAAGTGTTCAAACCAATTTAGGAGCGATCATAACACAATCTATGATATGGTCTTTTAATAATGAAGTTGATGCCGCACTGGTTAATGGAGGTTCAATTCGTGTTGATGATATGCTTCCAAGTGATTTATCAAGTATAGATATCTTTAGAACACTACCCTTTGGAGGAGAGATATTAAAAGTAGATCTAGAAGGTGTTTTGTTAAAAGAAGTTTTAGATTATGGAAATTCTAAAAAAGGAACAGGTGCATACCTGCAAAGACATAATTTAGAACAAGCAACAAACGGTGAGTGGTTAATTCAAGGAGAAAAAATTATTTTAGATAAAACTTATAAAATAGCTTTTAGTGATTTTTTACTTAGGGGATTCGATATACCTTTTTTAAATCCAAACAACAAACATGTAAAAAATATTTATAGACCTACTAAAGAAGAAAAAGCATACGATATAAGAAAAGCAACTATTCTTTATTTAAAATCATTAAGTAATTAACCATTTTCCAAATATTATAACAGCCATACA
>SGZH01000012.1 GCA_004214175.1 Flavobacteriales bacterium | reverse complement strand
AGCAGGTTGTTTCTCAATTTCATCGATATGAGAAGGTTTTTTATTAAACTTATAATTAAACTCCTTCATTTGTCGCTTTCTAATTTCAGTACGCTCAGTTAATAGCTTTGAAATAGGCATATTAAGCGGATCTTCTGGTTCATTTTTAGTTTCCTCAACTTTTTCAGGAACCTCTACGATTCTAGTTTCAAAAGTTATTTCTTCGTCACTCAGTTCATCTTCAAATTCTTTTGGCTTAGCCTCGTTTAAATGATCTTCCATTTCTTGGTAGTTATCTAAACTATAGGTGATTGTTTTCTCTTTTGTTACCTCGGTAATTGGAGCAACTTCTATATGTTCATTCACTTTAATTTCTTCAACATGGGAGGTAGCTTTCTCCATTTTATTTGAAATTATTGAAGAAGTATCATTCTCTTTAAGTGGTATTTTATTTACATTATTCACCTCCAAATCAAACATTAAAATTTGATCCTCTGATGATTCGGATTCTAGCTTTGCTTCAGTGGAACCTTCTTCTATTTCTGAATTAACTTTTGAATCTATAATAACGAAATCTTCAACATCTTTTTCTTTTATCTTTACTTCTTGAAAATCTGCTAAAGATTGAACATCAATTTCTTCATAATCGACATCATGGTCTTTAATTAGGTCTGAAGATTCAACATAACCCTCAAACGGTACAGATTTAGTTTGCAAAATCTTTTCTTCTTCTACTTCATCCTCAAAGAGTGAATGTCTTATAATTGGAGATTCTGTATTGGATTCAAGGTTCGTTGCCGCATCAGTTTCATTGAGATTGAAAGAAGAAATAGTATCGTTATCGTTAGACATTAATACTTGTTCGGCTTTTTGTTCATCTTCAAGGATATGGATTACTTTTTTTGATTCTGTGTTTACAATATCATTTTGTTGCTCAACATTAAAACCAGTGGCAATTACAGTAATTGAAACAGCATCTTCTAACGATTCATCATCTCCAACACCCATAATAATATTGGCACCGTTACCTGCCTCATTTTGAATAAAATCGCTGATCTCACCAATTTCATCGATTGTAATTTCTTCAACTCCTGATACGATTAGTAACAACACGTTGGTCGCACCTTTTATTTTATTATCATTCAATAATGGAGAATCTAGGGCTTTAGCTATGGCTTCAGATGCTCTATTTGTTCCACTTGCACTCGCAGATCCCATGATTGCAGTTCCACTATTTGACAATACTGTTTTAGCATCACGTAAATCAATATTTTGCGTATAATGATGTGTTATAACTTCTGCAATACCCCTTGCTGCAGTTGCTAAAACCTCATCTGCTTTGGAAAAACCTGCTTTAAAACCAAGATTACCATAAACATCTCTCAATTTATTGTTGTTGATCACAATAAGAGAATCGACATTTTCTCTTAATCTTTCAACTCCAATATTAGCTTGTTGATTTCTCATTTTTCCCTCAAACTCAAAAGGTATGGTTACAATACCGACGGTAAGGATATTTAAATCTTTAGCCATTTTTGCTATGATAGGGGCTGCACCAGTACCTGTTCCCCCACCCATTCCAGCAGTAATAAATAACATTTTAGTATTAGTGGTTAGCATGGATTTTATATCCTCCATACTTTCTACAGCAGATTGTTCCCCTATTTCAGGATTTGCCCCTGCTCCTAAACCCTCTGTTAGGGTAACTCCTAGTTGGATTTTATTAGGTACAGGACTACTCTCTAAAGCTTGCGAATCGGTATTGCAAATAACAAAATCTACCCCATTTATTCCTTGGCTAAACATATGATTAATTGCATTGCTACCACCGCCTCCAACTCCAATAACTTTTATAACATTGGATTGGTTTTTTGGCATGTCGAATTGAAAGTTTTCCATTTTACTCATTATTTTATTTTTGTGGGATTAATGGTTTCATTTAGTGTAATGTTTTATTCTGCTTTGTCTAAAAAATCTTTTAAATTTTCTACCCATTTATCAAAAAAGCCCTTCTTTGGTTCTTTTGGACCTTCTGGATCTTGTGGTCCAGTTTCATCTTCTAGGTCTTTAATTTCCGGTTCATCCGAAAGGTCTTTTGTTGTATCTATTTTTATGTTTTCCAATCCATTAAGCACTAAACCTACTGCAGTTGCATACATTGGGCTAGTAACTTCACTATCACTATCGCCAGCCATATGTTCATTTGGAAAACCTACTCTGGTATCCATTCCAGTAATATACTCAACCAACTGTTTTAAATGCTTTAATTGAGACCCTCCTCCAGTTAAAACAATACCAGCGATAAGTTTTGTCTTTTGATCCTCGTGTCCATAATTTTTTATTTCCAAATAAACTTGCTCTATAATTTCTATAACTCGAGCGTGTATTATTTTTGAAAGGTTTTTTAATGTTATTTCTTTAGGTTCTCTTCCTCTTAATCCAGGAATAGAAACTATTTCGTTGTCTTTGTTTTCTCCTGGCCAAGCTGATCCAAATTTTATTTTTAATAATTCGGCTTGTTTTTCAATGATTGAACAACCTTCTTTTATATCCTCCGTAATTACATTTCCCCCAAATGGTATCACAGCTGTATGTCTAATAATACCATCCTTAAATATTGCTAAATCTGTGGTACCGCCTCCAATATCAATTAATGCAACACCTGCCTCTTTTTCTTCAATTCCTAAAACCGCATTAGAGGAAGCAAGTGGTTCTAATGTTATTCCTGACAACGATAAGCCAGCACTTTTAATACATCTTCCAATATTACGAATGGAAGATACCTGCCCAACTACTACATGAAAATTAGCCTCTAATCTTCCTCCATACATGCCGATAGGTTCCTTAATTTCACTTTGTCCATCTACCTTAAAATCTTGAGGAAGAACATGAATAATTTCTTCGCCTGGTAACATAACTAGTTTGTGAACTTGATTGCATAAGTCTTCAATATCTTGATCATCAATTACGGTATCACTATCTTTTCTAGTGATGTAATCACTATGTTTTAGACTTCGTATGTGCTGACCTGCAATACCTACTATAACATCCGTAATTTTCATTCCTGAGGAAGTCTCAGCATCAAGAACTGCCTGTTGTATGGATTGAATCGTTTGTGTAATATTATTTACTACGCCCCTGTGAACACCTAAACTTTTAGATTTTCCCAAACCTAAAATTTCAAGTTTCCCATATTCATTATACCTCCCAATCATAGCAACAATCTTGGTAGTACCAATATCTAATCCAACTGCTATTTTATTATGCTCCATTTGTTTCCCTTTTAGTAGCGACAACTTGATTGTTATATTTTAAATTTATCAAACTGTAATTCTCAAGTAAACTATCTCTTTTTATTATTTTATAAAATGCTTTGAAATTTTGAAATTTATTATCAATTTCAACTGGTGTTCCAAAGAGCACTTTAAAGTGGTTTTTTCGAACTCTAATGACTACTTCATTCTCATTAACGATATCCAAACCAATAACTAATTCTTTCAAAAAGTCATCCTTTTTAATTTTTTTTATCAATTCTGATATTTCAGTATATTGATTTTTTAAAATCCCGGATACGATAGGCACTCTAGCTGAATACTCGGTCGACAAGGGCATCGTTTTTCCATCTTCATCTAAATAAAAATCAGGTTCATTTTTAACTCTTGCAACTGGTTTTCTTTGAGTTATATTTACACTCAAAATTCCATCAATTGTTATATAAACCTCAGCATTTTTTATCATTGGATTTTCCAACAATATACTTTCCATCTTATTCAAAACTAAAGTATCTTTATCTATACTCGTAACACTATCTATATTTTGTATTAACAATTTATTAACTGTTTTTTGACTAATAAATAATCGGGTTTCATCCTCAAATTCTATGGATATTCCTGAAACATCTCTAGCTTTATTTCTTTGTTGGCTGAAGCTAAAAATAAAAACGAATAAACTCGTAATTAAGAAAAATTTTATGAATCCCCAGTTAATTTTCATAATTTAAACTTTTAGTTACAAGATCAACCTCTGCACCAATATCCCCGGCACCTACCATTAATTTTACCATACAATCTGAATCTTTCAACATTGTTGAAAGTTGATTTTTTTGTGCTATCACTTTACAATCATTATTGATCATTTTCAATAACCAATTTGAAGTAATTCCTTCAATAGGTTTTTCTCTTGCTGGATAAATATCTAATAATATTATTTCGTCAAAAGCAGATAAACTTTCTGCAAACTCAACCCCAAAGTCTTTTGTTCTTGAAAATAAATGAGGCTGAAAAACAATCTGCTTTTTATGATTTGGATACATTTCTGTTACTGCTTGATGTAAGGCATTTATCTCTGTTGGATGATGAGCATAATCATCAATTAAAATCAAATTATTTTTCTTAATTTTATATGAAAATCTTCTTTTAACTCCCCTAAAAGATTTTAAAGCTTTGGGAAGGCAATCAATTGGTACCCCAACTAAAATTGCCATACCCAAAGCGGTAACAGCATTAAACATATTATGTCTTCCTGGTAAATTAAATTGTAGATCTTTAATTTCTTCAGTAGGTGTCTTTAAATCAAATAAATAACCCCCATCCTCAATTCTTATATTTTTAGCTTGATAATCTGCAGCCTCATCTGTAGATATGGTACTACCCTCTAAAGGCAGTCCTTTCTTGAATAAGAAATTATTTGTGTTTGAAACTAATTTTGAAAATTTTATAAAGGTCTTTTCTAATACATTTTCGGACTTATATATATCTAAATGATCTGCATCCATAGAGGTTATACAAGCAATTTTTGGACTTAGGTGTAAAAAAGACCGATCAAATTCATCAGCTTCTATCACCATTATTTTATCTCCTTTATATATTAAGTTTGAATTGTAATTCTCTGTAACACCTCCTAAAAAAGCAGTAATTGGCATATTACAGTAAGCTAGTAAATGACTTAGTATGGATGAAGTTGTTGTTTTTCCATGGGTTCCAGCAACCGCTAAGCAAATACTATTTTTAGAAAGTTCACCAAGTAATTCAGCTCTCTTATAAATTAAAAAATTTTCAGATTTAAACCATGAAAGAATTAGATTACTTTCAGGAACTGCAGGAGTCCAAATTACCAATGATTTATTATTACATTTTATTTCTTCTGGAATTTCATTAATTTCATCTTCAAATTGAATAGAAATACCCTCACTAATTAAATTATTTGTCAAATCAGTAGAAGTTTTATCGTAACCAAAAACTCTTTTTCCTCTTAAATGAAAATATCTTGCGAGAGCGCTCATACCAATACCTCCAATACCGATAAAATAAAAACTTTCTATGTTTTCAATATTTCTCATTCTAAAAAACTGTCTCTTTTAATAATTTTTCAATTTCGCCTACAATATCTTTTGTAGCATTTGGCTTTGCTAATGACTTAATATTTTTTGATAATTTTGATTGTAAATTTTTAGAATTAATTAATTGATTAAATTCATTTTTAAATTGTTTATCTAAATCTTCCTCCTTAATCAAAATTGCAGCATTTTTAGTACTAATAGATTTAGCATTTTTAGTTTGATGATCTTCAGAAACATTAGGAGAAGGAATAAATATTACTGGTTTACCAACTAAACACAATTCAGATACCGACAAAGCACCTGCCCTAGAAATAATAAAGTCTGAAGCAGCATATGCTAAATCCATTCTATTTAAAAAAGAATGAACCTGAATACCATCTTCCTCAATTTTTCTGTAAGTTTCATAATAATAACTGCCACATTGCCACAAAATCTGAATATTTAATTTTGAAAAAAAATCTAAGTGACTATATATCAACTGATTAATTCTACTAGCACCTAGACTACCTCCTAAAATTAATAAGGTCTCTTTTGTGGAGTTTAAATTAAAATATGAAATTGCTTGATCTCTTTTATTGCTTATATCAATTAAATCTTGACGTACTGGATTTCCTGTATAACATATTTTATCGAAAGGGAAGTAACGTTCCATTTTTTCGTACGCAACACATATTTTATTCACTTTTTTGCTCAACCATTTATTTGTAATTCCCGCATATGAATTTTGTTCTTGAATAATACAGGGTATTTCCTTTATTGATGCCATTTTTAAAAGTGGAGCACTTGCGTAGCCGCCTGTTCCAATTACTAAGTCAGGTTTAAACAATTTTAATATTTTTTTAGATTTCCATAAGCTAGAAATCAACTTAATAGGAAACAAAAAATTGTTTAAAGAAAAACTTCTTTGCAAACCAGAAATCCAAAGCCCTTCTATATTATAACCTGATTGAGGAACCTTTTCCATTTCCATTCGATCTTTAGCGCCAACAAACAAAAATTTTGCATCAGGATAGCGTAACTTTAATTCGTTAGCAATAGCAACAGCTGGATAGATATGTCCTCCAGTTCCTCCTCCTGATATGATAAAACTATAGGGTCTCACTTAAAATATCTAATGGGTTTTCTTCATATGTTTCAGTTTTTACAACCTCTCTTTTTGCACTTATACTCAAAATCATACCAATTGCTAAACAGGTCATCCAAATTGATGATCCTCCGCTACTTATCAAAGGAAGCGTTTGACCTGTAACTGGAAATATTTCTACAGCTACAGCCATATTAATTAATGCTACAAATACTATTGGAAGTCCAACTCCAATAACTAATAATTTACCGAAAACGGTTTCAGCTTTATGTGCTACAATAACGAATCGAAACAGTAATAACATGTAAAGAAACATCAAAGTAAAAGAACCAACTAAACCAAATTCCTCAACGATTACAGCATAAATAAAATCGGAAGATGATTGTGGTAAAAAGTTTTTTTGAATGCTTTTTCCTGGACCTAAACCTGTAATACCTCCAGATGCAATCGCTATTTTTGCTTTTTCTATTTGATAATCAGCTTCCGTTTTTTCTCCATCAAAAAAATTATCTATCCTACTCATCCAAGTATCAACTCTGTTTGGAAATACATTTGGAAATGCTTTTACTGAAACGATAAAAAATGATAGAAATATTAAACTTGTAAAAAGGATTATTAGTAAATGTTTGACTGGATAGCCACCAATAAAAATCAATACAATCACCATAAAAAATATAATTGCTGCAGTCGATAAATTTGCTGGAAGTATTAAAGTTAATACTAGAAAAACAGGAAGCCAAAGAGGCAACAATGATTCTTTGAATGTTATTGTATTGTCTTTAATCTTTGATAAATATCTAGCTATATAAGTTAATAAAACAACGGATGCTAAAGTTGAGCTTTGAAATGTAACTCCAACTATAGGGATACGAACCCATCTACTTGCATTTGCGCCATCTATGGTAACTCCCTGCGTTATGGTAATTATCAATAAAATAATTACGATAGGTAGTGAAATAACAGACAAACCTTTAAAATAATTATACGGAACTTTGTGAACACCATATAAAATCACAAATCCTAGAATTAAATGTGTAAGATGCTTTAATAAAAATTTAAATGTATTTCCATCACCATATAAGTATGCTAAATTACTGCTAGAGCTATAAACTGGTAAAAAAGAAAATATCGCTAATAATGAAACTACAGCCCAAATAGTCTTATCACCTTTTATATGTCGAAAAATATGCTTCATTAACTAACCATTCTTATAAAAAATTATAAATTCCTAACAGCATTTTTAAATTGTCTTCCTCTGTCTTCATAATTTTCAAATAAATCAAAACTAGCACAAGCTGGAGACAGTAAAACATTATCACCTTTTTTTGAAAGACGGTACGCAACTTTTACTGCATCTTCCATAGAATGAGTTTCCACCATAATATCAACTACATTCCCAAATGCTTTAATAATTTTTTCATTGTCAACACCTAAACAAATAATCGCTTTCACTTTTTCATTCACTAAAGCAAATAGCTCGCTATAATCGTTTCCTTTGTCAACGCCACCGACAATCCAAACTGTAGAAGCCTCCATACTATCTAAAGCATAAAACGTTGCATTAACATTTGTACCTTTAGAGTCGTTGATATATCGAACATTATTAATTTTTAATACATTTTCTAATCGATGTTCAACACCTTGAAAATTCTCTAAACTTCTTCTAATAGTTTCTTTTCTGATATTGAGTAATGTTGAAGCAGTTGATGCTGCCATAGCATTTTTAATGTTATGCTGACCTTGTTGTCCTAGTTTTGTGATTGACATAGTAAATGTGTTGTTATTTGTTGTTATTATTAATTCGTTATTTTTTATGTAAGCCCCTTTTTTCAATTCTTTCTTTAATGAAAAAGGAATTAATTGAGATTGGATTGATTTATTAGAAATCCATTGAGTAATCATTGAATCATCAGCATCATAGATAAAATAGTCATCACTTGTCTGTTTCATCACTATTTTAAATTTTGAGGCTATATATTTATCATAATCGTTACCGTATCTATCTAAATGATCGGGAGATAAATTGGTTAAAATTGCTATGTGAGGTGCAAAATTATAAGTGCCATCTAACTGAAAACTACTTAGCTCTAATACAAATTGATTTATATTATTTTTAGCTACCAGTTCCGCAAAACTTTTTCCTATGTTTCCGGCTAGCGCAACGTTATTACCAGCGTCTTTTAATATTTTATAGATCATTGTTGCTACAGTCGTTTTTCCATTACTACCGGTGATTCCAATCAAAGTAGCTGATGTATAAGTAGCAGCAAACTCAATTTCTGAAACAATCTTAATTCCCTTCTTCTTTAATTGCAATACTATAGGAGTATTTTCTGGAATACCAGGACTTTTCATTACAATATCTGCACTTAGAATTTCAGTCTCTGAATGAGCTTCTTCTTCCCAATTAATTTCATGATGTAAAAGAACTTGTTTATATTTTTTTTTTATTTTTCCATAGTCTGAAACAAAAACTTCAAACCCTTCTTTCTTTCCTAAAATAGCTGTGCCTATTCCACTTTCTCCTCCTCCAAGTATTACTATTTTATTTTTTTTCACCTTTAATAAATTAATTTCCTATCTTATTTTTAATGTTGCAATCGTAATAATTGCCAGAAATAAACCAACAATCCAAAATCGAGTTACAATTTTACTTTCATGAAATCCAGATTTTTGATAATGATGATGAAGGGGAGACATCTTAAATATTCTACGTCCCTCACCGAACTTCTTTTTAGTATACTTAAACCAACCTACTTGCATCACAACAGATAAGTTTTCCATTAAAAAAATTCCACATAAAATTGGTATTAACCATTCTTTTCGAATTGCTATTGCAATAACTGCTATAATACCGCCAATAGTTAAACTGCCTGTATCTCCCATAAAAACTTGAGCTGGATATGTATTATACCATAAAAATCCAATTAGAGCACCAACAAAAGACATTATAAAAATGGTTAGCTCTCCAGTATTGGGGATATACATGATATTTAGATAATCTGAAAAAATAATATTACCTGATACCCAGGCAAACAATGCCAATGTAACTCCAATGATAGCAGAAGTCCCTGCAGCTAAACCGTCGATTCCGTCAGTCAAATTTGCTCCATTAGAGACTGCTGTTATGATAAATATTACAATAGGAATAAATATTAGCCACACATAATCTCGAGCATCCTCTCCAATCCAACTTATTAAACTTTCATAGTTAAATTCATTTTTCTTAACAAAAGGAATAGTCGTAAGTAAGGTCTTTTCCTCTGGATAAAATTCAGAGATTTGACTATTAGCACTAGTTTCAATTAGATTTTTCGATACTTCTTTGTGTCTTTTAATTGTTATATCTTCGTGAAAATACATGGTAGCTCCAACAATAAGCCCTAAGCCAACTTGTCCAATAACTTTAAATTTACCTGATAATCCTTCTTTATTTTTTTTAAATATTTTTATATAATCATCAATAAATCCAATAACACCCATCCATATAGTTGTTACTAAAAGAAGTATTACATAAATATTTTCTAGCTTTGCAAAAAGAAGAGTTGGGATAATCGTAGCCATAATAATGATAATACCTCCCATTGTTGGAGTACCTCCCTTTTCGATTTGCCCCTCTAAACCTAAATCACGAATCGTTTCACCAACTTGTTTTTTTCTTAAATAGTTGATAATTTTTTTACCATATATTGCAGCAATAAGTAATGAAAAAACAACAGCTAAGGCTGCTCTAAAAGTTAAAAACTGAAAAAGTCCAGCCCCAGGAATATGGTAGGTTTTTTCTAAATAATCAAATAGATAATACAACATAAATTATTTTTTTAGAGCTATTAATAATTCGTTAATAATTTTATAATCATCAAAATCAATCCGTTTCCCTTTTATTTCTTGATAGGTTTCATGACCTTTACCTGCAATCAATATTATATCCCCATTTTTTGCTAGTTGACAAGCTGTTTTGATTGCTTGTTTTCTGTCTGAAATAGATAAAGTTTTATTAAAATGTTCTCCAGACACTCCTTCTTCCATAGACTCAATTATGGTAGCTGGATTTTCACTTCGTGGATTATCACTAGTAAATATTACCTTAGAACTCAAAGAAGCTGCAATATTTCCCATTTTAGGCCTTTTAGCTATATCTCTGTCACCTCCACAACCAACAATCGTAATTAAATCTTCATTTTTTGACCTAATATTATTAATAGTATCTAGTATATTTTTAAGAGCATCTGGCGTATGTGCATAGTCAACAATTGCTGTAATATTATTTTTTGAAACTACATATTGAAATCGACCATCTACACTTTCCAATTCACTCATCAATTGTAAAATCTCTAAATTTTCCAGCCCAAGTAAGTCAGCTACTGCATAAATAGCTAATAAGTTATAAGCATTAAAGATTCCAATTAATTTTACCCATAGTTCCTGACCATTAATTTTTAACAACAATCCATTAAATTGATTTTCTAATACTTGAGATTTATAATCTGCTATAGATTTTAAAGCATAGGTGTGTTTTTTTGCATTGGTATTTTGAAGCATATACTTACCATTTTTATCATCGGAATTGGTAAGTGCAAAGGCGTTTTTTGATAATTGATCAAAAAACATTTTTTTTACGTCTCGGTAGGCTTCAAAATCTTTATGATAATCTAAATGATCATGAGTTAAATTTGTGAAAACAGCACCTTTAAAATTTAAATTTCTTGTCCTCATTTGGTCTATTCCATGTGAACTAACCTCCATGAAACAAAATTCTATTCCCTCATCTACCATTTCTTTTAAATACTTATTAATAGTTAATGAATCTGGTGTTGTATGGGTGGCTTTATATTCTTTATTATCAACAAAGATTTTGACAGTAGATAACAATCCTACTTTAAAACCTGCCTTTTTAAATAATTTATATAATAAAGTGGCTACTGTTGTTTTGCCATTAGTTCCTGTAATTCCAATTAATTGAATATCATCTGATGGATTTCCGTAATAATTAGCTGCTAAAACTGAAAGAGCAAGATTTGAATTATCAACTTCTACATAGGTAATGCCATTGATAATTTTATCAGGAATTTTTTCACAAATTACAACCAAGGCTCCTAAATCTGTAGCCTTTTCAATATAATCGTGACCGTCAGATAAAACTCCCTTTATAGCAACAAAAACATCATTAAATTTTATTTTTCTTGAGTCAAACTCAATATTATTAATTGCTACAGAAGTGCTTCCTGTTACTCTATTTATCGTCACCCTATACAATATATCCTTTAATAATTTCATGATAAATAGAGTGTTATTTTTTTACCAAATCTAATTTTACTTCCAGATTTTAATGATTGTTTATTGACCGTTCCATTACCTACAATTTTTACATTCAACCCAATATTTTCTAGAAGTGAAACTGCGTCCATTCCTGCCATTCCAACCACATTTGGAATTGTAATACTTTCATTTTGTAATTTTTCATAATAGAGCTCATAATCAGCAATAACTAATTCATCTTTTTCATTTATATCTGAAACCTCAACTAATTGAGGAGAAACAGTAAATATTTTTTGTGCAATTCTTTTAAATACAGGTCCAGAGACATCTGCACCATAATATCCTTTGTTGGTACTTGGCTTATGAATGATAACTATACAGGAATACTTTGGATTTTCTGCAGGAAAGTAACCAGCAAAGGAAGAGATATATCGTTTGTTTTCAGTCCAATCTTTCATCCAATATTCTGTCTGTGCTGTACCTGTTTTACCGGCCATTGAGAAATTTGATGAATACAACTTCTTTCCAGTACCTCTAACCATTATATTTTTTAAGATTTCTTGAATTTTTAAAATGGTGTTTATTGAAGCTAATTCTGGGTTAATAATTTCTTTATTAAAAGTTAAAATTGTTTCATTCCAAGCACGAATTTCTTTTATAAATCTCGGCTTTACCATCACACCATTATTAGCAATTGCATTATAAAAATTTAGTGTCTGTAAGGGTGTTAATCTTAAATTATAACCGTATGCCATTGAAGGAAGAGCATTTTTACTCCATTTTTTATGACCTGGACCTGGTATCATTGGTTTTCCTTCTCCTTTTATTGATATACCAATAGTGTCTTTAAGGTTGAAGGATTCTAACCTATCGATAAACATCTTTGGATTCTCTTTATAAGCCTCATCTATAAAAGTTGCAAAACCAATATTTGAGGAAACTTCTAAAGCTCTGGCTACAGAAATTTCACCATAACCGCCTCTGTGTGAATCATAAATTTTTCTTCCATAAAAATTTTTAACTCCTCTTTTAGTATCAATGACAGAACTTGTGTCTATAACTTTATCTTCTAGGGCTGCCATTAAAGAAGCTACTTTAAAAGTAGATCCTGGTTCATGAGACTCACCCACTGCATAATTTAATTTTTCGTAATAGGTTCCCTTGCTTGTTCTCCCAAGATTGGATACTGCTTTGATTTCGCCTGATGCTACTTCCATGACAATTACACAGCCGTGTTCTGCTTCGTAATATTCCAATTGACTTAAAAGAGAATGATGGGCTATATCTTGAATATTTATATTTATGGTCGTTATCACATCATACCCATCTTCAGGTTCTATTTCATTTTCATCAAAAACTGGCTTCCATTGACCTTTTGCAATTTTTTGCTTTAAGCGCTTCCCATCTTTTCCTTTTAAATATTCATCATAGGCTCCTTCAAACCCAATATCATAGGTGCCAGGAGCTCCTTTTTTTTCATTTCCCACTAAACGCTCAGCAACTTTTCCAATTGGGTGTTCTCTAATATTATTTTGCTTTACAATAAGACCTCCTTTGTATGGTCCCAGTCTTAAAAGTGGAAAGTTTTTTATTTTTATATAATCGGAATAACCTAAATTTTTTGCCACCAATAAATATCTATTTTTAGTAGCTCGAGCGTTTTTAAACTTTTTAATATAATAAGCCTGAGGCTTATTATACATTTCAGACATAGACTCAGCTAAGGCAGGAAGATGCTCATTAAATGTAGTAGTTGAAACTGTTAACGCATCAAATCGTATTTCATACTTAGGAACAGAAGTTGCTAAAAGACTACCATCATCAGCATAAATATTTCCTCTACTTGAGGGAATAACCCAATTTTTAATTGTATTTTTTTTTGCGAGCGCCCGGTACTTTTCGCCATCGACAAATTGAATATTGATTATTTTAAAAGCTATTAGTAAAGTGAATAGAAACATACCTCCAGCAATAAAATATAAGCGATTCAGTATGTTTTTTTCTTCAATTGGCAAAGCTAGTTTTGTTTTTTAATTATTATTTTTTGAGGAGGATTTTCTGAAGGAACCAGTTCATTTTTCTCCATAGCCGAAATTATTTTTGTTTCCATTTTTGACTGCATTAAAATCATCCTTACGTCTACATATTCACTTTTAATTTCTTTAAATTCATTATTAAGTTGAGCAATTTTATGTACTTTTTTGTCTGCCCTGTGGGAACTTCCAATCATTAGCATCATCAATACAGATATAAAAAATATAAAGCGCCAATTCTTAAAAGCATCATCGCTTATCAAAAATTTTCCTTTCAATAAATCATAAAACCCTTTTTTCATAATTTCTCTGCAATTCGGAGCTTTGCACTTCTAGCTCTATTGTTTCTTTTTATTTCATCATGGGTTGGTATTATAAATTTTCCAATTTTTTTAAATGGAATATCAACCCTTCCGAATACATCTTTTTCTGGTTCTCCCTCAAAAAGTCCGTTTCTTATAAATCTTTTTACCAAACGGTCTTCAAGAGAATGGTATGAAATTAGACTCAGTCTTCCACCAGAATTCAAAACGTCAATAGTCTGACTTAAAAAGTCTTTCAGAGCAGCTAGTTCTTGATTAACCTCAATCCTAATTGCTTGATAAATTTGAGCTAAAATTTTACTTTCTCGATGCTTTGGTAAAAATCTACCTAAAGAGTTTTTTAATTGTTCAGAGGATACAATAGGCCTTTGTTGTCTATTTTCAACAATAACTCTTGCTATACCAGCTGCTGCTCTTAATTCGCCATAGTTGTAAAAAACTAGTCTTAATTTTTCTTCCGAATACTTGTTAATTACATCAAAAGCCGAGAAGGGTGATTTTTTATTCATCCTCATATCTAATTTCGCTTCAAATCGAGTTGAAAATCCTCGTTCAGCGACATTAAACTGATGAGACGAGACTCCAAAATCACCTAAAATTCCGTCTACTTTTGATATGCTATTAAATTTTAAAAACTGCTTTAGGTATCTAAAATTTTCATTAATCAATAAAAATCGAGAATCATTAATTATGTTTACTATAGAATCCTCATCTTGATCAAAAGCAACCAATCTTCCTTCCTCTCCTAATCTATTTAATATTTCCTTGGAATGTCCACCTCCGCCAAAAGTAACATCCACATAAATACCATCAGGCTTTACATTTAAGCCGTCAACCGTTTCAGTTAATAAAACTGGTTTATGATATTCCATTAGCTCCATCACTTTCGTCTCCCATTACTTCTTCAGCAAGATCAGCAAAATCACTAGCTGCTTCGTTAATAGCCTGTTCGTATTTATTTTTATCCCAAATCTCAACTATATTTATAGCTGAAGAAATTACTATCTCTTTCTTTATTCCTGCAAAACCTGATAAGTCTTTTGGAATTAGCAATCTTCCAGCAGCATCCATTTCTAGAGACCTTACACCTGCTGTAAATCTTCTGATAAAATCATTGTTCTTTCTATTAAAACGATTTAAACTGCTCATTTTCTTCATTAACAACAACCACTCTTCCATTGGATACAATTCTAAACAAGACTGAAATACCGCACGCTTAATTACAAACCCACGAGTTGAAACCGGAGCTAATTGTTTTTTTAAAGCAGTGGGGATCATAACACGTCCTTTTATATCTGCCTTACATTCATAAGTCCCAATTAAATTGAGCATAGAGGTTTTGTTTTAAAAAATTATTAATTCAAATATATAGAACTTTTACCACTTTTTACCACAAATTACCACATTGTTAATAAGTTTTACCACTTAAAATTCAATAAATTATAGAACTCTAAATTGTAAGGGGTTATATTTATTGAAAGTTGAAAATAAAAATGCGTACTTTTGTTTATCATTTCTAGCTATTAACATGACGCATCAGTTAAAAAAAGAAGGAAAATTCACTTACCTAGACGTTGGAGAAGGAAAACCTATTGTTGTTTTGCATGGGCTCATGGGGGGATTAAGTAACTTTGATGGAGTAACTTATTTTTTATCTAAAAAAGGATATCGTATTTTATTACCTGAATTACCGATTTATGAAATGCCTTTGTTAAAAACCAACGTTAAAAACTTCTCAGAATATGTTCTAGAATTCATTAACCATATAGGATGCAACCAAGTGATACTTGTTGGAAATTCATTAGGAGGACACATTGGTTTATATTGTACTAAATTATTTCCTGAAAAAATAAAAGCACTTGTGATTACTGGAAGTTCTGGATTGTATGAAAGTGCAATGGGAGGATCTTTCCCTAAAAGAGGTGATTATGAATACATCAAGAAAAAAGCAGAGGATGTATTTTATGACCCGGCAATAGCAACAAAAGAACTAGTAGATGAAGTTTTTGAAACGGTAAACGACCGAAATAAATTAATTAAAACTTTAGCAATAGCAAAAAGTGCTATCCGTCACAATATGGCAAAAGATTTGCCAAAAATGAATACCCCAACTTGTATCATTTGGGGTAAAAACGACACCGTTACACCCCCTGAGGTGGCAAAGGAGTTCAATGAATTATTACCTGACTCAAATTTGTTTTGGATTGATAAATGTGGACATGCTGCAATGATGGAACATCCAGATGAATTTAATGAGCTTCTATACAATTGGCTTTTGAGTAGAAAGTTTTAAAATTTTAAAATGAAAATTAAATCTGCGGAATTTGTGATAAGTAACAGTGATGTTACTAAATGCCCCAAAGAAAAACTTATCGAGTACGCTTTTATTGGAAGATCTAATGTTGGTAAATCTTCACTAATAAATATGCTAATGCAAAGGAAAAGTTTAGCAAAAACATCTGGAAAACCAGGAAAAACTCAGTTAATTAACCATTTCTTAATTAATAAAAATTGGTTCTTAGTAGATCTTCCCGGTTATGGTTATGCCAGAGTTTCAAAAAGTAGTAAAAAAAAATTTCAAAAATTCATCACACAATATTTTTCAAAGAGACAGCAACTAGCTTTGGCTTTTGTTCTTATAGATTGCAGACATAAGCCACAAAAAATAGATCTTGAGTTTATGCAATGGATGGGCGAAAATCAAGTACCCTTTTCGATTATTTTTACTAAACAAGATAAAATGAAGCCAAGTATATTGACAAAAAACATAGAAGATTATAAATTAAAAATGCTGGAGTCTTGGGAAGAAATGCCAAATTATTTTATTACATCCTCAAGTAATGGAAGTGGAAGAGATAAGGTATTAAATTATATTAGTGAGATTAACTCCTTGATGTCTAACCAAGATTAATTATTTTCCTTTTTTATAGCTAATTTTTCAGCAAAATAATCACAAAAATCACGCATGGTTGCGCTCATTTTATTATCATTTGTTGCGCGCTCAAAAGTATCTGACATTGCAGTAAGAGTTTGATGAAAGAAAATTTTCATTTCGTCAAGCGGCATGTCTTTAGTCCATAAATCAATACGTAATGCTTCCTTTGCTTTATGATCCCAAACTGACATAAATATAGCTTTGGACTCCATGTTTTCGACACCGCCATCTTTTGCTGTCCACTGCAATTGTTCTGGTATTTTATTTTCATCTAAAGTTACATTTATATGAATATCGGATGTGTGTTTATTTCCCATTACTTTCTTGGTTTGTATTTTGATTTATAAAATATTTCTTCATCACTTAAAGTCATTAATTTTTCGAGACTAGCACCTTTTTTATCCATAAAAGATCTTACAATTTGCCAACCAATGTATCTTCCAACCATACCCGGAGAATCATTATCAATTTCTAAATAAAATTTAGAAAAAGGAGCTAGACTAATAAATCTTGCTATTAATTTTGGATTGGTACTAAATAGATATTCATTTTCAATAAAATTTCGCCATATTTGATTTTCGTTATCTTGAACCCATTTTAATTCTTCCTCAGAATATCCTATTTTAATATCATCAGAAGTTTTTGTTAACCAGATATCTTTTAGATAAAGTATTCTGCCATAATAAATCATTTGCGATAAAAATGTTTTTTTATTTATTTTTGGAATAAATAGCTGAGAACATACTGAGGCAACATCAGATAGAATCTGTGACTCTTTCATATTTCTACTAATATATTCTGGAATTCCTTGATAAAAAAAATGATCACTGCCCAAGTAATTATCAAGAGAAACTATTAAAGTTTGATCGGATAAAAATATCTTATTTTTATAATCTACATCAGAATTAGCAGTTATTACATTAGGTACTTTAAATGATGGGTAATAATATCTGATATGCTTAAATAATGTTCTAAGATCCTCGGTTAATTTTAATTCATCTGGATATTTTTTAATTACTTCTGTAAAAAGTTGACGTGTTAAAGAATCTTTCATTTTCATTTTCCAGATAGAATCAGGATATTTTTTTGGAAAAAAAACGGGGAATCTTGACTTTAAATCTTGTAAGTCATCCATATCTGAATTGCCAAAAACTTTATCAAACCTTACTATTTCAAGATCAATAGGAATTAAACCAATTTCCTTCTCTAATTTATTTGTTTGGTGACAACTAAAACAGAGAAAGAATACTGCTATTAATAAAAAAGATTTTAGATATTTTATTTTAAAACTGTTTAACATAAAAATTTATATAAAATTTTATTTTTTACGTAATTTGCGATGCAAAGGTATTATTAAAATTCAACATTATGAATACTCTAAAAGTAGTTGATTATATTGTAAAATGGCTAAAGGATTATGCTGAAAATTCAAAAATGAATGGATTTGTTATTGGGGTAAGTGGTGGTATCGATTCTGCAGTCAGTTCTATGTTGTGCGCCAAAACAGGATTTCCCGTAATGTGTATTGAAATGCCAATACATCAAGCAGAAAATCAAGTAAGTAGAGCAAAAGAACATATTGAAAACATTAAAAAAAAATTCCCAAATGTCAGTTCGACTTTTTTTGATCTTACAAATGTCTTTGATACTTTTAAAAATCAGGATGTGTTGAATAATGACAATCATCAATTACATTTATCCCTTGCCAATACGAGAGCTCGTCTTAGAATGACTACTTTGTATTATTTTGCTGGCTTAAATAATTATCTTGTTGCTGGGACCGGAAATAAAGTAGAGGATTTTGGAATTGGTTTTTATACAAAATACGGTGATGGCGGTGTTGATTTAAGTCCCATTGCAGATTTACTGAAAAGTGAAGTATATGCTATTGGAAAATATTTAGAGGTACCTAAATCAATATTAACTGCAGCACCTACGGATGGATTGTTTGGTGACCATAGAACTGATGAAGATCAGATTGGAGCAAGTTATGATGAACTTGAATGGGCAATGAGAATGAACGATCTAAAAAAATCTACCCAAGATTTTGAAGGAAGAGAAAAATTTGTATTTGATTTATTTTTAAAATTAAATACTATCAATAAGCATAAAATGATTCCTATACCAATTTGTAAAATCCCAAAAAATATGCTAAGTTGATTAACACATCCATTTCGATTGTTTAAATTCACATAGTTACAAAACTCTATTTAATTTGTCGGATAACAACTTTTTGAGTGTAGAATATTCAAGAGTTTCTTTCAACGTTTCTTTTTTTAAGCTTTCATCTTTTAAATTTTTAATCTCTTGAGCCAATTCATTAATTTTCATCGAAATTAAGTATCGCCGTAAGTTAAAAATGGTTTCGCTTACTACTTGAGAGATAGTTTGATTTTTATCTTTTACATATATTTCTCGCCCTATCCAGTTATGTAATTGATATCGTTCACTATCAAATAAAATATGAGTAATCAATTCTGCTTTTTCTGGAGACAACTTTCTTATTAATCGTTCTGCTTTAAAATTTTGATAGGTGTTAAAATCTTCAATAATGAGCTGATACATCTCTTTAAAACCCTCATTAGCAAATTCAGTCTCATCTTCTTGAAGATCTAAATATATTTTTTCATATACCTTAGATTTTATTATTTCTGATGTGTATGATAATTCTCCTTCATCATTAATCTCAATTGAAATTTCTTCAAATTCTTCCTCCTTAACACCATATACTAATAGTAATTCAATTATTTTTTTTTCTAACTCAAATTGGTGGTCTGCTTTTTCAAATGATTCTTTTTTAGAGGAAATCACATTAAATGGAACATTCTTTTTTTGAAGCTTTTTATCTAATTCCTTATTTTGTTTTTTTAATTTTTGAGCTAAGGAACTGTAGAGGGTTGATTCTTCAATATTCATTAACCTTGAACATTCTTGAATATAAATTTCCTTTTTTATATCATCTGGAATTTTAGAGATACTAGCAATTATTTCATGAACAGTGTTCGCTTTTTTTATTGGGTCATTATCTGCTTCTTTTATCAGTAAATTTGCTTTAAAAGTTATAAAATCTTTAGAGTTTTTATTCAAATATTCTTTCAAAGCCTCTAAGGAATTGTTTTTTGCGAAACTATCAGGATCCTCTCCTTCAGGAAAGGTGCAAACTTTTACATTCATTCCTTGTTCAAGAATTAAATCTATACCTCTTATGGAAGCTCTTAAACCAGCATCATCTCCATCATATAAAACAGTTATATTTTTGGTTAATCTATTAATCAGTCTAATTTGGCTAGTTGTTAATGCAGTGCCTGAAGAGGAAACAACGTTAATAATTCCTGTTTGGTTAAACTGCAATACATCTGTATATCCCTCAACCAAATAACAATTATCCTCTTTCGAAATAACACTTTTTGCTTGGTATAAGCCATAAAGAACATCACTTTTATGGTAAATATCACTTTCGGGTGAATTTAAATATTTAGCAGCTTTTTTATCATTAGTTAATATTCTTCCGCCGAAACCTAAAGTTCGACCACTCATGCTCTGAATAGGAAAAATAACTCTTCCCTTAAAACGATCAAACTGCTTTTCGCCCTTAACAATTGTTAATCCTGTTTTTTCAAGATACTCTAACTGGTATCCTTTTTTTATAGCGGTATTAGTAAAAGCATCCCATTTATCTAGAGAATATCCTAAAGAGAATTTTTCAATAGTTTCTTGTGTAAAGCCACGTTCTTTAAAATATGATAAACCAATCGCTTTCCCTTCTTCTATATTTAGAAGTGTTTTATGAAAATATTCTTTAGCATAATCACTAACAATGAATAGATTCTCTTTTTGTGTGGCTTTTTCTTTTTGCTCATCTGTTCTTTCCGTTTCCTCAACTTCAATACCGTATTTATTTGCTAGGTATTTAATTGCTTCTGGATAACTAAAATGTTCGTGTTCCATTAAAAAAGAAACAACACTTCCACCTTTACCACTTGAAAAATCTTTCCATAATTGTTTTGCAGGAGAAACCATGAAACTTGGTGTACGCTCATCACTAAAAGGACTTAATCCTTTAAAATTACTTCCCGATTTTTTTAAAACAACAAAATCACCAATCACCTCCTCTACACGAGCCGTTTCAAATACATTATCTATGGTTGTTTGTGAAATCATCTTTACCATTCAAAGATGTGAAATTCTGATTGAAAAAATAAATTTTTAGAGGAACTTATTTATCAACAAAAAAGGTTTGATATAAGATTTCTCAAAAATAAAGAGTATTTCTTTAATTCAATAATCATTTTTTTCTGTCAATCACATAGTTCACCATCAATTCAAGTGATTTTTTATATGGAGAGTCTGGATTTTTTTCTAAAATAAAAAGAGCCTTTATTTTGTATTCCTTCATTTTAGTAACCGCGTATTCTATACCACCTTTAGATTTTACAAATTGTATTAATTCTTTTACTCTTACTTTATCAGTATTGTAATTTTTAATCGAATTGATAATCCACTTTCTTTCTTTTTTAGAGCAATTGTTAAGTGTATAAATTAAAGGAAGGGTCATTTTTTGTTCTTTAATATCAATACCTGTTGGTTTTCCAATTTTTTCAGCTCCATAATCAAAAAGATCGTCTTTAATTTGAAATGCTATTCCTATATATTCACCAAATTGACGCATATTTTCTACTTCTGCTTTAGAAGCTATCACAGATTGAGCACCCATTTCACAACACGCTGCTATTAATGTTGCTGTTTTTTTTCGTATAATTTCAAAATAAATACTCTCTGTAATATTTAACTTTCTTGCTTTTTCTATTTGAAGAAGCTCTCCTTCACTCATTTCCCTTACTGCTGTTGAGATAATTTTTAGAAGATCAAAATCATTATTATCGATGGAAAGCAATAAACCCTTGGATAGTAAAAAATCTCCAACTAAAACTGCAATCTTATTTTTCCATAAAGCGTTTATAGAAAAGAAGCCTCTTCTTTTAGCACTCTCATCTACTACGTCATCATGCACTAATGTTGCTGTATGAATAAGTTCAATAACGGAAGCCCCTCGATAAGTTCTATCGTTAACTTCACCGTTATTAAACATTTTTGCGATTAAAAAAACAAACATGGGTCGCATTTGCTTTCCTTTTCTATTTACTACATAGTGTGTAATTCGATTTAGAAGTGATACTTTTGAAAACATGGAAAGTTGAAACTTTTTTTCAAAAAGTTCCATTTCGTATTCGATTGGTTGTTTTATTTGGGAAACTATTTTCATTTACTAATTAAAATATATAAAATTAGTTTTACTTTTTATTAGCTAACTGACCACAAGCAGCATCTATATCTTTTCCTCTACTTCTTCTTACTGTAACAGGAATTCTATTTTTTTCTAACGCACAAATATAAGCATCCGTCACACTTTTTGAGGCCTGCTTAAAAAAGTCATCATCAATAGTATTGTATTCAATTAAGTTCACTTTACAAGGTACTTGTTTGCAATACTTAATCAGGGCATCAATATCTTCACGCGTATCGTTGATCCCCTCCCAAATAACATATTCGTATGTAATCCTCTGGTTAGTTTTTTCGTACCAATATTGAAGTGATTCTTTTAAATCAATTAACGTAAACTTAGTTGCGAAAGGCATTATTTGCTCTCTTTTTTCTTGAATTGCTGAATGCAGCGATACTGCTAAATTAAATTTCACCTTGTCATCAGCTAACTTTTTTATCATTTTTGGTATTCCAGAAGTCGAAACCGTAATTCGTTTGGGAGACATTCCAAGTCCTTCTTCTGAAGTAATCTTATCAATCGACTTCAACACATTGTTATAGTTCATTAAAGGTTCTCCCATTCCCATAAAAACAATATTAGAAAGTGGTCGAGAATGATAGAGTCTACTTTCCTGATCAATAGCTTTAACTTGGTCATAAATTTCATCAGGATGTAAGTTTCTCATTTTTTTTAATTTGGCAGTTGCACAAAACTTACAATTTAAACTACATCCAACTTGTGTTGAAATACATGCTGTTGTTCTATTTGGAGTTGGAATTAAAACAGATTCGACAATTAAACCGTCAAAAAGTTTCACCGCATTCTTGATTGTACCATCTTTACTTTTTTGTAAACTGTCAACCTCAACATGATTTATAACAAAATGATTTTTAAGAACCTGCCTTGTATCTTTTGAAATATTAGACATAGCATCAAATTGGTGGGCTCCTTTATTCCAAAGCCATTCATAAACTTGATTTCCTCTAAATTCTTGATCTCCTATTTCTTTAAAAAATAATCTCAATTCATCTTTAGATAGAGCTCTTATGTCCTTTTTATTTAATTCCATCAAACAAAAATATTATAAATACTAGGCATAAAATAATAAAAAGCCTCTTTTGTACAAAAGAGGCTTTTTATTAATTAAGAAAGTTATATTTATCTACTGATAATTATTTTTTTTGTAGAACTAATATTGGTATCAATGTTTAATAAATATAAAAAGTAAATTCCTTCTTTTAATTGTTCTACGTTAATAATATTTATGGTATTAGACATATCTCCCGAATATACCTTTTGACCCAATAAATTATAAAAACAGAACTCTAAATTTGGATATCTATTGTTTATGATAGAAATAGTTGAATTTGCAGGGTTAGGAAATATATCTAAGGTACCTGTGTCATCAAATTCTTCAGTACTCAGAACATTCTGAAGTGTCTCCGTTGACGTCTGACCTGTATTGTTTGGATCTAACCAGTCTTTCAATCTTGTGGCTGCTGTTTGTCCAGCATCCCAGGAGGCTCCAAATCTTCCATAGATGTCATAATCATTATTATTTTCAATACCGTCACAAAATGCTTGACCACCATATAGTTGCCCTATAATTTTTCCATTCTCATTAAAAAGGGGGGAACCAGAAGAACCACTCTCAGTTGTACCAATTTCCCAACCGTCTCCTGAACCAACAGACACACCTCCTATAAGCCAAACTTCTGTTCCATTAGCATTTTCTTTGACGGCACCGGAATCATCTCTACAAATTTTCATAATATCTCCATTTGGATGATGAATCCCAACTTCCATAGTTGGTAAGTTATCTGTGTTATCCCAACCAGCAAAAGCTACATCCCATGAACCAGGAATTTCGTTATGCAACTTAACCAAAGCAAAGTCACTTAAACTGTGATTGGCTATTAATTCAGCTCCACTCATTGTAAAGTTAGTTTGGATATCTAGACTTTCTTCTTCAGAGGCACAAATTGGACTTGGACTCATCCAATTAAATCGAACAGACCAAAAAGAAGGATTACTAAATTCTAAACAGTGATTTGCAGTTAATAAATAGGGGGTTTTGTCATTTAAAGTGGTATTTATTAAAGATGATGAGCATAAAAAACCATTCCCTAAATTAAGCAATGCAACTGCCTTTTTGATAATATCTTTTTTTTCATCATAATCAGCACCAATTTGACAATTCACATCATAATTACAGTTACCAGAATCATTCAATCCTCTTGAATTGTTTTTAATCATTTGATGTACTCTTCCCATTCTATATCCATGAATTAAGCTTCCTATTTCTAACTCAGCAATTTCTTCGATATTTTCTGGTTCATAATATTCTATCCAAATAATTTCTCCAGAAACATACCAGGATCCTAGTTTTTTATTTTCTCTGTTTTGATTTTTTGTATATGTTTTAGAGAAGTCTGTTCGTTCATCGTTGTATAAATGTAACATAGCCCCATCTGGTAACTTAAAGTCATTAAAATTGATGCTTAAATTAACTGCATCAGGTGACCAAATAGCTACCTGCCAAATTCTTCCACGATTATTATCCAACTCAGTCCATTCGCCATCAGTGTCAAGATCTAAAACTAATGGTCTTGAAATTCCGTAACGCCAGGGTAAACTTTTATCCAAATCATTTATTTCATCCTCTGCAATTATATCATCTAAATATAGCGGAGGGAGTTCAATTGGCGTGACTGTAGATCTAAGATTATATTGCAAACTCATTGGTAATATACTATTTTCATCTTGTGCGAAAGACAAAACAGATATTAATAAGAAAAAAAGAAGTAGCTTTTTATTCACAAATCTTTATTTGAGTTTGTATTAGTTTACTAATGTAGTTTATTATGACGTAAATTAAAAATCAAATCGCCTCAATAAATTAAAAAACCCTCTATGAAACAGAGGGTTAAGACTTTGCTTTTTGTGTTAGATAATCAACATAGCATCACCATAGGTATAAAATCGATACTTTTCTTTTATTGCAACATCATAAGCTTCTCTAACAAAATCATGACCCGCAAATGCAGAAACCATCATCATTAATGTTGATTTAGGAGTATGAAAGTTAGTTACCATCATATTAGCAATACTGAAGTCGTATGGTGGAAAAATAAATTTATTTGTCCAACCATCATAAGCATTTAATGTTCCGCTTGAAGAAACAGAACTTTCTAGTGTTCTCATAACTGTCGTCCCGACAGCACAGATTCTTCTTTTTTCTTTAATTCCTTTATTAATAATATTTTCTGCAACAGAATCAATATGAAATTCTTCTGAATCCATTTTATGTTTTGACAAATCTTCAACCTCTACAGAACTAAAGGTTCCTAACCCAACATGTAAAGTAACCTCGGCAAAATTAACACCCTTAATTTCTAGGCGTTTTAATAAGTGTTTTGAGAAATGTAATCCAGCGGTTGGAGCTGCAACAGCTCCTTCATTCTTTGCAAAAATAGTTTGATATCTTTCCTTATCTTCAGGCTCTACGTCTCTTTTTATGTACTTGGGAAGTGGGGTTTCTCCTAGTTCAGTTAATTTTTTTCTAAAATCTTCATAAGATCCATCGTATAAAAAACGAAGCGTTCTTCCTCTAGAAGTGGTATTATCAATAACTTCTGCAACTAGAGAATCGTCCTCACCAAAATATAACTTATTTCCAATCCTTATTTTACGAGCGGGATCAACCAAAACATCCCATAGGCGAGTTTCCATATTTAATTCTCGTAATAGAAAAACCTCAATACGAGCTCCAGTTTTTTCTTTATTACCAAATAATCTTGCTGGAAAAACTTTAGTATTATTTAGAACTAAAACATCATCTTCTCTAAAATAATCTTTTAAGTCCTTAAACATTTTATGTTCGATTGTTTTATCTTTTCTATTCAGCACCATTAAACGAGACTCATCTCTATTAGTAGCTGGATATTCTGCTAATAAATCTTCAGGCAATTCAAAATTAAATCTAGAAAGTTTCATTCCCATAATAATCGTTTTTAAAATTAAAGAATGCAAATATACAATCTGAATGTAGGGGTTGTCAAGTAAAAGACAACTTATTATTTAATTAATAATTTACTGCCAATTTTTTGAAGGTCTTCCCAAAAAGTTTTATAAGATTTTGATACCACATTTGGATTATTAATGATAATAGGAACTTTTAAATAAAGTGGTGCAAATGACATCGCCATTCTATGGTCTTGATAGGTTTCGATAACTATATTTTTAGCAATTGTTTTAGTTGGTTTTAATCGTAAACTCTTATCAGTTATCGTTATCTCCGCCCCTAGTTTTTGCAGTTCAATTTTTAATGCTAATAGCCTGTCTGTCTCTTTGATTTTTAACGTTTTTAATCCCATTAACTCACATGAAATTCCTAGACCAAAACAAGTAACTGCAATAGTTTGAGCAATATCAGGCGTTTCAATTAAATTAAGTTTTAAAAAATTATTTACTTTTTTCCCGTTCTTCTTTAAGGTAATAGAGTTGGCTGTCTCATTAAAAATTGTCTCTACACCTAATTTTTTGTAAACATCAACCACTTTTGAATCCCCTTGAATGCTGTCTTTCCTAAAAGTTTTTAACGTAATTTCTAGGTGATCCGAAAGAGCAACCAAACTATAATAATAGGATGCTGAACTCCAGTCTGACTCTATATTTACTTTAATATCATTAATTTTCTTTGTAGATGCAATTTCAATTATATTATCAGTTAAACTACAAAAAACACCAATTCTACTTAATAACTCTAAGGTCATTTTTATGTAGGGAATCGAAGTGATGTTATTTCTTAGAGTAATTTTTAAACCTTTATTAAGCGATGGTGCTATCAACATTAATGCAGAAATATATTGACTACTAATATTTGCATCGATTGATATTGAATTGGAAATTAATTCTTTCCCTTTAATTTTTAATGGAGGGAATCCATTATTTTTAATATACGAAATATCTGCTCCTATCGCTCTTAAAGTATCTACCAATATTTTTATAGGTCTTTCTTGCATTCTTTTACTTCCAGTAAGAGTAAACTCAACATCTTTTTTTGATGCAAAAAAAGCTGTTAAAAAACGCATAGCAGTTCCTGCATGATGCACATCTACGATCTGATTTTTTTCTTCAATTGCTTTTCTTAAAGTTAGGGTATCATCGCAGTTAGATAAATTAAGTAGAGAAATATTTGGATATATTTTTTTTAATATTAAGAGCCTATTTGATTCACTTTTAGACCCAGGAAGATTAACCGATACGGTTTTATTTTCGATGGTATTGGTTAGATATGCTTTCAAAACTAAAGATCTTTCTTGATGATTTTTGCTCTAAACTTACCAAAAGTTACCAGAAATCCATATATAAAACCTCCAATAAAAAGTCCCAACACAAATAAATAAGGATTGGATATGGCGTAAAAAAAGGCTATTTTAAACCCTTCAATTGCCCATTTAACAATAACAAATAGAAAAGAAAAAACAATCCCCAGAGATAAAACTGACCTCCAAAAGCCTGGAGTTGAAATAACTTTTTTAAACATTATTTTAATTTTTTATTTTGATGATGTCTATCATGATCTCTATTTGTTTTAATCAGCATTTTTTTGTCGAATGCTCCCTGTAAGTCAATTCCAGTTTGATTAGCAAGACACAAAACAACAAAAATAACATCTGCTAATTCTTCACCTAAATCTTTATTTTTATCACTTTCTTTTTCACTTTGTTCGCCGTATCTACGAGCAATTATTCTGGCTACCTCACCTACCTCTTCAGTAAGTTGAGCCATATTTGTGAGTTCGTTAAAATAACGAACTCCATGTTTTTTTATCCAATTATCAACGACTAGCTGTGATTCTTTTAAATTCATAATTAATATTTATTTTTTGAGTCCATAAAGATAGTTACCGGCCCCTCATTTATTAGGCTTACATCCATCATAGCTCCAAATTTTCCACTTTGTATTTTTTTTCCTATTTCATTCTCTAATTGTAAAATAAATTTATTATACAGAACAGAGGCTATTTCTGGTCGGGCCGCTTTTATGTAGGAGGGTCTATTCCCTTTTTTAGTTTTTGCTTGCAATGTAAACTGACTAACTATAATTACATCACCATTTACATCTAAGATGGATTTATTCATAGTACCATTTTTATCTCTAAAAATTCTTAATCGGGCTATTTTGCCAGCTAACCAATTAATATCTTCCTGAGTATCTTCGGTTTCAATTCCTAATAAAATCAAATACCCTTTTTTTATTTCTGAAATAACTTTATTATCAACAGCAACTGAGGCTTTTTTTACTAATTGAACTACAATTCTCATATTTTAAATTAATTCTTATCATAAACATCTTTTCGATAATGTTCTTCTTCTCCTTCTAATATTTGAAGATAACTTTTATAACGAGACCAAGCAATTTCTCCATTTTCTAAAGCTTCCTTAATAGCACATTTTGGCTCTTCTAAATGAAGACAATTATTGAATTTGCAATACTCCTTAAGTTCAAAAAATTCTGGATAATACCCTGATAATTCTTCTTTGTCAATTTCAACCATTCCGAAGCCTTTTATTCCTGGTGTATCTATAATTTGAGATCCAAACGACAGATCAAACATCTCGGCAAATGTTGTAGTATGTTGTCCTTGTAGATGCTGATCAGAAATTTCTTTAGTTTTAAGTTTAATAGAGGGTTCGATAGAATTAACTAGAGTAGATTTTCCTACACCACTGTGACCAGAGAAAACACTGACTTTATTTTTCATAAGCGCCTTCACTTTTTGAATATTTGTCCCTGATTTAGCAGAAATCTCAATACAATCATAACCAATGGATCGATATAAATGAGCTAAAGATTTTATTTTGACTAACTCATTTTCTGAACAAGAGTCAATTTTATTAAATAATAAAATTGTTTTAATACCATAAGCTTCAGAGTTAACTAAAAATCGATCTATAAAGGCTGTAAAAGTAGGCGGATTATTAAGCGTAATTAGTAAAAAAGCTAAATCAATATTAGCAGCAATGATCTGTGTTTGTTTTGATAAATTAACTGATTTACGAATGATATAATTATTTCTTTCTTCAATATTATAAATAATACCAAACTCTTCATCTCCTTTTTTATCAACTTCAAAATGAACAACATCTCCAACTGCAACTGGATTGGTTGACTTGATACCTTGAATTCGAAACTTTCCTTTTAATCTGCATTCATAAAAAATTCCTTGCTCATTTTTTACATGGTACCAACTGCCTGTAGATTTATAAACTATACCTTTCATTAAGACAAAAATCTTAAATTATATTTAATCAAGAGGTCTATTTTGAAAAGAATATTCATTTATTGATCACGATGTAATTTGTTTTGGTGATTAATTGATTCTTGATGGATTGCTTTATATATTTTTAAAACAAATTCTTTGCTTAAGCTATTTTCTTTGCCTTCAAATATCATTTTTTCTAAGATTTCATTCCAACGCTTATTTTGTAAAATAGCAACATTATTATCTTTTTTCAAAACACCAATTTTATCTGCTATCTTCATTCTTTTACCAAGTATTTCAGTTAATTTATGATCGACTACATCAATTTGTGTTCTGAGATTTGCTAGTTTATTTTGATATTCAATAGCATTTCCTTCTTTATCTCTAACCTTTAAATTATTGGTAATTTGCTTTAACGTGTCTGGGGTAATCTGTTGCTGAGCATCACTCCAAGCCTCATGAGGTTGATGGTGAGTCTCTATCATAAGGCCATCAAAATTTAAATCTAAAGCCCTTTGACATAAATCAAAAATAATATCTCTTCTTCCAGCAATATGAGAAGGGTCTATAAGTATAGGTAAATCCGGAAATTGATTTTGTAAATCGATTGGTATTTGCCACTCTGGATTGTTTCTATACCTAGTTTTTTCATAGTCAGAAAATCCTCTGTGTATAACTCCTGTATTTTTTATATTGGAGGCATACAAACGCTCAACTGCTCCAAGCCACAAGGATAAATCTGGATTAACAGGATTTTTTACCAAAACAACTTTTTTTGTACCTCTTAGAGCTTCTGCAATTTCTTGGACAA
This sequence comes from Flavobacteriales bacterium, assembly GCA_004214175.1. Lineage (GTDB taxonomy): Bacteria > Bacteroidota > Bacteroidia > Flavobacteriales > Flavobacteriaceae > Marifrigoribacter. The sequence continues at coordinate 4,029 of SGZH01000012.1, read as the reverse complement.
TAAATGGAGAAACTGTAGAACGAGCTCCTATCCAAATAATATCGACTCCATTTTTTATCGCTAACTCTACATGAGTCGGATTAGCAACTTCTGTAGCGGTTAGAAGTCCTGTTTCATCTTTTACTTTTTTCAACCATTTCAAACCTATTTTACCTACTCCCTCGAAATTCCCAGGTCTTGTTCTGGGCTTCCAAATACCGGCACGAAAAATAGTAGTATCTGTATTTTTTAATTGATGTGCTACCTTTAATACTTGACTCTCTGACTCTGCACTGCATGGTCCTGCAATTACCAATGGATGTTTTAATTCCATTTTATTAAGCCAAGATTTTAGATTTTTGTTATTTTTCATTAATTAGGTTCTTTAAAAGTTGGCTTGATTCATTATTAAATTTTTTGTTTGTAAAGATAAATATTAAAAACTAGCTGTAATTTTTTATTTTTTATTTATGTAGTTTTGTTTTAAAGATAAAGATGTCGATTAGAGTAGAAAATATCACCAAGTATTATGGTGAACAAATGGCCTTAAATAAAATTTCATTTTCGATTAAACAAGGTGAGATAGTAGGATTTCTTGGACCTAACGGTGCTGGAAAATCAACCTTAATAAAAATATTAACTACTTACATATCTTCTTTTGAAGGAGATGCCTGGGTTAATAATTACTCAGTTATCGATGATAAGATTAAAGTACAACAAATTGTGGGTTACCTTCCTGAGCACAACCCCCTGTATCAGGAATTATATGTAAAAGAATTCCTAAATTTTAATGCAGACATCTATAAAATTGATAAAAATCAAATCGAAAAAATTATTATCCAAACAGGACTTAAAAAAGAAGCACACAAAAAAATAAGAGAGCTATCAAAAGGTTATAAACAACGATTAGGCTTAGCTAGTGCTTTATTACACCAACCTAAGGTATTAATTTTAGATGAACCCACTACGGGTTTAGATCCAAACCAGCTAATTGAGATTAGAGAACTAATAAAGAAAGTAACAAAAGAAGCAAATATTACAGTATTATTTTCTACTCATATTATGCAAGAAGTGGAAGCTATTTGTGATCGGGTAATTATAATTAATAACGGTAATTTAATTCATGATAAATCGATATCAGACACCCTAAAAGAAACTAATTTAGAAACTTTATTTACTGAACTTACTAATCAAAAATAAGAGTTCCCGTATAGTATTCAGTCACTTCAACTACTGGAGGAATATTTTTTGAAATAACATCTCCTAAACTTCTAATTTCTCCTGTTATTGATTGTTGAGGATTTACAATCATTTTATTAGTACTACGATGAAAAACATTGAGATGTTGAATAATTAAGTCGGCAGCCTCAACTCTTGAATCACCTGCATACAGACTAATATTTGCGTTTAAAACAACTCCCTTTAAAAAAAAATTAGAAAATCCATTGGCAATAACACTGAGATTTTCAACATCTAATTCTAAATCGAAATCACCGTTGTTATAATATTCTTGATTAATATAATTATCGGAAATCAAATTTAAATTTGGATAGTTCAGTAATCCTAAACCAATAATAGTAAATTCAGAACTATTAGTAATTTCATTTATATTAGGAGAGGTAACATAAACTTTAGTTAGACCATAGTCACGAATGAAATTACAATTAATATTATTAGATACTATCAATTCATCCTCATTTACTAGTATTTCAATATCATTAAAAATATTCTCACCTGTTTCAACCATAACTCTTTGTTCAGGTCCCTGAGTCACATATAATTGTATATTGTTATATACAAGTATTTTGGAAAAAAATGGAACATTTACATCTGTTTGAATAATCGCACCTTCAGATCTAATACAATCTGGAGCATTTTCACTGTTACAAGCTACTAATACTATAAAAAACATCAAAATTATCCCTTTTTTCATCTCTTTAAAATCTATAACCAATACCAAATTCAACTGCCTCAGCTTGGGCCCAATGGGACTTAAGAGAAACAACAGCAAATAATTTTTCATTATAAATATATCTTTTAAACCCAGCTCTTATATATATCCTTTTTTCAAATTCGTAAGGGTAATAAACATAATACCCTATTTGGAAAAGAATTCCGTTTTTGTCAATTCTTAATTCGTGACCTAAAAACAAACTTACTCTTTTATAATCCTCATCTCCACTTAAATCAAACTCTGGATATGCTATTGCAGTATAACTGATAAATTCTTCTAGAAATTTCGATATAAAAAAATCTGCACCAAACTGAATGGTACTGTAATAATTTAATTTTTTATCTATAAAGGCTGAAAATACATAAAAGGGATAAGTTCCAGATCCAATTACATCACTTTGATTCCATCCAGTTCTAAAAACAAAATTAAATTTAATTTTTTCACTGTAATTAGTCAAATCCTGCTCCCTCACGTATTCTTTTATATTCTTATAATTTAATTGATAGTTTAATCCTGCATTTATTAAAAAAGAATTAGTACTTGTATTAGGAGCTCTAGTATTACCATTGGAATAGTGAATAAACATTAATCCTGTTTGAAAACCTAACCCTTTCCAAATTGAGTTTTTGATAAAATTTGCTTTGATAAAACTTGAACTTAAAAGACTTGTTCCGTATGCAATATTTAAATAATTAGAATCTTGATCATAAGGATTGGTATTAAATGCAAGTCCTGAGCCCAATGTTAATTGTAAATTTCTGCTAAATAAATAAAAGTTATAATTTACATAAAGACCATAATTTTGACCAAGAGTTTCATTTTTAAGATCCTTGTATATAAAAGATAAACCCCAATCTGGAAAATTATATTTTTTTTCCCAGTCTTTCAATCCAAATGTTTTTTTATTAAAGGATAGAAAAGCTCCGGTTGGATGTCCTTTAATTAAATGAGAAATGTCAGAATTATGATTGTAAATATTTCCGTAAAAATAACTCCCCTCTAATTGATAGCTATTGTTATTTTTTTCTTGAGAGAAACAACAATAGCAAATCATTATTAAAAGGACAGAGATATTTCTTTTCATTATTTTTTTGAAAGTAGCTAATATAAACTAATCTTTAAAAAAAAAATAATTACCACAGAATCTTTAAAAAATTGAATTCTTTTTGTGAAAATATGTATTTTTGTTAATTCAAAAGAGGAAAAATTTGACTGATTGCAACCTCTGTTACTAGTTGTGGTAACTATAAATGCTAAAACGTAAAACAGGTTACTTAAGAAATCTGTTCTCTCAGCAGGCTGCAATCCATTTTTTTAAATATGAAATTAAAAATTATCCATTTATGGCTTATTTATTTACATCCGAAAGTGTTTCTGAAGGGCATCCAGATAAAGTTGCCGATCAGATTAGTGATGCATTGGTTGATCATTTTCTAGCCTTTGATCCACAATCAAAAGTTGCTTGCGAAACTCTAGTAACAACAGGACAAGTAGTTTTAGCAGGAGAAGTAAAGAGTAATACCTATCTAGATGTTCAGAAAATAGCAAGAGATGTTATCAAGAAAATTGGTTATACCAAAAGTGAATACAAGTTTGATGGCGATTCCTGTGGCGTATTATCTTCTATTCACGAACAATCTCCAGAAATTAACCAAGGGGTGGATAAAAAAGATGGTAAAGAACAGGGCGCAGGTGACCAAGGAATGATGTTTGGATATGCTACCAATGAGACTGAAAATTATATGCCTTTAGCACTAGATTTAAGTCACCGTATTTTAGTTGAATTGGCTAAAATTAGAAGAGAATGTTCTGAAATCAATTATTTAAGACCAGATGCAAAAAGTCAAGTTACAATTGAATATAGTGATGATAATAAACCAATAAGAATAGACACTATTGTTATTTCGACTCAACATGACGAATTTGATAAAGATGCGAAGATGTTAAGTACAATCGAATCAGATTTAAAATCTATTTTAATTCCAAGAGTGATTGCTCAGTTAGATCCTGATACAAAAGCTTTGTTTAACAACGATATTACTTACCATATCAATCCAACTGGTAAATTTGTTATTGGCGGCCCTCATGGAGATACC
>SGZH01000011.1 GCA_004214175.1 Flavobacteriales bacterium | reverse complement strand
TGTAGGTAATGTGCTAACTATATCTGGAACTCCAACTGATGACATTACTACTCAGACAGTATATAACTATACAGTAACTACCATTGGTACCTGTGCAGATACTAGCTTAAGTGGAACCATCACGGTAGATCCAGAAGGTGGTTTAGACTTAATATCAGCAACTGGAACCGATGCACAAATTTTATGTGAAAATACTCCAATTGCTCTAATAGAATATCAATTGTTAGATGGACCAACAGGAGCTACCGTAACAGGATTACCAGCAGGAATAGGATTTAATGTTCTTAACGGTATTGTAACCATTTCAGGAACACCTATAGTAAATATAACTACTTCAACGGTATATAGTTATACCATAACTACTTCAGGCAGTCCTTGTAGTGGTACTACAACAGGAACCATCACTATTGATCCAGACGATGACTTGTCTTTAATCTCAGCAGTTGGAACTGATTCGCAAGTACTTTGTGAAGGGGATCCTATTGATAGTATTATTTATCAGTTTAGTGCGGGAGCTACCAGTGCAAATATTACTGGATTACCATTAGGTGTTACTTTCACGATAATTGGGGATTTAGTGACCATCTCTGGAACGCCCTCAGTAAATATTACCACTCAAACGGTATACCCTTATACAATTACTACTATTGGTGCTTGTGCCAATACAAGTTTGAGTGGAACGATAACAGTCGATGCAGAGGGTGGGTTAGTTTTGACCTCTCCTACTGGCACTGACTCGCAGATACTATGTGAAGATACCCCTATTGCGCCAATAGAATATCAATTATTAGATGGAGCAACAGGTGCAATCGTATCTGGATTACCAGCTGGAGTAAACTTCAGTGTAGTTTCTAATATAGTAAACATATCAGGAACTCCAGCTGATGATATTACGGTAACAACAGTTTATAACTATTCCGTAACTACCACAGGAAGCTGTTCTAATTTAAGCTTACTTGGAAGCATTACGTTAGAACCAAATGATGATTTAGACTTAATATCAGCAGTAGGAACCGAATCGCAAGTACTTTGTGAGACAGATCCTTTAGTGGATATTGTGTATGAGTTTAGTGCAGGGGCTACCAGTGCAACTGTTAGTACTCTTCCAGCAGGTGTAACCTTTGCAATTGTAGGTAATGTGCTAACTATATCTGGAACTCCAACTGATAATATTACTACTCAAACGGTATACCCTTATACAATTACTAGTCTGGGAGGTACCTGTGATAATACAAGTTTAGATGGAACGATTACGGTGAATCCAGAAGGTGGTTTAGTATTGACCTCTCCTACTGGAACCGATGCGCAAGTAGTTTGTGAAAATTCTGATATTCTTGAGATTACCTATCAGCTAGTAGACGGTGCAACAGGTGCTACCGTAACAGGATTACCGGCGGGTATAAGCTTTAGTTTTGTATCAGATATTATTACAATGTCAGGATTTCCTACAGTTAATATTACTTCAACAACTGTTTATAACTATACCATAACTACTACGGGATCGTCTTGTAGTGGCACTACAACTGGAACTATTACGGTAGATCCAGATGATGATTTAGCATTAATATCACCTGTAGGAAGCGAATCACAGGTGCTTTGTGAAACAGAACCATTAGTGGATATTGTGTATGAGTTTAGTGCAGGTGCAACTAGTGCTACAGTTTCGGGGTTACCAACAGGAGTAAATTTTGTGGTAGCTGCTAATCAGGTAACCATATTTGGTACACCATCGGCAGATATTATAACCCAAACAATATACCCATATACTGTGACTACGCTTGGGGGTACCTGTCAAGATACAAGCTTAGATGGAACGATTACGGTCAATCCAGAGGGTATAATTACATTAACCTCTCCTACAGGAACCGATGCACAAGTAGTTTGTGAAACTCAACCAATAACAGACATCACCTATCAACTATTTGACGGTGCAACCGATGCAACGGCAACAGGATTGCCTGCTGGAGTAAGTTTCAGTGTTGATTTAGATATCGTAACGATATCGGGAACGCCAACTGATGATGTTACATCGACAACTGTTTATGATTATACCATAACTACGACGGGTGGATGTTCTAATACGAGTTTAAGTGGAACAATTACTGTAAATCCAGATGATGATTTAGCTATAGTATCCATTCCGGGAACTGATGAACAAATACTTTGTGAAACAGAACCATTAGTGGATATTGTTTATGAGTTTAGTGGTGGTGCTACCAGCGCAACAGTTACAGGCCTACCGGCAGGAGTTACCTTTGTGGTAGCTGGCAATGAGCTTACTATATCTGGAACACCAACAGATCCAATTCTTACTCAAACAATTTTTGATTATACCGTTACCACTATAGGTACATGTTCAGCTGCAAGTTTGGATGGAACGATTACCGTAAACCCACAAGGTGGTTTAGTATTGACCTCTCCTACTGGAAGCGATGCGCAAGTAGTTTGTGAAAATACTCCTATCTTAGACATTACGTATCAGCTAGAAGGTGATGCTATAAATGCTACAATAACAGGTTTACCTGCAGGAGTAAGTTTTAGTGTTCTATCTGGAATCGTAACGATATCAGGAACACCAACAGTGGATATTACATCGACAACTGTTTATGATTATACCATAACTACTACGGGATCGTCTTGTAGTGGCACTACAACTGGAACAATTACCTTAGATCCAGATGATGATTTAGCTATAGTATCCATTCCGGGAACCGATGAACAAATACTTTGTGAAACAGAACCATTAGTGGATATTGTTTATGAGTTTAGTGGCGGTGCTACCAGTGCAACAGTTGCAGGCCTACCGGCAGGGGTTACTTTTGTGATAGCTGGTAACGAGCTTACTATATCTGGAACGCCGACAGGTCCGATTCCAACTCAAACAACATTTAACTATACAGTGACTACACAGGGAGGAAATTGTTCAGTTGCAAGTTTGGATGGAACGATTACCGTAAATCCAGAAGGTGGTTTAGTATTGACCTCTCCTGCTGGAACCGATGCGCAGGTATTATGTGAAAACACTCCTATCGATGATATTATATATCAGTTAGAAGGTGATGCTACAAATGCTACAGTTACAGGATTGCCTGCTGGAGTAAGTTTTAGTGTTCTATCTGGAATCGTAACGATATCAGGAACTCCAACTGACGATATTACGTCAACAACCGTTTATGATTATACCATAACTACGACGGGAAGTCCTTGTAGCGGTGATACAACTGGAACAATTACCTTAGATCCAGATGATGATTTGGACTTAATATCAACAGCAGGGACAGATGCTCAAATACTTTGTGAAACAGAACCCTTAGTGGATATTGTTTATGAGTTTAGTGGCGGAGCCAGTAGTGCAACAGTTACAGGCCTACCGGCAGGAGTTACTTTTGTGGTAGCTGGTAATGAACTTACTATATCAGGAACGCCATCAGGGCCGATTCTTACTCAAACAATATTTAACTATACGGTGACTACACAGGGAGGAAATTGTTTAACTGCTAGTTTGGATGGAACGATTACCGTAAACCCACAAGGTGGTTTAGTATTGACCTCTCCTACTGGAAGCGATGCGCAAGTATTATGTGAAAATAATCCTATCTTAGACATTACGTATCAGCTAGAAGGTGATGCTATAAATGCTACAGTAACAGGATTGCCTGCAGGAGTAAGTTTTAGTTTAGTTGCAGGTATCATTACGATATCTGGTACACCAACTGATAATATTACTACAACAACGGTTTATGATTATACCATAACTACGACTGGAGAATCTTGCTCTAGTACTACGACAGGAACAATTACCTTAAATCCAGATGATGATTTGGACTTAATATCAACAGCAGGGACTGATGCTCAAATACTTTGTGAAACAGAACCCTTAGTAGCTATTGTTTATGAATTTAGTGGCGGAGCCAGTAGTGCAACAGTTACAGGCCTTCCGGCAGGAGTTACTTTTCTAGTAGCTGGTAACGAACTTACTATATCGGGAACACCGACAGCTAATATTACTACAACTACTGTCTATCCTTATACGGTGACTACCCTAGGTGGTATTTGTTTAGATTCAAGCCTCAATGGAACGATTACCGTAAACCCAGAAGCTGGTTTACAATTAACTCCTGGAAGCGATGATGCTCAGATCTTATGTGAAAACACTCCTATCTTAGATATTACTTATCAACTATTAGATGGAGCGACAGGTGCTACTGTGACAGGGCTACCTGCAGGTATCAGTTTCAGCGTAGTTCCAGGACTCGCAACGATTTCAGGAACTCCAACGGTGGATATTACTACAACAACTGTATTCAATTATACCGTATCTACTACTGGAAGTTGTATAAATACTAGTTTAAGTGGAACGATTACCTTAAATCCAGACGATGAATTGAACATAACATCTGCAGTAGGAACCGATACACAAATACTTTGTGAAACAGAAGCTTTAGTGGATATTGTTTATGAGTTTAGTGGTGGAGCTAGTAGTGCAACGGTTACAGGCCTCCCAGCAGGTGTTACTTTTGTGATAGCTGGCAATGAGCTTACTATATCAGGAACGCCATCAGCTCCAATTGGTGCTCAACAGATATATCCTTACACGGTGACTACCCTAGGTGGTATTTGTTTAGATTCAAGCCTAAATGGAACGATTACCGTAAATCCAGAAGCTGGTGTATCTCTTGGTGTTGGTAGTGATGATGCACAAGTTATTTGTGAAAACACTCCAATATTACCAATTGATTATCAATTATTTGATGGAGCAACAGATGCGATAGTGACTGGATTACCAGCGGGTGTAGGTTATAGTGTAGCTTTAGGAATTGTAACGATATCAGGAACTCCAACGGTAAATATTACTGCAACAACTGTATTTGATTATACCGTAACTACTGCAGGAAGTCCTTGTAATAGCTTAACAACTGGAACGATTACCATAGACCCAGATGACGATTTAAACTTAATTTCAACGGCAGGGACCGATGCACAAATACTCTGCGAAGGAGAACCTATAAACGATATTATATATCAATTTAGCGGAGGTGCAATTAATGCAGTGGTTACAGGCCTACCGGCAGGGGTTACTTTTGTGGTAGCTGGCAATGAGCTTACTATATCAGGAACACCATCAGCTCCTATTAGTGCTCAACAGATATACCCTTACACGGTGACTACCTCAGGGACGTGTCTAAATGCAATTCTAAACGGTTCGATTACCGTCGATCCTGAAGCTGGTTTATTATTAAATACTCCAATTGGTACCGATGCACAAGTAGTTTGTGAAAATACTCCAATTCAACTAATCCAATACCAATTATTAGATGGGGCCACAGGAGCTACGGTAACAGGTTTACCAACGGGAGTTACTTTTATTGTAACAGGAGGTGGAACCCAGGTAGAAATATCAGGAACTCCAACAGCAAATGTTACAGCGCAAACATTATATAATTTTACAGTAACCACAACAGGAAGTCCTTGTAATAGCTTAACAACTGGAACAATTACTGTAGATCCAGATGGTGATTTAGAACTAGTGTCTCTTGCTGGCACTGATTCGCAAATACTCTGTGAGGGAGAACCTATAGACGATATTATATACCAATTTAGCGGAGGAGCTACTGGTGGAACGGTGACAGGACTACCACCTGGTGTTAATTTTGCGATAGTTGGAAGTCAGGTAGTGATAACTGGTACCCCTGACGGTCCATTTGCTAGTACTACCATATTTAATTACACTGTTTCTGCAGACGGTGGTAATTGTTCTGCAGCAACACCATTAAATGGAACCATCACTGTAGGACCTTCCGTTGAGATTTTACTTAATCCTGGAGGAGGTTTAGATATTCAAGAAGTTTGCGAAGGGGAACCAATTCAGGACATTATTTATGATCTTAGTGAAACTCCTGTAGCAATTTCTGTAGAAGGCCTTCCGTTAGGAATTTTCTATACCTTTAGTGGAAATCAATTAATTATTTCTGGATTTCCAACTGATGATATTTCATCGCAACAAAATTTCACCTATACTATTGAAACAATTGGCCAAGATTGTGATAATTCTGTAACTGGAGAAATTACAGTTAACCCAGATGATGAAATTATTTTAATAACAGCAGTTGATTCCGATAAGCAAATTGTTTGTGAGAATACAGAAATCAATGAAATAGTATACGAACTACAAGGGGGTAGCCTCGGAGCAACTGTAACTGGATTACCAACCGGTGTTTCTTATAATCTGGATGATACAACTGGTGTTTTGTTACTGACAATTTCTGGGATTCCTACTATTGATCTTGGTATAAATACTTATGTCATTACTACATTTGGTATATGTAATGCTATGGAAATATCAGGTACTATAGAGGTCTTACCTTCCATTACAATAACTCATGATCCAGTGTCTGGTTCTACCTCTCAAGTACTGTGTCAAAATACTGAAATTGTGCCAGAGATTATTTTCTCTATTGAAAATGCACTAAATGTTAATGTTACTGGTTTACCTAACGGTTGTAACTATAGTATCATTACTGATCCTGCTACTGGAACGATTGATCTTACTATATTTGGAAGTCCTCTAGAATTAGGAGTCTTTGATTATCTTATTGAAACGTCAGGGCTTTTATGTGAATCAGAATTTTCAGGGACGCTAGAAATACTTGAAAATAGTGATTTAGTTCAGACCTCTGATGCAGGAACAGAATTTCAAACTCTATGTGAAGGAGAAGCTATAGATTCAATAATTTACGAGTTCTCAGGTGCAGCAAACACAGTTAATGTGGTTAACCTCCCAACTGGTGTTGATTTTGTTGTTGTGGGTAATCAAATTACGATAAGTGGTACTCCAACAGATGACATAACAACCACAGAAATATATAACTATACTGTTTCAGCATTGGGAGGTGATTGTCCAAATCCATCACTTTCAGGAACTATTACTGTTAATCCTGAAGGAATTCTTGAATTAATTTCTGCCTCAGGTACTGAAAATCAAGTTATATGCGAATCTACACCAATTGTGGATATTGAATATGAATTACAAAGTGGAGCTACAGGGGTGGATATATCTGGTCTTCCCTCTGGTTTAAATACGAACCTAAATCCCGCAACTGGAATCTTAGTGATATTTGGTACACCAGACGTAAATATATTTACACAAACTGTTTACCCCTTCACTATAAGTACAACTGGTAGTTTATGTAATACTGATATCACAGGTTCTATAACAATTGATCCAAACAGTGATTTAATACAAACATCTGATCTTGGAACAGAATCTCAGATACTTTGTGAAGGAAATCCACTGGTTGATATTGTTTATGAATTTAGTGCTGGTGCTACCGGTGCTAATGTATTCGATTTACCACCAGGTGTTAATTTTGTAATTAACGGAACTCAAATTACCATCAGCGGAACACCAATCGGGCCATTTACAGAAACTACTTTGTTTACCTACAGTGTCGAGACTTTAGGATCCTTTTGTGATGAATCAATATTAACTGGAACCATAACTGTTGGCCCATCAATTAATATAACATTAGAGCCCACTGGAGGACCAGACAACCAGGAATTATGTGAAGCTGATGCATTAAATCCACTTCAACCAATTGTCTATAATTTTAGTGAAACACCTGTTTCATTATCTGTGAACGGATTACCATTAGGTATCTCTTATGCTTTTGATACCGGATTAAATCAATTAATAATTTCAGGATTTCCAACTGAAAATATATCAGTTATTACAAATTATATTTACACAATTACTACCATTGGTCAAGTTTGTGAAAACTCAGTATCTGGTGAAATCACAGTTAATCCTGCAGATGAAATTTCACTATTATCCGATATAGGAACTAATGATCAAGTAGTTTGTGATAATTCTGAAATCGTTAATATTGTTTATGAATTAGAAGGGGGTAGTATTGGAGCTACTGTAACTGGTCTTCCTACAGGAGTTTCTTATAATACAGATGATTCCTCCGGAGCATTATTACTTACAATATCTGGTACAGTGGTAGGACTCGGTATCTATAATTATGAAATTACTACTTTTGGTTTATGTGAAAACACCGCACTAATTGAGTTAGGAACCATAGAAGTTATTGATTCTGGCGATACTATTGAACCGGTTAATCCTGAAACTACCAATCAAAGTTTGTGTTTAAATAATGAAATTGACCCGATAGTGTTTACTATTTCAGATGCTTTATTTGCTAATGTTAGTGGACTTCCAAATGGTTGTACTTATACAAATGAAATTGATCCTACAACAGGAGATATCATTCTTGAAATTATTGGTACTCCTATAGTTGTAGGAACCTTTAATTACATAGTAGAATCATCCTTTGGCAATTGTAATTCGCAATTTTCAGGAATTATTGACGTGATAGATGGGCCCTATTTTGACTTACTTTCTGATCCATCAACAGAATTTCAAGAAATTTGTGAAAATTCACCTATAGACATTATTTCTTATCAATTAATTGGAAATTATGATAACTTCACGTCTTTAGGGTTACCACAAGGGCTAGATGCTTCCTTTGATCCAATAACAGGAATTATTACTATATCTGGTGAATATGATGGTCCAGCATTAACAACAGTACTCACAATACAATATATTTTATATGCATCCAGTCCAAACGGTTGTCTTGCGGAATTGGAAAGAGAGATTACCATATACCCTGCTGTATCTATTGCTGATTCAATAATTGTAACAGAAATTTCACCTGAGCCTGGACCAGGTGACCCTCCTTTACTAAACTCAGAAATCAAACCAGTTTATTGTTATGGTTCTGCTAATGGAGCAGTTAATCTAGTTTTATCAGGAGGAAATATAAGTGGAGTTTACAACTACAGTTGGTCTGGGCCTAACTCTTTTTCAAGTATCAATCAGGATATTGAAAATTTACTACCAGGAATTTATACTGTTGAAATAACAGATGTAACTAATAATCAAGGATGTGCTGTTACTACAGAGTCATTTGAAGTAACTGAATCTGATGAAATTATTGTAGATATAGTAGATATTATACTTCCAAGTTGTGATTCCGGTCTCAACGATGGGGAAATTCTATTACAAATTACAGGTGGTGATGAAAACTTAATCAATCAAATTGAATGGTATACCTTAGATGGTAGTCAAAATTGTTTTAATTATTCAATATCACCAATTGATCTTGATTTTGACGGAATACCCGATTATGGTGATTCCGATTTGGATGGTGATGGAACAATTGATCCTGGTTTAATTGATGTTGATAATGATGGAATAATTGATCTTGCAGATCCTGATTTAAATTCAGGAATTGACAATAACAATGATGGTATTGATGATTTTTATTTAATAACAACTCTACAATATTTTAATTGTGATTTAAATATTTACGAGACTTTTGAAATTTTAAATGCCAGTTTTATTGGGTCAGAGATTATTTTCTGTGCAGGTTTAAACACCATGATTTTAGAGGACCCAACTACTTTAAATATTCAAGGTGGCACCAATTCTTGTAGTGCAGGTTCTTGGCAATTATTACCTCAATATTCAGGATTATCATCTGTAAATGGTTTATCTCCAGGAATATATAAAGTTGAAATAAGTAATAATGACTTGAATGGTAATATAATTTGTTCTAAAGAGGAAATATTTCAAATCAATAGAGATTCAATTAGCTATGATAATTTAGAAGTTGATTTTGAATTATGTGAATTAACTTCTGGATATCTAACCATTGATGTTTATTCTAACAATTCTGAATTATTCTTTTATTACGATAATCAATTAATAAATTCTGGAAATATTGAAATTATTAATAGTTATCCAGATTATAATACTTATGAAATATTTATTTCTAATCCTTTAAGCAATGCTTCTATTGAAATTATCAATGAGTTTGGGTGTGGAATTATTGTGGATGAAGAAGATACTAACTGGTTTGTTCCGGTTCCAGAAATTCAATTTACTAATCCTGAATATGATCAATTTGGATCGATTTCGATAGGTTCTTCAATAATTTTTGAATCAACATTTACAAGTGGAATTGAGAGTTATACATGGAATTTTGGAGATGGCTCACCTTTAGAATTTGGCCCTATAGTTACCCACGCATATAATTTAGATGGGGTTTATATAGTTACTTTAGATATCTATAGTAATGCTGGATGTTCGGCTTCAGTTACTCAAGAAATAAAAATAGGAAAAGGATATACGATAATGTTACCGAATGTTTTTACTCCAAATTCAGATAATTTTAATGAACTTTTTAGACCTTTATTTACAGGAGGTATCATTGAAATCGATTTCCAGATTTTTGATCCTGATGGCCATCAAATGTATAATGAAAGTTCAGTTACTGACTTAATTTCAAACGATTTGATTATTAATGGTTGGGATGGTGAAAATGCAAAAGCAACGACCCCCTACTTTATCTATAAAGTAAAAGCAAAGTTGTTAACCGGTGAGGAAGTTATAAAAACAGGATTATTTAAAATTTTAAGATAGTTATGAAAAAATTTATAATCAAAATATTATTATTTTTTGTGCCGTTAGGTTCAATTTTTAGTCAAGGCTTTTTAATTAATGAAGCTAATAATATGCAGTTAATTAATCCAAGTTATAATGGTTTTAATTTTGAATCTAAAGCAGGTGTAATTTATAATACTATCAGTTACGATGGCATCAGAAATATTGATACAAAATATGCCTTTGCAGGCTATAGCTTAGAAAAATTAAAATTTTCGTTAGGCGTTGACTTTGTTTCTCATAATGTAAAAGAATTTGGTTATTTAGAAAACCAATTAAACCTTTCATATACCTACAAGATTGATGTAGGAAGAGATCTTTATTTCTTACCCTCAATATATCTTGGGATTTTTAATCGAAAAGTTGATGCTTCAAATTATATTTTTGAAGATCAGTTGGTGATTTCAGAAGGTGTCATTCTACCTACCTCAAATGATCCTGCATTGACAACTCCCCAAACTAATAATAGTTTTGATGCAGGAGTTGGAGCAATTTTATACAACGAAACTTTTCTGGTTGGATTAAGTGCTAAGCATATCAATCAAGCTGGAATAAGTTTTAATACTGAAACTGATGAACAGAGAGATTTATCTATCTCGATTCAAGGAGCTTACGAAACAGAAATTGATCCATTCAATCGATCATCACTACCAAAAAACTCCTATATTTTTGCATATGCTTCTGTAACAAAAATTGGTGATATCTTAAAAATATATTCATCTCAAGAAGTTCAATTTAATAGCTTTAGAGCTGGTATACATCAAAAACTGACAAGTTTAGAAGATTTTTCATTAGTGAATATTGGTTTAAATCTTGGGATAGAAGCTGGCAATATAAATTTTAATACTGCCTATAGCTTTTCAGTAAAAAATGATATCAGATATTCCCCCTCAATTCTTGAGGTTTCCATTCAATTTAACTTTGAACCATGGCTCTCAAGAAATAGAGCAGACTATAAAAGATTAAGAACATTTAATTACTAATTAAAAGTTAGGGTTTTTGGGAAGAAACCTTTTGATAAAATATTTAATCAATTAAACTGAATAACTAAATTTATTCAATATGATTTCCATTTGTTGTTGTAAATTATGTGCCTTATTTGCAGCGGCTTTTTCAAAATCTAATTGATTTGAAGCATAAATAATTTCTCTAGAGGAGTTAATTAACAGGCCTACGTCTTTATTCATTCCATGTTTACATACTTCATGTAAATCACCTCCTTGAGCACCAACTCCAGGAACTAAGAGAAAATTATTAGGAACAAGAGTTCTAATTTCTTTAAAATATTCAGCTTTTGTAGCCCCTACCACATACATCAGATTTTCATTATTTTTCCATGAATTGGAAGTTTTCAATACATTTTTGTAAAGCGCTTTATTATCAATTTTTTGAGTTTGAAAATCAAAAGCTCCCTCATTGGAGGTTAATGCTAATAGAATTGTATGTTTATTTTTGAAGTTAAGAAAAGGCTCCACAGAATCCTTTCCCATATATGGGGCAACGGTAACCGAATCAAAACCTAAATCTTCAAAAAAGGCTTTGGCATACATTGAAGATGTATTGCCAATATCTCCTCGTTTAGCATCTGCTATTGTAAATATTTCAGGATAGGTATTATTGAGATAATCAATTGTTTTTACCAAAGATTTCCATCCTTTAATACCATTGGCCTCATAAAAAGCAGTATTTGGTTTGAAAGCTACAGCCAAATGATGAGTTGCATCTATAATATGTTTATTAAACTCAAAAATTGGATCTTCTTTTTCTAGAAGGTGCTTTGGAATTTTATTCATATCTACATCCAACCCTATACATAAAAAAGACTTTTTCCTATAAATTTGATGTATTAATTCTTGATTCGTCATTCTAAAAAGTTTCTCCTGATTCTTTTAACTTTTCGGTATTGTTAACTAATTGTAATTCGTCAATAATTTTTTGAATATCTCCATTAATAATATTACTTAAATCATAAAGCGTTAAATTAATTCTATGATCTGTTACCCTGCCTTGAGAATAATTATAAGTTCTAATTTTAGCGCTTCGATCTCCACTAGTAACCATAGAGCCTCTTTTAGCAGCATCTTCTGCTTGTTTCTTAGCCAATTCTAAATCGTATAATCTAGAGCGAAGAACTTTAAAAGCTTTCTCTTTATTTTTATGTTGAGACTTCTGATCTTGACATTGCGCTACTAATCCAGTTGGGACATGTGTCAATCGAACTGCAGAATAGGTGGTATTTACTGATTGTCCGCCAGGACCTGAAGAACAGAAGTAATCAATACGTACATCTTTCATTTCTATTTGAACATCAAATTCTTCAGCTTCAGGAAAAACCATTACTGTTGCTGCACTTGTATGAACTCTACCCTGTGTTTCTGTTTGAGGAACTCGTTGAACACGATGCACACCAGCTTCAAATTTTAATATTCCATATACATCATCTCCAGTAATTTCAAACTGAATTTCTTTAAATCCACCACTGGTCCCCTCACTAAAATCTACTACACTAGTTTTCCATCCTCTTCCCTCACAATATTTAGTATACATTCTAAATAAATCTCCTGCGAAAATACTGGCTTCATCTCCACCAGTTCCTGCTCTAATTTCCATCACGGCGTTTTTGGCATCTTCAGGATCTTTTGGAATTAGCAAAAATTTAATTTCTTCTTCGAGTAAAGGAATTCTTTCTTTAGCTTCATCTAATTCCATTTTAGCCATTTCGACCATTTCAGCATCACTCCCATCCAATATAATCTCTTCAGCTTCATTAATATTTTCAGTTAATGAAACATATTCTGTTCGTTTTTCCATCAAAACTCTTAAATCTTTATATTCTTTATTTAATTGAATATAGCGTTTTTGATTTGTTATAATATCAGGCTGAATAATTAAATCACTTACCTCATCAAAACGTTGCTTTACTATTTGGAGTTTCTCTAACATAAATTTCTATTCTCGGACAAATTTACAATCTTTAAAATTAATCTATTTACTATTTGATACTCTGAAAAATTAATAATGAAATTCTCCAAACTCTGATTGTATAGTTAATTTTTTTGATTCTGAAGTTTCAACTTTACCGACTATTTTTGCATCAACATTAAACGATTTTGATATCGAAATTATATCATCAGCTATTTCTTGAGACACATAAAGTTCCATTCGATGGCCCATATTAAAAACTTGATACATTTCCTTCCAATCAGTTTTACTCTCTTCCTGTATCAGTTTGAATAAAGGGGGAACATCAAATAAATTATCTTTTATAATGTGTAAATCTTTTACAAAATGAAGAATTTTTGTTTGAGCACCTCCACTGCAATGAACCATACCATGAATCTCTTTATTCGTATACTTTGATAATATAGTTTTTATGATTGGAGCGTATGTTCTGGTTGGTGACAGCACTAATTTACCCGCATCTAATTCTGAATTAGCGATGGTATCTGTTAGTTGTTTAGATCCTGAATAAACTAACTCTTTGGGTACTTCTTGGTCGAAACTCTCTGGATATTTATTAGCTAAATATTTATCAAAAACGTCATGACGTGCAGATGTTAAACCATTACTACCCATTCCTCCATTATATTCATTTTCATAGCTAGCTTGACCAAAAGAAGCTAATCCCACGATTACATCTCCTGGTTTAATATTTGCATTATCGATAACGTCACTTCTTTTCATTCTAGCCATTACTGTGGAATCTACGATAATTGTACGTACTAAATCTCCAACATCTGCAGTTTCACCACCGGTAGAGTGAATCGAAATATCAAACTTTTTCAAATCTTTCAATAATTCTTCAGAACCATTAATTATTGCAGAAATAACATCTCCTGGTATTTTATTTTTGTTACGCCCTATTGTTGAAGAAAGCATAATGTCATTGGTAGCTCCTACACAAATTAAGTCGTCAATATTCATGATTAAAGCATCTTGAGCGATGCCTTTCCAGACAGATAAATCTCCGGTCTCTTTCCAATACATATAGGCTAACGATGATTTGGTACCCGCACCATCTGCATGCATCACCAAGCAGAAATCAGTATCTCCTGTTAAAAAATCAGGGACAATTTTACAAAATGCCTGCGGGAACAAACCTTTATCCACGTTTTTAATGGCATTATGTACATCCTCTTTAGAAGCAGATACACCTCTTGTTGCATATCTTTTCGAAATTTCTTGACTCATTGTAGACAGTTAAGCTACAAAAGTAAGCAATAAAAAAAGCCCACAAAAGTGAGCTTTTAAGTATTTATTAATAATTTATTATTTCCAATCTCCAATTAATTGGTTGGAATATACGATTTACTTTAGCATAATCAATTCGCGATATTTAGACAAAGGCCAAATTTCGTCATCAACTAATAATTCTAATTTATCACAATGATATCTAATTTCATCGAAATAAGGCTTTACTTTATCACAGTATGCTGCTGCACATTTTTCTGGTGAAGTTATTTTATTTGCTTTTTTACGTTCATTTATCATAGCAGTGATCCCTTTATTAATTTTTTCAATATGCTCAGAAATCATTTCAATTAATTTTAATTGCTCTATTGATAATTTTTTGAAACCACTTCCATAAATATCTTTTAGTCCCTGTACATTTTGAATCAATCTGTTTTGATATTTAATTGCAGTTGGTATTACATGATTTCTGGCGATATCTCCTAAAACTCTACCTTCAATTTGAATGCGCATTGCATACTCTTCAACTTTTATCTCGTAACGTGCTTCTATTTCTACTCTACTCATAATATTGAGTTCTTCGTATAAGGCAATCGTTTTTTCTGAAATTTTAGCTTTTAAAGCTTCTGGGGTACTTTTATTATTACTTAGACCTCTCTTTTTTGCTTCTTTTTCCCAAGCCTCTCCGTAACCATCGCCCTCAAAACGAATTCTTTTTGAATCTTTAACATACTCTCTTAGGACATTAAAAATTGCATCGTCTTTTTTCATATTTTTTTTCTCAATGAGAGTATCAACGCTTTTCTTAAATTCAATTAATTGCTTTGCAACTATTGAATTTAATACCGTCATCGGTGTTGCACAGTTTGCGCTAGAGCCAACAGCTCTAAATTCAAACTTATTTCCAGTAAAAGCAAATGGAGAAGTTCTGTTACGATCGGTATTGTCCAAAAGAATTTCGGGAATTTTCCCAACCACATTTAATTTAAGTTCCGTTTTTTCCTCTGGAGACAATTTTCCATTAGTTACTTTTTCTAATTCTTTCAAAGCTTTGGTCAGTTGCGAACCAATAAATACCGAAATAATAGCTGGAGGTGCCTCATTAGCTCCTAATCGATGATCATTATTTGCACTAGCTATAGAAGAACGCATCAACTCTTCATATTCATTAACTGCTTTTATGGTATTGATAAAAAAGGTTAAAAACTGTAGGTTTCGTTTTGGTGTTTTGTGGGGACTTAATAAATTAACTCCGGTATTGGTACTTAACGACCAATTATTATGTTTTCCACTTCCATTAATCCCCTTAAAGGGCTTTTCATGAAATAAAACTTTAAAGTGGTGCCTTTCTGCAACCTTTTCCATAATATCCATCAATAAGGAATTATGATCTACCGCCAAATTTGCTTCTTCAAAAATAGGTGCTAGCTCAAACTGATTTGGAGCTACCTCGTTATGACGAGTTTTTACAGGGATCCCTAATAACATACATTCTGTTTCCAAATCTCGCATGTAATCTAGAGCTCTTGTAGGGATAGAACCAAAATAATGATCGTCTAGTTGTTGTCCTTTTGCAGCTTCATGACCTAACAATGTTCTTCCTGTTAAAGTAATGTCTGGTCTTGATGCGGCTAATGCTTTATCAATTAAAAAATATTCTTGCTCCCAACCGAGTGTTGCTATAGTCTTTGTAACATTTTTATCAAAATATTTTGCCACTGCAGTTGCTGCGCTATCTAATACTTGTAAAGATCGTAATAAAGGTGTTTTATTATCCAATGCTTCACCTGTGTAGGCAACAAAAACCGTAGGAATACAAAGTGTAGTTCCGTATATAAATGCTGGAGATGTAGGATCCCATGCTGTATAACCTCGTGCTTCAAAAGTATTTCTGATACCACCGTTTGGAAAACTTGAAGCGTCTGGTTCTTGCTGAACTAATTGTCCACCGCCAAATTTCTCGATAGCCTGTCCATCACCAGTTGTTTCAAAGAATGCATCATGCTTTTCTGCTGTGGATCCAGTTAGAGGCTGGAACCAATGTGTATAGTGTGTGGCACCATTATTAATAGCCCATTCCTTCATACCCGTAGAAATATGATCGGCTATATTTCGATTAATTTTTGATCCGTTAACCGTAGCGTCTACTACACTGTTGTAAGATTCTTTTGTTAAATATTGTCGCATCGCTGCCTCGTTAAATACATTTTTAGCAAATATGGTCGAGCGTCTAGCTGGTTCTTCAACTATTACAGGTTTTCTTCTTAACGTTTCTTTGATTGCTTGAAATCTAAGTTTGGACATATTAAAAGGATTGGATTAATTAATAAAAAAGCAAAAATATCTATTTTATAAACAATACCCCTCTTTTTTTTAGGTAAAGTTTAAATAAATGTATATTTTTTTATTAACACCCCCTATAAAAAAGGTTAATAACTCAAATAAATAGATTTTAATTGTAAACAATAAAAATAGATATCATAAAAATAGCATAAGCCACACAGAGAAGCAATCCTTTATATCTAGTTAATAAGTACTTCTTTGGTAGTCTTGCGAGAAGATATATAGCAAGAGAAAAACCAAGCATCCATAATATGTCTTTTAAAAGTAACGGCAGACTTGATTCTAATATTATAATGGGTCGTATAAGTGCAGTAATCCCTAGGACTGATGCAATATTAAAAATATTAGAGCCTATTATATTACCAATCAATAAAGATTTTTCATGTTTTAACGCTGCTACAAGAGAAGCTGCTAATTCTGGAATGCTAGTACCTACCGCAATCATTGAAACTGCGATTACACGATTACTTACTTCAAAAAAATGAGCAATACCAACCGCTCCTGCAACTAACAATTCACTTCCGCCCCATAAAGAAATTCCTCCTATTAGAAACCATAGCAAAATTTTAAAATTGGAGATGACCTCAGTATCAATTTCTATAGAATCTGTTACTTTTTGTGCTCTTATATTTTTTTTTGCTTTTTTTACTAAAAACCACAAATATGCCAATAGAGCAATTAGTAATCCAATACCCTCAGCTCTTCCAATATTATTTCCAGATTTTAGCATTAGATAAAAGAAACCCGAGAACAACATCATTACCGGCCAATTAAATTTATAAAAATCTCGGTCTAAAAATAAAGGCGAAATAATCGCAGTCACCCCTAAAACTAAACCAATATTAGCAATATTAGAACCAATTACATTCCCCAAAGCAATATTTGGATAACCATCAAATGCAGCTTGAATACTTACAAATAATTCTGGAGCAGACGTAGCAAAAGAAACCACTGTCAAACCAATAATCATTCTTGATAAATGAAACTTAAGTGAAATAGCAACAGAAGATCGCACTAAAAATTCCCCTCCTATTACTAATAAGGTTAAACCCAACAAAACGAATACTATATTCATAATAATCAATATTGATTACGAAGATACTATTAAATAGAAATTTATTAACTAGCAGAGAATTATATATTCACATAAAAAGTAGGTTATTCTATTTTAATTGTTATTATTTTGTAAAAAATAATTAATTTTATGGTAAATTATTTTAAAAAAATGACGAAGCAACTTTTTATTTTCTCGATCATAGCAATCACATTGGGTTGTAAGCAAAAGAATATAGAATTAAATAAAACAGAAAAAGAATTAACTATCGATAATACTTCAACAAAATTTGATTCTATTAGTAATCAAGATATTTATGTACTAGAAAAAAAAGCCTACAAAAAAGAAGACTCTACTTTAGTGAGCGGAATCGTGGAAAACTATTTTGATACTGGAGAGTTGAAACAAACAAAAACCTACAAAAACGGAATACTTGATGGACCAAGAAGAGTGTTTACAAAAAATGGTAAACTCCAACAAGAAGGGAGTTATAAAAATGGTAAAGTTAACGGCTATAGAAGAGTTTGGAATGACAACGGAATCATAATACGTGAAAGATTATATAAAAATGGTGTTGTTAGTTGGCAAAAAGAATGGTATGATAATGGAAACTTAAAAAGTGAAATTAGCTATGAAAATGGCAAAATTAACGGGAAAGCTAAAAAATATAATAAAGAGGGAGAGATAACAGAAGAAAAAACCTATATAAACGGAAAACTAATAAATTAATTCAAATAAATTTTAGAAAAATCCTAACATAAAAAAGGATTGAGTTTTTAGTTGTATTTTTAACTATGCAAAAATTTATCTTCAAAACCCTCGCAAAAATTAACAAAACAATTCTTCCGAGTTTTACTAAACAACGATTGGATTTATCGAAGGCAAAAAAATGGCAAATAGCCTTATTTGGATACCGCTTATGGGTAACAAAAAAAGCATTGGATTAATTAAAAAAAAGCAAACAGGAAATGTTTGCTTTTTTCTTGGTGACCACGGCAGGATTCAAACCTGCAACCTCCTGAGCCGTAATCAGGTGCGCTATTCAGTTGCGCCACGTGGCCTTAAATGGGGTGCAAATATAAAAATATATTGTTGATAATCTAGTTTAATACTGAAAAATTAAAACAATAAAATTATACGATTTCAGCACTTAAATCTGCTTGTAACAATTGTGTGCAACGTGGTTTTAATTCCTCATGAGAACCTGTTTTAACAGTACACTTTCCTTTGTAATGAACTATAATAGAACACTGTTCTGCTTGTTCTAGCGTATGACCACAAACACGTATTAAAGTTTCTACCACGTGATCAAAAGTATTCACGTCATCGTTAAACAAAACTAGTTGATGTTCATTAACTTTTATTTCTGCTACGTCTGTATCTTCTTGTATTTGCTCTTTAGTTAGCATAGGGATTAGAAATTTATTTTTTAAACTTTGCTGCAACCCAGTTATTACGTTCTATTTTATCAACGAATGTTAAATTAAATTTAGTACATGTTGCTATAATTATATTTAAATCCTCATTATAAAAACCACTTAAAAATAATTGCCCTTCATTTTCTAAACTAAAACAATATAACTCCATATCTTTTAACAGAATATTTCTGTTAATATTAGCAATTATAATTTGATATTTTTTATTTTCCAATAATGAAACATTACCTAAAAACGTTTTAATATTTTTACAATTATTCCTTTCAATATTTTCAAGAGAATTTTTATAGCACCAGGAATCAATATCTATAGCATCAATTTTAGAAGCTCCTCTAAATTCAGCTAATATTGCAAGAACAGCAGTACCGCAACCCATATCTAATACTGTTTTTCCCTGAAAATCAGTCTCTAACATATACTGAAGCATCATATAAGTTGTTTCGTGATGTCCAGTACCAAAAGACATTTTGGGTTCAATGACAATCTCATAATCAACATTTGCTTTTGAATGAAAAGGGGCCCGAACGACACATTTTTGATCTACTTCAATTGGGTGAAAATTTTTTTCCCAAGCTGCATTCCAATTTACTTGTTCAATTTCTTTTTTAGAATAAGTGATCTTAAATTCGTTAGAATCTAATATCTTAATTTCCTCCAATATATTTTTATTCCATTCTTTTTTTTGAATGTATGCTTTTAAACCCTGATGATCCTCTACAAAACTCTCAAAACCAACATATGCTAATTCAGCTATTAAAATTTCATTTCCTAAAGAAAGTGGTTTTACTATAAAACTATACTCTAAGTAGACTTGAGATATCACTTAAAAAGAATTAATAATGGCCATAAAACTTTTAGCATCTAGAGCTGCACCACCTATTAGACCTCCATCTACATCTAACTTACCAAATATTTCCTGAGCATTTTCAGGCTTAACACTTCCCCCATATAGAATAGAAACATCCTCTGAGATTGAGATGTTATAATGTTCGGCAACTAATTTACGAATGTATGCATGCATCTCTTGCGCTTGTTCAGGACTTGCAGTTTGACCTGTCCCAATAGCCCAAACTGGCTCATAGGCAAGAATAACTGATGTCCAACTTGAAAACGGTAAATGAAAAAGCGCATTTTTAATTTGGTTTTCAACTACCTTAAAATGATTTTCACTATTTCTGTCCTCTAACTGTTCTCCAAAACAAAAAATTACTTCCATAGATTCTTGTAATGCTTTGTCTACTTTTTCTTTTAAAATTAAATCATCTTCTTTAAAATATTCTCTTCGTTCACTATGTCCTAAAATAACAGTATTTACACCAACAGCTTTCAACATTTTTGCTGATATTTCTCCTGTAAATGCACCACTTTCAGCAAAATGCATATTTTGAGAAACTACTTTAATTGATGTTTCTTTTAAAAGCTTGGAGGCCTCCAAGAGATTTACAAAAGTGGGAGCAATCATTACCTCGGCATTTGAAGACTTTTTTAACTCGATTAATTCTGAAATTAATGTTTTGGTTGCTGCCAAATCATTATTCATTTTCCAATTTCCTGCTACTATATTTTTTCTCATTTTTTAAGTTCTAATTTTTGGATCTAACCAACCGTAGATCAAGTCTACAAAAATATTAATTATTATAAATAATGATGCAATTACTATAACCGCACCCATTATAACTGGTAGATCTAAGGTATTAAGAGCATCTACAATTTCCTTTCCCAAGCCGTTCCAGCCAAATATAAATTCTACAAAAACAGCTCCTGCCAACATAGAAGCAAACCAACCTGAAATGGCAGTAATTACAGGGTTCATAGCATTTTTTAATGCGTGTTTTCTTATGATGGTAAACTCGCTTAACCCTTTTGCTCTAGCAGTTCTAATATAATCTAAACTCAATACCTCTAATAAAGAATTTCGCATTAATTGGCTCACAACAGCCAAAGGCCTAATTCCCAGAACAATTGCAGGTAAAATTAAATTTTTCCATTGAATGTATTTACCATCTCCAAAATCATCAACTTCATAAAGACTACCTGTCATGTTTAAACCTGTATAGTTATAGAGTAAAAACCCAAATATCCAAGCAAACAAAATAGCGCTAAAAAAAGAGGGAATACTCATACCGAATGTGCTTATTAATTGTATTATTTTATCAATCCAATGATCTTTATTCATTGCTGATACAATTCCTAAAAAAACTCCTAATACCATTGCAATTGTTATGGATGAAATTGCGAGTATAAAGGTATTGGGTAATGTTTCAGCAATAACAGAACTCACTAGTTTACCATTTTTTTGAAAAGACTCTCTTAGGTAAGGAGCCTTAAGTACCACATTGGTATTTGAGACTGAAAATATAGAAAATCCTGTATATTTATTTTTTGAAAAAAAAGTATAATCAACTTCATCTATACTGTGGAAAGATAATGGTGATAAATCGTTGATATAATAAATGTATTGCTTCACTAAAGGTTGATCAAAACCGTATTTTTTTTTGACAATTGCAACTTGTTCGGCAGTTTCATTTTGGCCCAACATCATTCTTGCTGGATCACCAGGTAAAATATTAAACAATAAAAAAATGACAGTTATAACTCCGAAAAGAGTAAGAATAGCGTATCCTATTTTTTGAAGTATATAAGTTATCACTATTTTTTATTTGCTACTATTAATTTCGAAGAATCGTTCCAATGTAATTTTTGAATAATGGTTCCTTTGCGCAAGGAAATCAAAGATGGGTTACTTCGCACTACTGTCTTTAAGGCGGTTTCATCACAAAAATAAAAGTTGAAATTTAAACCATTTTGTCTTTTGAGTTCTTCCGTCACTTCAAGACTGGATGACGACAATCCAATTACTTTATAATTATTTTTAATTGCTTTATCGGTCGCTTTTTTAATATTTACAAAACCATTTGGCTCGGAATTACTTACACTATAGACTACCACGACAATAAGGTTTTCTTCCTCTAAAAAAACTGAAGTAAAATCAGTTCCATTTCGCTCCATAGTAAAATCATGTATAGGAGGCTCGTATCCCTCTTGAATCATTATGGTTTCAACCTCGTAATCTCCATCTTCTTTTGGAAAATCACCATTTGTAATCACAACTTTCTCTTCACCGTTATGGGTGAACGTCCAACGGTATTCAAAAATTGGTTGCTCAGCATCTTTAGGATAAGCCATTCCTTCATTGATATTGGTGCCAATTTTATAGGGTCTAAAATCTATTAGGGGTAAATGCTGCAAAACATAGTATCCAAAAGCTAGACATGCAATAAAGGTTGAATACACTATTATTTTTTGAATACTTTTTGAAAATAACGGTTGTAAGAAGTTCCTTCCAAAATAGATTACTAATAATAAAAGCAATAAAACGATGTCTTTAGAAAATGATTCCCAGGGAGTTAGTTTTATAGCATCTCCAAAACAACCACAATCAGTAACTTTGTTAAAATAAGCAGAATAAAAGGTCAGAAATGTGAAAAATACAATCATTAATAAAGAGCTCCAAATGGTAAATTTTTTCGCATATCCAATTAATAACATGACTCCAATCAATACCTCAAAAATGACAACAAAAAGAGCGATCATTAGTGCAAAAGGTGAAAAAAATTCTATATTTAGAACATCCGGAGCAAAATAATCCTTTAACTTGAATGAGAAACCAACAGGATCATTTAGCTTAATTAAACCACTAATAATAAATAATGTACCAACTAAAATTCTTGAAATATTTGTAATTTGTTTCATATACATTAATCTGATTTTTTTATTTCTCTAAAAGAATTAATGCAAAAATTGCATAGTTGATCATATCTTGATAGTTGGCATCAATACCTTCCGAAACAAGGGTTTTTCCTTTGTTATCCTCAATTTGTTTAACTCTTAATAATTTTTGCAATATTAAATCAGTTAAGGAACTTACTCTCATATCTCTCCAAGCCTCACCATAATCATGATTTTTATCCATCATTAATTTCTTGGCTATTTCAACATTTTTGTCGTATTCAATAATAGATTCTTCAATATTTAAATCGGGCTGTTCTACAACTCCCCACTCTAGTTGAATTAATGCCATTATTGAATAATTGATGATTCCAATAAATTCACTCACCTGACCTTCATCTACTTTTTGTACTTGATTTTGTTGCAATCCCCTTATTCGCTGAGTTTTTATAAATATCTGATCGGTTAAGGATGGTAATCGGAGTATTCTCCATGCACTTCCATAGTCTTTCATTTTATTGATAAACAAGGCTCTACAAGTTTCTATAATATTATTATATTGTTTTGAAGTATCTATCATCAGTATTGTAAGATTTTCCGTAAATTTCGCTTAAATAAATCAATTTAAAAAATTGAAAACAATTAATTGTAAAGGAAAACTCATCGATTTATTAACACCCAAAGTAATGGGTATTATAAATTTAACTCCTGATTCATTTTACGATGGAGGAAAATTTTGCAGTGAAAAAGAAGTTATTTATCAAGCTCAAAAAATGTTAGAAGAGGGTGCAACCTTTCTTGATCTTGGTGGTTATAGCTCTAGACCTGGGGCGAAATTTGTCTCTGAAGAAGATGAACTAAATCGCGTACTTCCAGTCGTTAAATCATTAATTAAAGAATTTCCAAATGTCAATTTATCAATTGACACGTTTAGGAGTAAAATAGCAAAAACGTGTATAGAAAACGGAGCTTGTATGATTAACGATATTTCAGCAGGTTTATTGGATCCTCTAATGTTGGAGGTCATTGCAAATTATAAGGTACCCATTGTGATGATGCACATGAGAGGTACTCCTGAAACCATGATGCTAAATACTAATTATGAAAATTTAACCAATGATATTATTTATTTTTTTTCTGAAAGAATTGCAAAAGCACGTGCATTAGGAATTAACGATATCATCGTAGATCCTGGATTCGGATTTTCAAAAAAACTAGATCAAAACTTCGAATTATTCAATAATTTAAATCAATTCTTATTTTTGAATACCCCCATTTTAATTGGTATTTCAAGAAAATCAATGATTCAAAAAATATTAAATACCTCCGCAACAGAATCATTAAATGGTACCACAGCACTCCATTCAATAGCTCTTCAAAAAGGGGTTTCTATATTAAGAGTTCATGATGTAAAAGAAGCGTATGAAACGATTAGTCTTCTTCAAAATTTGAAGTTTCATTAATAAAAAGTACTTTTACAAAAAGCTCAAACTAATTGGAATTATTTGATATTAGAATTATAGACGTGATAGATATCGTACTAGTTGCGTTTCTGTTATACTATATATACAAATTAATAAAAGGAACCGTTGCAATCAATATTTTTCTTGGTATTGTAATTGTATATGCGATTTGGAAAATTACAGAGCTTTTAGAGATGGAGATGTTAAGTAAGATACTTGGTGGATTTCTTGGGGTTGGAATGGTGGCTCTGGTAGTAGTTTTTCAACAAGAAATAAGACGTTTCTTATTAATGTTAGGATCTACTAATTTTAGTGCCAGAAAGAAAATCTTAAAGCAGTTTAAGTCCACCTCAGACAGTAAATTAGAATCTTCCATTGAAGCTGTAACACTCGCTTGCAAAAAATTAAGTAAATCTAATACAGGAGCACTACTCGTATTTAAACGAAATAATAGTTTAGATTTTGTAAAAAGTACTGGCGACGAAATGTTTATTGAAATTAATCAAGCTATTATTGAAAGTATATTTTATAAAAATAGTCCACTGCATGATGGAGCAACAATCATAGAGGAAGGCGTTATTACCGCAACTAGAGTGGTACTTCCGGTAACAAATGACAATGAAATACCTCAGCGTTTTGGCTTGCGTCACAGGGCAGCGATAAGTATCTCTGAAAAAACTGATGCAGTTTGCATAACAGTATCGGAAGAAAACGGTCAAATTTCATACATTAAAGATGGCAACTTTGTATTGTTTGACGACATGGAAAATTTAAATGAACTTTTGGAAGACGATTTAGTATAATTAAATCGCTTCCTCCTTCAAAAACTGAACTTCATAAAGATTTTTATAATAGCCTCTTTCTTTATGAATCAAATCCCAGTGAGTACCAATTTCAACTATTTTACCTGCCTCCATAACAATAATTTTATCAGCTTTTTTAATGGTAGCTAGACGGTGAGCTATAATAATTGAGGTCCTATCTTTTGTAATTTTATCGGTAGCAATTCGTATCATTTCTTCGGAGTAAGAATCCACAGAGGAAGTAGCTTCATCTAAAACTAAAATACTTGGGCTACTTAAATAAGCCCTCAAAAAAGCCAGTAATTGTCGTTGACCTGAAGATAACATAACTCCTCTTTCCTTTACGTTGTAATGATATTTATTAGGTAATTCATTTATAAACTTATGTACACCTATTTCTTTAGCGGCCTGAATAACTTGTTCCTCAGAAATATTTTTATTATTGAGAGTTATATTATTAAAAATAGAATCTGCAAATAAAAAAACATCCTGTAAAACAACAGCTATATGACTCCTCAAAGATTTTAAAGTATAATTATTTATGGGTTTATTATTAATATAAATTTCTCCACTATCAATTTCATAAAAACGAGACAATAAATTAATAATAGTCGATTTACCAGCACCTGTTGCTCCAACTATTGCAACTGTTTCCCCTTGATTAACATTAAAAGAAATTTCTTTGATTACTTCTTCATTTTCAACATAACTAAAACGAACCTTCTTAAATTCTATTGAGCCATCAGCTTTATCTAATAGTAAAGTTCCCTTATCCTCAATTTTAGAATTGGTATCTAAAACATCAAAAACTCTCTGTGCAGCAACCATTCCCATTTGTAGGGTATTAAATTTATCAGCAATTTGTCTGAGGGGTCTAAACAGCATTTGAGACAACTCGATAAAAGCGACTATAACACCTAAGGTAATAATTCCGCCCTCAGCGGCATTTAGTCCACCATACCAGACTACTAAACCTATTGAAACAGACGAAGCCATCTCAGCTATTGGGAAAAATATGGAGTTATACCAAACTGTTTTTACCCAGGCTTTTTTATGTTTTTCATTAATTTTTTTAAACTCTTTATATTCTGTTTTTTCACGGGAAAAAATTTGTACGATTTTCATTCCAGTAATTCGTTCTTGAACAAAGGAGTTTAAATTAGCAACTTGAGCTCTAACCTCCTCAAAAGCAGATTTCATAGCTCTCTGAAATACTCTAGTTGCGTATAGTATGATAGGTAAAATAGAAAATACAATAAGAGTTAGTTGCCAACTTTTATAGAGCATCACTCCCATGATTACTCCCATTTTAAGTAGATCACTTATAATTACAAACAATCCCTGACTAAAAATACTCGAAATGGTTTCTATATCATTAACAGCTCTGGTGGTTAACCTTCCAACCGCACTGGTATCATAATACTTTTGCTTAAAACTAAGCATTAATTTAAACAGTTTTTCCCTAATATCTCTGATAACACTTTGTCCAAGCCAATTCGTAAAGAATATAAAAGTCAACATAAAGATGACTTCCAAAATCAAAACACCAATCATTAATACAATGTAAAAAATAAGATTTTCCATATCCTTTGGAACAATGGATTCATCTATTGTTTTTTGCATAATCAAGGGGCGTAAAACTCCAAAGACAGATATCAAAACCGCAGCTAAGGCAACATATAAAAATGTTCCTTTATAATTGTTGGTATACCCTAATAGTCTTTTAAAAAGATTTAAATTAAATGCCTTGCCTGATTCTGCCATTATTTTTTTAATGTAGTATTTTCTCTAATTCATTTTAATTTGCTCAGGATAAATCACTTTAGTTAGAAATAAGCCTTTTGCTGGTGCAGAAGTTCCTGCCTTGCTTCTATCTTTACTTTTTATAATTTCTTGAAATTCAGAAAGTGATGTTTTTTCAAACCCAACATCTAGTAAGGTTCCTACAATTGCTCTTACCATATTTCTTAAAAAACGATCTGCTTTAATGGTAAATACTAACTGGTTTCCTAAAGATTTCCAACTTGCAATTTTCACGTCACAATAATACGTTTTTACATCAGAGTTGGAACGTGAAAAACATTGAAAATCCTTATAGTTCAATAGCTCATTTGCAGCCTGATTCATTAAATCAATATTTGGTTTATGATAAATTTGATAAGAAAAATCTTTAGTAAAAGGATTTTTTTCTAGTGAAATTATGTATTGATACTCTCTTTCTAACGCACTAAAACGAGCATGTACGTCATTATTAACTTGAAATAAATTCTGAACTGATATATCATTTGCTAAAAAAGAATTTAACTTAAAAATCAAATCATCGACTGAATTAATTTTTTGATAATCAAAATGAGCAAATAATTGTTTTGCGTGAACACCGGCATCCGTTCTACCTGCTCCCATTACCTTTATTTTAGTTCTTAATATTTTAGATAATGAATTTTCTAAAACCTCTTGAACCGTAATGGAATCTGGTTGATTTTGCCAACCATGATAGTTTTTTCCTGAATATGCTATTTCTATAAAATATCGCAATGAATCTTGTATTTTTGAAAAATCAAAGATACAAAAAGAGAAATTTTAGGTTTTGTTATATCCATGCTATTTTTTTATTTGAATGAAAAAGATTTTATTACTTTCTGACACTCACAGTCATTTAGACAAGGCCATGATAAAATACATCCACCAAGCAGATGAAGTATGGCATGCAGGTGATATTGGAGATATAGAGGTGACCAATGAAATAAAAAAGCTAAAACCCTTAAGGGCAGTTTATGGAAATATTGATAGCGCCATAATACGGAGTGAATTTCCATTGCACAACCGATTTTTTTGCGAACAAATAGATGTTTGGATAACCCATATTGGTGGATATCCAGGAAGATACACTCCAAATATAAGAGAATCATTAAATAACAATCCTCCTAAATTATTTATAACGGGTCATTCTCATATTTTAAAAGTAATGAATGATAAAAAACTAGATTTGCTACACATGAATCCCGGCGCCGCAGGCATTCATGGCTTTCATCAAGTAAGAACAATGTTACGATTCGAAATCCATAAAGATAAAATACAAAAACTGGAAGTAATTGAAATTCAACGTAACTAAAACCCTGACTTTAAAGACAGGGTTTATCAATATGTTTTGACACTTTTTATTGTTTTAAAATTCTCTTTACGACACTCGCTTCATCGGTTTGAATTTTTACAAAGTAGATTCCTCGAGCAATATTTGCTATTGAAAAATTCATATTTATAGAAGATTCTTCAATAACTAGTTCTTGAATTATTCGCCCATTAATATCTATAATTATTATGGTTTCAATATCCATATTGTTTTCATTAACTAATGTGAGTTGACCATCGGTAGGATTTGGAAAAAGACGAATACTACTATCTAATTCAATCTCTTGATCACCTAAAGTGCAGACCACTAAAGGATCGTTTATAGTCACTATTGAGGTGCAAGTAGCAGAATTACCATCGGTATCAATAAGGGTGATAGTTATCGAGTTATCTCCTAAGTCGCTACAGGTAAATACGGTTTGACTTAAATCAATCGATGTAGTTAAACCACAATTGTCAGCAGGACCTCCTGCTTCATAAAAGAAGGCTACATAGTCTTCCGATGTACTCCAAGGTTGTGAGTTTCGTCCAGGAGTTGCAATCCCTTCTGTTCCATTTGAGTTTTCAACACCTTGAGTTGCATCTCCGTTGACTGGTATATTAGTGCTATGGATTTCAATTCTATTGGTATCTTCGTAAAGTTGTAGTTGTACTATTACAACATCGTCACTACCATAATAAGGAACATTATCGTATTCCATAACCAGAATACGATCTGGAGCAACACCTATAGTTTCATATCTAATGACTCCTCCAGCAGTGGGATCTAAATCTTCCCATACAAGTGCTATAAGGTTATTTTCATCTCCAGGACTCGGGATAACTCCTCCACTACAACAACCATTGGAGGTAGCTGAAAAAGAAATAAATCCATTTGATGAAATAAAGAAATCTGTATAATCAGATCCATAATAATTGAAAGAAAACCCAATGGGTTGTGCACCAGAGACTTCATCATCCCCTAAACTCACAATAGAACCTGTAGTTGTAATATCAATTGGAGCAAAAACACCAGTCTGGTCTATCACCAAAGCTCCAGGTTCTAAATTGGTAACTACATTAGGTATCCCCAATACCACTTCTCCATTAAAATCAAGCTCAAGAGTAACATCTTGACAAGTAATTTCTGGTAAATTATCTGTGACTTCAATGGTGTCTGTAACTGAACCGCTAGCACATTGTGAGGTAACTTCATAAGTAATAGTGTGAAAACCAACCCCAGCAATTGAAGGATCGAAAGTATAGGTAAGACCATTTCCATCATCTGTAACACCTGTACCAGAGTAAACCCCACCAGTTGGAGTCCCTCCACCAAATATCTGTAGGCCTTGACCTTCACAAATAGATTCTTCGGTGTTTATAGCCGGTACTGGCGAATCAAAAGCAGCGGTACCATCACAAGTAGAGCCAGAACTTCCAGCATCAGCACTAAATCCAAGTCCTCTTTTAGCAAATGCTTCCCATAACAAGCATTCATTAGCCCCTCCGTAAATAGCTAAATCTGCAGCAATTATAGCGTCTCTACCATCTATGAAGCTTGGATTACAAGGTTGTAATTTCATTCCCTCTGTTACCAAAGCAAATGCTTGAATATTTCCGGCATCCTGATCAACATCTGCAGTGAAATTATAAAAATCAGTATCAAAACCATATTCATCAATTAATGCCCAAGTTACTTCCCATAGAGCAGTGGCCCAGACGGAACCTACGCCATGTGGAATAGCTAGATTACAAATATCATCATACGTTTGTGGGTTTATAGCTAAATCAGTACTGTAAGGAAAAGGGCGAATACCGTTAGCGTCTGCACCTTGCCCAAATAAATAAGTTCCAACACCTCGAGAGTCTGTTCCTAAATCTCCCGGCTCAATAGTCATTAAAACGCCATAATAGTCGCTCCAACCTTCTCCCATTTGTTCATTATTATTGAGACAGCCTGTATTTGTTGGACCACCTGTTAGCCGGTTGGAAATACCGTGACCATATTCATGGATAATTACTAGATTATCAAAATCACCATCTTTATCATTACAAACATACATTTGCATGGTTGGATTACTTCCATCAGGAGGTGTTCCAAAATTTGCATTACAAGTACCAGAGCCATCCTGAGCCTCCGCATTGACAGAATCACTTTCAGAACCACCATTCCCGTAATTATTTTCTTGAAAATTACCTGCTTCTTCATCAAATCCGTATACATATACTAAATCATGAATAATATTGTTCCAATAGAATAAATTAGTGATCGCCGCATCTTCATATTGGTTTGCATTTGAATAGATTGGATCGAAAGGGTATTCAGTAAAATCTAATTGTACACCTCCATCTGGCTGGTATCCAATATTGTCTCCATCTTCATAAGAATCAACATTGTTTCCTTTAGTCACGGTAAAATCTGCACCAGTAACTCCATCTACATCATGCCATCCAAAAGGTGAAGCTTGTAGATAAGCAGGTTGAATTTCAATAGTTCGTTCGCCATAGTAAGGGCTTTCAATTGGCATAGCAAATACTTCATAACATTCATCACAGTCAGCCACAGTAACTAAATTAGAATTTTTATAATCTAAAATATTATATAGGTTTTTATTGTAGTTTAAAGATTCCTCATGTTGATGCTCAAAACCACAACTTAACAGATAATTATTTTTATCTAAAATGATTCCGGTAGTAGCATCAACCCGAATATTCCACCAATTTTTTTGACTTTTCTCTTGTATGGATACATCCCAAACAAGTTGTAGCTGATCGTCTACCAATTGATACATTAATTTAGCAGGGATTGGACTTAATGATATCCCTCCATTACTGATAATTTGTCTTTGACTCACACCAGCAAAACTTTCCAGTACTAAAAGTTCCTCTGTAATAGAATATTCTAACTGATTGGCAACAGATTGAATGGCTTGAACAGCTGTTAAATTAGCATTTAATGAATTTTTTAATTTTGCAGTAATTTTAAAAATAAAATTATTGGTTGCAGAAAGAGTTGTTCCATTCTCAAGGATATGAAGACTAGATTGAGAACCAAAAACTTCAATATCATTAAATATCTGACTATAATATATATGATGAACTCCACTTGAGCTACTAATGTGATCACTAGAAAGCTCCCATTGAATATCTTCTGATAAAAGTTTGTTATTGGCTACAAGTGCTGCCAGCTGGCTATTTACTTGATCAGAAATCCCCTGTGCTGAACTAAGAAAAGTAATCAGAAAAAAAGATAGTAAAAGAAGAGTATTGTTTTTCATAATAGTTTTTTTAATATTGGTTAAAGATAAGCGAATGGTTTTAGGATTAAACAATTACATACAAAAAAACCCTAAAAGATGGCATTCTCTTAGGGTTTCACACTAATATACTAAGATTTGTGGTTTAGCGCAATCGATCTACAGATTTTACGAGGTCTTCATCCTTTTTTATGGCCTTATTGGCCATGACTAAAAAAACGATAGAAATGATAGGAAGAAAAACCCCAATACCCTTCTCAGAAACTAATGTTTCTCCGGATAAGGTTAGTGATCGATAAACGAAAACTCCCAGTAAAAAAAAATTTAATAGGATGTTTAAACGATTCATCACAAACTGTGACTTTCGCTTTTTGTAGCTAGATATTGAAATAAATGTAAGTAAAATAGATCCAAAAATTAATCCTAAAATGATGGACTCATCATTACGAACTATAACTGTTCCATCTTCAGAAACAATTATGGGAAACCAGATGTAAATCGCTCCTACAAGTGCTGCCGATATAATCAAATAAATAGTTTGAATCCTTTGTAACATTGTATTAATTTAGTTTCAAACAACAAAAATACGTTATCTTTTTATAAAAAATAAACCCAAATACTAAATTATTGTTGTATAATTGCAATATCAAATTTTAACCATTTCAGTAGCGGTTATTTAGTCTTCATTTATTTTTTCAAAAAAATTACTTCAAAAATTACATAATAGTATCAACTAAAAATCATAAAAATTTTTAAATGTTTGAAATTTCAGAATTAAAAGCAAAGAAATTACCTGAATTACAGGAAATTGCTAAAGCTTCAGGTGTTCCTAAATACCGTAGCTTAAAAAAATTAGATCTTGTATATAAAATATTAGATCACCAAGCAGCAAACCCACAAGCCGTAAAAGCTGTAAAAGCTGAAACCCCTGCAACAAATAATGTTGCAAAAGAAACGCAAGAACAACGACCTAGATCAACTCAAAAAAGAGATAATAGGCAACGTACAAAACGAGAAAACAACAGGGATCAGAATCCTCAAGCTCAAAAAAATAATCTACAGCAAAACAAGTCTGTAGAAGAAACTAATATCCAAAAAACCGAGCAAAAACCTAGGCAGCCTCAACACAATCATAAAAGTGCTGAAGATAAACGTCAAAAAAATGATCAAAAACCAAGGCACAACAACCAAAATAATAAAAAAGATCATAACAATCTCAATCAAAACAAAAACAAGGATGGCAATAAAGATAACCGAAATAGGTACCGCCAACCAGAATTTGAATTTGATGGAATTATAGAAAGTGAAGGAGTTCTAGATATCATGCAGGACGGTTATGGATTTTTGCGTTCAAGTGATTACAATTACTTGTCCTCTCCTGACGATATATACGTGTCCCAATCTCAAATTAGATTGTTTGGTTTAAAAACTGGAGATACTGTTCTAGGTCAAGTAAGGCCTCCTAAGGAGGGAGAAAAGTATTTTCCACTTATCAAAGTTAATAAGATAAATGGCCAGAATCCTAATGTCGTTAGAGATCGAGTTGCTTTTGAACACTTAACCCCTTTATTTCCTCAGGAAAAATTTAATCTTGCAGATAGACAGTCCAGTATATCTACCCGAGTTATTGATATGTTTGCTCCCATAGGAAAAGGTCAACGTGGAATGATTGTTTCTCAACCAAAAACTGGTAAGACAATGTTATTAAAAGACGTAGCCAATGCAATTGCAGCAAATCATCCTGAAGTATATCAGATTATACTTCTAATCGATGAGCGACCAGAAGAAGTAACTGATATGCAACGTAATGTAAGAGGAGAAGTTGTAGCCTCTACTTTTGACAAAGAAGCTACAGAACATGTCCGAATTGCTAATCTTGTTTTAGAGAAAGCAAAACGTCTAGTAGAATGTGGACATGATGTAGTTATTTTATTAGATTCTATAACTCGTCTTGCAAGAGCCTATAATACTGTTCAACCTGCTAGTGGTAAAATATTAAGTGGTGGTGTAGATGCAAATGCGCTTCATAAACCTAAACGATTTTTTGGTGCTGCACGTAATATTGAAGGAGGAGGTTCCTTGAGTATTATCGCAACAGCCCTAACTGAAACTGGTTCTAAAATGGATGAAGTTATTTTTGAAGAATTTAAAGGAACTGGTAACATGGAACTTCAATTGGATAGAAAAATATCGAATAGAAGAATATTCCCTGCCATTGACCTTACCTCTTCGAGTACAAGAAGAGACGATTTATTACTAGGAGAAAATGTCATACAACGTATGTGGGTATTGCGTAAATATCTTGCAGACATGAATCCAGTTGAAGCGATGGAATTTATTAATGACAGAATTAAAAACACACGTAATAACGAAGAGTTTTTAATCTCCATGAATAGCTAACACAAGATTTCTTATTTGTAAAAAGAGCCTGTTAATCAGGCTCTTTTTTTACTAGTGTTTCTCTAAGAAGGAAGCCAACTCCTGAAAACTCAACCAAAAACGTTATTGCATAAAAAAATCCCCTCCAATTAAGGAAGGGATTTTGTAT
>SGZH01000010.1 GCA_004214175.1 Flavobacteriales bacterium | reverse complement strand
AAATATTGAAAAGTAATTTTACTTTTCAATTTGAGTAAATAATACACAATACAAAATGGGAATATTAGATAACGTTCTAAAGCTCTTTGTTGGGGATAAATCCAAAAAAGATATAGGTGAAATACAACCAATAGTAGCACTTATAAAAAATAAAGAAGCAGAAATTGCTAGTCTAACAATTGATGAATTAAGATATAAAACAGTCGAATTAAAAAATAAAATTAAGGCTGATCAAAAAGAAATACAAGATCAAATTGATGCGCTGGAGCTAAAATCTCTTGAAATTGAAGATATCAATAAAAAAGAAGATCTATATAAAGAGATTGATACTTTAAAAGATGATCGCTATGAAATTGAAGTTAAAACTTTAGAAAATATTTTACCAGAAGCCTTTGCGGTGATGAAAGAAACTGCAAAACGATTTAAAGATAATGAAACACTTTCAGTTAATGCTACTCCTTTTGACAGAGAGATTTCAGCAACGAATGATTATGTAATTCTTGAAGGTGAAAAAGCAATTTGGAAAAACTCTTGGGATGCTGCGGGTAAAGAAGTTACATGGGACATGGTACATTACGATGTGCAATTAATCGGGGGTATTGCTTTACATCAGGGAAAAGTTGCAGAAATGCAAACTGGAGAAGGTAAAACACTTGTTGCTACACTACCCATGTATCTAAATGCCCTGGCAGGAAATGGAGTACACTTGGTTACTGTAAACGACTACTTGGCAAAACGTGATAGTGCTTGGATGGCGCCTTTGTTTGAATTTCATGGGTTAACCGTTGACTGCATCGATCATCACCAACCTAATTCAGAAGCTCGTCGTAAGGCATACAATGCAGATATTACCTATGGAACTAATAATGAATTTGGTTTTGATTACCTCAGAGATAATATGGCACACGCACCTGAAGATTTAGTACAACGACCACATCATTATTCCATTGTTGATGAGGTAGATTCGGTATTAATCGACGATGCTCGTACACCACTAATTATCTCTGGTCCAGTTCCTCAAGGTGATCGCCATGAATTTAATGATTTAAAGCCAAGAATTGCAGATATAGTCTCTGTTCAAAAAAAATATTTAACAGGGGTACTGGCAGAAGCTAAAAAGCTAATCAATGAAGGAGATGAAAAAGAGGGTGGTTTTCAATTACTGAGAGTTTATAGAGGTATTCCTAAAAACAAAGCTTTAATTAAGTTTTTATCAGAAGAAGGTGTGCGACAAATTCTTCAAAAAACCGAAAACCAGTACATGTCTGATAATAACCGTGAAATGCCTAAAATTGACGCGGAATTATATTACGTAATTGACGAAAAAAATAATCAAATAGAATTAACAGATAAAGGTGTTGATTATCTTTCAGGAAAAGATGACCCAGACTTCTTTGTGATGCCTGAAATTGGAGTAGAAATTGCTCAAATTGAAGAAAAAAATCTACCTCCTGAAGAAGAAGCTAATTTAAAAGAAGAGTTATTTCGTGATTTTGGTGTAAAAAGTGAGCGAATTCATACTATGAATCAACTTTTAAAAGCGTATTCATTGTTCGAAAAAGATACCCAATATGTGGTCATGGATAACAAAGTCATGATTGTAGACGAGTCTACTGGAAGAATCATGGACGGAAGAAGATACAGTGATGGATTGCATCAAGCTATTGAGGCGAAAGAAAATGTTAAAATTGAAGCTGCTACTCAAACCTTTGCCACCATAACACTTCAAAACTACTTTAGAATGTATCGTAAGTTATCTGGTATGACTGGAACGGCAGTTACTGAAGCGGGAGAACTTTGGGAAATTTATCAATTAGATGTTGTTGAAATACCAACAAATAGACCTATTTTAAGAGATGATCGTGAAGACAAGATCTATAAAACAAAACGTGAAAAATACAATGCAGTAATTGATGAAGTAACCCAGCTTACAGAAGCTAAACGACCTGTTTTAATTGGTACTACATCGGTTGAAATTTCAGAGCTCCTTAGTCGTATGTTAAGTATCCGAAATGTGAAGCATAACGTATTAAATGCAAAGCTTCACAAAAAGGAAGCAGATATTGTTCAGGAGGCTGGACAGGCTGGCATGGTAACTATAGCAACCAATATGGCTGGACGTGGTACCGATATTAAACTATCTGATGAAGTTAAAAACGCTGGAGGTCTAGCTATTGTTGGTACAGAGCGACATGACTCCCGTCGTGTTGACAGACAATTACGTGGTCGTAGTGGTCGTCAAGGTGATCCTGGAAGCTCACAATTTTATGTAGCGCTAGATGACAATTTAATGCGCCTTTTTGGTAGTGAACGTATTGCTAAAATGATGGATAAAATGGGTTTGAAAGAAGGAGAAGTTATTCAGCATTCCATGATTTCTAAATCTATTGAGCGAGCTCAGAAAAAAGTTGAAGAAAATAATTTTGGTATTCGTAAGCGATTATTAGAATACGATGATGTGATGAATGCTCAAAGAGAAGTTGTTTACAAAAGACGTTACAATGCCTTATTTGGAGAAAGATTAAGTGTTGATATTGCAAATATGATATTTGATACCGCTGAAGTAATTACGGAAGACAATAAAGCAGCCCAGGATTATAAAAATTTTGAATTTGAATTAATACGGTATTTTTCAATCAGCTCACCGGTAAATCCAAGTGAATTTGAAAACATGAATCCGCAAGAAATTGCAGGTATTGTTTACAAATCTGCACTCAAACATTATCAGGAGAAAATGATTAAAAATGCTGAAATTGCATTTCCAGTAATCAAAAATGTTTATGAAACACAAAAAGACCAATACAAACGTATTTTAGTCCCATTTACTGATGGTGTTAAAAACTTAAATGTTGCTACCGATTTAGAGAAAGCCTATACAACAGAAGGAAAACAATTAATTCAAGATTTTGAGAAAAATATTTCACTAGCAATTATAGATGATGCTTGGAAAACACATTTACGTAAAATGGATGAATTGAAACAATCCGTACAACTTGCTGTTCATGAGCAAAAAGATCCCTTACTAATTTATAAGTTTGAAGCTTTTGAATTATTTAAAGAAATGATTGTGAAGGTAAATAAAGATGTGATCTCTTTCTTGTTTAAAGGAGAATTACCTCAAAAAAACCAACAACAAATTAGAGAAGCTCGTCAAGTAAAATCTAACCGAAGTTTAAAAGAACAAAAGGATGAAATACAAAATCTAGATGAACGAGCTTCTATTTCTAGAGCTGCTGGACAAACCCAACGTCAGCAACAACAGGTAACAGAAACTTTTGTAAGAGAACAACCAAAGATTGGCAGAAATGATAAAGTTACCATCAAAAATGTTATGAGTGGAGAAAATAAAACACTGAAGTACAAACAAGCTATTCCATTAATTAATAAAGGGGAATGGGTCTTAGTTGATTAATTTATTTCATTTTCTATAAAAAAGGAATCTCAGAAATGTGTTTCCTTTTTTTTTGATCTATTCGTTTATTTTTTATCCTTTTTTGAGATCGATCGTAATTTAACTACTAGCATGTAAAATAGAAAAGCGATTAAACCAACAAAAAAACCTGCTAATAACTCTGTGGCTATAGTTGGAATTAGATGAAAAAAATCATGAATTTGATGAATATTATGAACAAAAATACCCCCACCCACTAATAACATTGCAAGCGTTCCAATGATTCCTATTACCTTGATTATTTTTGGTAAAACCCAAACTAATCCTTTTCCTGTTTTTAAGTAAAATATTTTTTTAACTCCTTTAAGTTCTTCTGAAATTTTTATCAAATAAAAACCTGCGTCGTCTATCCTGACCAATAAAGCAACAAGTCCGTAAACTCCCAATGTTGCAAGAATCGATATAAATGTTACTACAGCAATCTGAGTTATTAAATTAGAACCTACCACCTCCCCTAGAGCTAGCATAATAATTTCAAGAGATAAGATAAAATCTGTGAGAATAGCTGATTTTACTTTTTCTTTTTCAACTTTTAATAATTCATTATCTGTTTTATCTTCATTAAAATCAATACGATGTCTTTCTTTATAAAAAAAAGTATGAATAATCTTTTCGACACCCTCAAAACTTAAATATACCCCACCTATCAATAATATCGGAACAATTAACTGAGGTATAAATGCGCTTAATAAAAAAGCAAATGGAAGAATAATTAATTTGTTAATAAAAGAACCTTTTGTGATAGCCCATATAACCGGCAATTCTCTTGAGGGTCTAAAGTCAGAAGCTTTTTCAGCTCCAACTGCTAGATCATCACCTAAAATTCCTGCAGTCTTTTTAGTGGCAACCTTAGTCATTGCTGCAATATC
Source organism: Flavobacteriales bacterium (assembly GCA_004214175.1). Taxonomy (GTDB): domain Bacteria; phylum Bacteroidota; class Bacteroidia; order Flavobacteriales; family Flavobacteriaceae; genus Marifrigoribacter. The sequence continues at coordinate 30,842 of SGZH01000010.1, read as the reverse complement.
GTCCATTAAAAATGCTATATCATCTAAAAGCGCAAAAAATCCAGACATATAATACTAATTAGCTCTTTTTTTATAATTTTTTAAAAACTCTCCTTTTGGAGTTCCTTCATCAAATGAACTCCCTTTCAAAAGAAATCTTGTTTTGTTTCTTGCATCTTCGTTACTCATATCTTCATATTCTATGCGGTAAACAGCGCTAAATAAATGAGCTCTGCCGGCACCATGATAGCAGTGTATTAGTACCGGGTAATTATCTGGATTATCCATAATTTCTAAAAACGAGTCAATTGTTTCTTGACTTGGTACTTGATGAGAACCCACGTTAAAGTAATCAACTCCATCTATATTTTCTACAGCTTTTTTTTCAGCGAGTAACTCTTCTGGTATCTCAGGATTATTGATAGTATCCTTAGTTCCAGGAAATCTTAAATCAATTATACTTTTTATATGATGTTTTTTAGTATAATCTTCTATTTTATTTGGAGGTATAACTCCAGATTTATAAACTTTATTTTCTGTTATTTCTTTGAAATTATAATTGATATTCACATCGTAAACATACTTTCCAACAAGAACTATTATGACTACAAATACAACTCCTATTATTTTTTTTTTCATAATTAAAATAATTATTTATTTGGGTTTCCAAGTTTTCTATTGATTATTCTATCAAAAAAATCTGCAATAAAAGATTTTGTTTTTAGCTCCAAAGAATCCATTTGTTCGTTTGATTGATCAATTAAATTATTTTCGAGATTTTTATCACGTATATCATAAAACCCTGTTGCTTTTTCTCCATCAAAATAACATATATAATCTTCTTGCTGCATGATATATCCAGAAGAACTGTAATTTATTGTAAATGGTTTAATGATAGTATCGTTTAATAAACTCCTACCCCAACTTCTAAAAGGTTGATCATACCCAACCAAATCTACTAAGGTTGGATAAATATCTATTTGCTGAGCTAATTGTTTCTTAACTCCTTTTAAGCTGTTGTCAGGTTTATAAAATAAAATTGGAATTGCAGTTCTATTAACAGTTTTATTGTAAACTTCATAAGTTGTAATATTTCCATGATCACCAGTTATTACAAATATGGTGTTATCAAACCAATCTTCTTCTTTAGAAGCTTCAAAAAACTTTTTAATTGAAAAATCGGTATAACCTATACATTGATGCATTTGATTATTTTCTGATGGAAATTTCCCTTCATACTCTTTAGGTATTTTATAGGGTTCATGAGAACTTACCGTAAAAATGGTACTAAAAAAAGGTTCTTTCTTCTTGTCAAGTACACCTTTTGTAAACTCTAAAAACTTTTCATCCCATATACCCCACGTGCCATCAAAGTCATCGTCATTAGCATATTCAGTCCTTCCGTAATAATGATCAAAGCCTAAAATATTACCGAATCCAAGAAAGCCCATAGATCCATTAGCTGCGCCATGAAAAAATGAAGTATCATAACCGGTATCATTTAAAATTGAAACGATTGATTCAATTTCTTGTTTTGAAAAAGGTGATGAAGTAAATGCATCTTTAAATGATGGAATTCCTGCTAATACGGACGACATTCCATGAATAGATTTATAACCGTTAGCAAATGCATTTGGAAATATAAGACTATGATTCGCTAAAGAATCAATGAATGGAGTGTAACTGATAAAATCTTTAATATCCATGTCTTTATTAAAGGCTCCTGAATACTCCCTGTCAAAACTTTCCGTAATAATTACTATAATATTCGGGGTGGTTTTTTGATTAACACTGTACTTTTTAATTGGCTTAATAAGTTGATTTATTATAGCTTCATCTATCTGGTAATTTACTTTTTTAAAAGTATTTTTAAATAAGGTTCTTATAAATGCAAAAGGGGTATTTAAAACAAAATCTGCTTGTTTGATTTGAGTTACATGACGATTGGCATCGACTAAATTGATAGGCCTTGTACTTTTTTTAAAATCTCCTCCCCTAATACCACCAATACTCAATACTGTGATTAAAATAATCATCAAAACAGATGACCCGTAATAGTAAATAGGTCTAATAATAATCGATTTACTGATAATATTATATTTCTTGTAGAGATATATCCAGAAAAAGGAAATTAAAATAAATAAAAACAGAACGTGCCAGTAAGTGATTAAGAATCTTAACAACATTCCTGCTACATTATTTTCATCCTTTAGTACATTTATTACTGAAATCGTAGTTCGACTAAAATTATATTTATAATAGATAAAATCTACAAAATTTAAAGAATAGGCAATGAGATTACTTATAAAATATATGTAAAAAAGAAATCGTTGATAAGTGTTAGTTTTACTAAATCTAAAAGGCAGTAAAGAAAATAAAATAAAAAGTGAATTTACATAAAGAATGGCTGTTGTATCAAAAGCAAGACCATAATAATACAATCTAAAAAATTCATAGGTAGTTTCTACCCCCAAAAAAGAGTAATTATAAAATAAAAAAAGTACTCTAGCAATAAAATAAAATAGGTAAACTAAAAACAACCTATAAAAAAGTGCTTTGTATTCTTGTACTCTAAAAATTGATTCCATTTAAATCTAATAATATACAAAATAACATCTTTTTTATATTATTTACTAATTACATCTGATTTGAGTACCTTTAACTATTCTTTATGTTTAGTTATGCAAAAAATTAATAAAATATTCTTTTGGATTTTTGGTATATTAATAGGCTTGGCTCTTTTATTAATTTTTATAGGTTGGCCAATACTAAAATCTCAAACCAAAAAAAATAGTCCAGAACAGATTGTTAGTTATACTCAAGAAGATATTGAGATCAGCACTTTATACAGTAGTCCTGGTAAAAAAGGTAGAATCATTTTCGGCAAATTAGTACCTTATGATGTTGTATGGAGAACAGGCGCTAACGAACCTACAGCGTTTACTACAAATAAAGATTTGGTTATCGATAATAAGGGTTTGCCAAAAGGTACATACTCACTGTGGACTATACCCAGAGAAACATCCTGGGATATAATCTTCAATTCAGAAATGAATCATTGGGGTGTTAAGTTTTCTGATCAAACTGCCAACCGAGATCCTAAGTATGATGTGTTGATAACAACCGTTATTCCTTCAAAAAGCTTAACGGTTACCGAAAATTTTACAATTTCTTTTTCGGAATCTAATAACAATATACTTATGATGTTAGCGTGGGACACTACTGTAGTTCCGGTATTATTACAAAAAAAATAAAATGACTAAAAAGAAAGCAAAAATTACTGCTTTAAATGAAAAAGAAGGGGTATCACAACCTAAATCCTTGAGTGAAAAAGTAGCTTCTACCTTAAAGAAAAGAAGAAAAAAAGTACCTTCTACTAACGATTTAATAAAGGGTGTTTTAAAAAAAGACAAAACTTCATTGAGTCGTGCGATAACTTTAGTAGAAAGTACCAACAAAAATCACCAAAAACAGGCAAGAAAAATAATAGAAGCTTGCTTACCTCATGCAAACAAATCTATTAGGATTGGAATAACTGGTGTACCTGGAGTAGGCAAGAGTACGTTTATTGAACAGTTTGGAAAATTAATTGTTCAAAACAACTTAAGAGTAGCAGTATTAGCAGTTGATCCTAGTAGTTCTATTAGTGGAGGAAGTATTATGGGTGATAAAACTCGAATGGAAGATTTAGTAAAAGAATCTAACGCTTTTATTAGACCTTCAGCATCAGGCGACTCCTTGGGTGGAGTAGCTAAAAATACAAGAGAAGCTATCCTATTGTGTGAAGCAGCTGGATACAATGTCATTTTAATAGAAACTGTTGGTGTTGGTCAAAGTGAAACAGTTGTTCATTCTATGACTGATTTTTTTTTATTATTAAAACTAGCTGGCGCTGGTGATGAATTACAGGGTATTAAAAGAGGAATTATAGAAATGGCCGACAGTATTATCATAAATAAAGCAGATGGAGGTAATATAACTGCTGCAAAAATAGCAAAAACTGAATTTAATAGAGCACTTCACTTATATCCAAATAAAGGTAATAATTGGGTTCCAAAAACTTTAACTTGCAGTGCCTTAAACAATGAAGGAATTTCGAACATATGGGAATTAATTCAAAAATATATTTCTATTACAAAAGCTAATGGATATTTTCAGCAAAAGAGAAAAGAGCAAAATAAATATTGGATGCTCCAAACCATTGAAAACGCAATAAAAAGTGATTTTTATAATCATCCAAAAATTAAAAAAGAATTAAAAAAACAACTAACTCTTATGGAAGATAATAAGCTAACTCCTTTTGAAGCTGCAAATTATTTATTAACTATAAATGATTAAAAAATGTTTGAGTTTACCATAATTGTTCCTGTATACAATGAAGAATTAAACTTAAAACGAGTTGAAAAAGAATTACTATCATTTATTAAAATTTCCAAAAAAGAAACAACCATATTATTTATAAATGATGGTTCCACGGATAATAGTCAACAAATAATTGAAGACATTTGCCAAAAAAATATAGAATTTAGATTCATACATTTTAAAAAAAATAAGGGATTAAGTGCAGCTCTAAAAGCTGGGTTTGATGATGTTGACACCCCTTTATTAGGTTATATTGATGCAGATCTTCAAACCTCACCTAAAGATTTTAATATTCTTTTAAATCACACAGAACATTATGATTTAGTGACAGGTATGCGTACTCAAAGGAAGGACTCTCTTATTAAAAAAATATCTTCAAAAATATCCAATAAAATTAGAATTATTTTTACAAAAGATGGCATAAAAGATTCTTGTTGTCCATTAAAAATTATTAAAACAGATTGCGCAAAAAAAATTCCAATGTTTAAGGGACTTCATCGTTTCTTACCGGCAATGGTATTATTGCAGAAAGGGACCGTTTTAGAAATTCCTATTCAACATTTTCCGAGAATAGCAGGTAAAACAAAATTTGGAATAAGAAATAGATTATTAGGTCCTATTACCGATTGCTTTGCTTTTTTATGGATGAAAAAAAAGTATATACATTATGAAGTGATAAAAAAAGGATGAACGATTACTTTATTTATTTTATTGGTTTAATTGCACAATTCCTTTTTTCACTTAGACTAATAATACAATGGCTATTTTCAGAAAAAGAAAATAAAGTAGTTACTCCTACATTTTTTTGGATAGTAAGTTTAATAGCATCTTTCCTCTTTTTTATGTACGGTTACCTTAGAAATGATTTTGCAATTATGCTAGGTCAGTTTATTACCTATTATATTTACATTAGGAATTTACAACTGCAAAATCAATGGAATAGATTACAAAAAGGGATCCAAATAGTATTTATTAATTTTCCATTAATAGTTTTATTAATTACACTTCTTAGAGGAGAATTTGATTTTTCACAACTCTTTAATCAGGATTTTATTCCCATTTGGCTGTTATCATTAGGAATTATTTCACAACTAATATTCACGTTACGGTTTATATTTCAATGGATAATTTCAGAGAAAAATAAATTTTCACAATTACCAGAGACATTTTGGGTTTTAAGTTTAGTAGGGTCTATATTAATTTTAATTTATTCTCTTTTCAGAAAAGATCCTATTTTATTTATCGGACATACCTTTGGAATAATAATTTATAGTAGAAATTTAATAATTTTAAAAAAGCACAATTAAATTTTTTTTTGAACGATAAAAAGAAGTTTGTAAAAACCCCAACCAATTAAGCCACCAAATAAAAATCCAGTTAATACATCTAAAGGATAATGAACACCTACATAAATTCTACTATAACCAACTAAAAAAGACCATAATAACAATATAAATGGCAGGTAATAGTATTTTTTACGAAGGATTAAACCTATATATACTGCTATAACCATTGAATTTACTGCATGTCCCGAGAAGAAACTATAAACGCCCCTTTTCTCAACAACTATTCTCATTAGTCCTTCTAAATCTTGATTTGCCCAAGGGCGTAATCTCTGAAATCCATTTTTAAATAAATTTGCTAATTGATCTGTGGTCGCTATCATCAATCCAGCAACTACCAATATAATTATAGTTTTTTTTAAGCCATAATGTTGATATACTAAATACAAAAGAAATAAGTATAGAGGAATAAATGTAAGTTTATTAGTAATTACCCTCCAAAATGCATCCCAAGACTCACTTCCTAAATTGTTAAGAAATAGGAAAAGCTCGATATCATATTTAATTATTTCCTCAATCATTTTCGTAGGAAGCTACTTCTTTATCGTAAAATTCACTGGCCTCTCTTATTGCTGTTTCTGTTTCTTTTTCCAATTCCTTCTGATCCTCTTTTTCAAACTCTTCTAACCACTCTACCTCATCATTTTCAAGATTAATTATAAAACGTGGAAATTCAGTATGAACAACAAAAATAGCTTTAGGGAATTTAGTGTTATCACCTAATATAAATTTTGGAAGTGTCATATTACTTATTTAAGTTAAGTACAAATCTACAAATTAAATTTTGAGTCATTACATAGCTCATGAGTATTAATATTAAATAAAAAGATTGTTTCGCTAATCTGTAAATTAAAAGTCTTTAAATTAATTTTTTGATATACTTTTAGTTAAAATCATTTTATTAGATAAATGATTAAATCTAATAAATAGCAATACACCCGAAGCGGTAAGTCCAGCTAATAAACCTATCCAAATTCCAGCACTCTTATACTCGGTATACATACTCAGATAAAAAGAAATTGGAAAACCTATAATCCAGTAGGAAATAAATGTAATTAATGTAGGTATTAACACATCTTGCATTCCCCTCAGAGCTCCTAATGCTATTACTTGAATAGTGTCTGAAATTTGAAAAACAGCAGCTATTAATAACAAGTTTTTTGCTATTCCTAATACTTCATAACTATCAAATATTTTTGAAGGATGATCAAAATCTAAATATAATTTTGGAAGTAAGTCATTAAATATCAAAAATAGAGATGCAAAAATAATTGCAAATAAAATAGCAATCATAAATATTGAAAAAGCTATACGTCTCAATTCAGCATATTTATTTAATCCCATTTGATTTCCAACTCGTATCATAGCCACAACACTTAGACCCATAGCTACCATAAAAGTCATAGAGGATAAATTTAAAGCAATTTGATTAGCAGCTTGAGGGTTTTTTCCTAAAATTCCTGACAACCAAATTGCAGCGGTAAAAATAGCAACTTCAAAAAACATCTGCATAGCAGATGGAAAACCTAGATTGAAGAGCTTATTGATCATATTTTTTGAAAGATTTAAAAAATTAATATCCAAAAGATAAGCTCTTGTTTTTTTATGTTGTAATAATAAATACCAGAGATGAAACAACATAATTATCCGAGAAACAAGAGTTCCAATTGCAGCTCCAACTATACCTAATTCAGGGAATCCAAATTTTCCAAATATGAAAATATAATTTAATATAATATTAATAATATTTGCAATCAAAGTAGCTGTCATAGGATATTTTGTCATAGACATACCATCACTAAATTGTTTGAATGATTGAAAAATAATAAGAGGAATTAACGATGCAGCTACAAGATTTAAGTAAGGAATAGCCAATTCAACAACTTCTTGAGGTTGTTTCATTAAATGTAAAATTGGTTTTGCTAAAAAGACTCCAAAAAATAAAAGAATACTAATAAAAGTACATAAATAAAGCCCATGTTTAAATATCAATTTGCCATTTTCGAAATTTCCTTCTCCATCTGCTTTTGCAACTAAAGGAGTAATTGCAGTTGAAAAACCAATACCCAAAGACATTGCAATAAACATAAAACTATTCGCTAAAGAAACTGCAGCAAGCTCTGCAGTCCCTAGCTGACCCACCATTACATTATCAACAAAAGCCACTAAGGTGTGGCCTAACATACCAAGTATAACAGGATATGCAAGTTTTAGATTATAATTAAATTCTTTTGTGTAATTTGATAAAACCAAAGCCAAAGTATTTATCAGCTATACAAACTGATAAATTAACTATTATTGAAAGAAAAAAACTGACCGATAAATCGGTCAGTTTTTATATTACTTATAATTATTTTTAATCATTCGTTTTTAAAGCAATATTCATTCGGTTTCCAGAAGTTACTTCTGATGATGATTCAAATTCAAGAACCAAAGGTCTATATTCATTGGTCAGGTTTATATTATATGCAGAAAACACTAATACTCCTGAACGTTCATTTGCAGGAACTACAACTGATGCATCAAATGAATAACTTTCTGGGGGTAAATCCGAATCTTCCTCCACAACAACAACATTGAAAGTTCTTTCTTCTGAAGAACTCGTTGAAACAAAATAAGATAAAGGGAAATTAATCTCAGGAGTATTTTGTGACAGTGGAAGTTCTAATGTAGCCGAAATAGTAAATCCAATGGTATCGTTTCGAACAGAATTAAAATCATCATAATTTGTTGAACATGAGGTTACAAACATTATAATTGCTAATAGGGTAATTAATTTAGTTATATTTTTCATAAGTCTTGTATTATTAATTAATAGCCTGGATTTTGTTGTAAATTAGGGTTTACATCTAAGGATTGTTGTGACAGAGGTAACTGAAACAACGTACTTCCAGATGCTAAATTTAGAACGTCTGAGGGAGTTCCAGAACCGTCAGCTTGATCTCCAGCGTTGGTTCTGTTTACTGAAAGCCCCCATCTTTTAAGATCAAAAAATCTTTGATATTCAAATGCAAATTCTAATCTTCTTTCTAATCGTATAGCATCTCTTAAATCTGTTGCAGTTTCACCATTTGGTGGGTTTAAATACCTTCTGTTTCTTAACTCATCTAGTGCACTTCTAGCAGAAGATTCATTGCCTAAATTATAATAAGCTTCGGCTTTATTTAAATAAACTTCTGCTGCGCGAAATATTTTATAGTCGACTTCTCCATTTGTTTGACCAGGTCTTCCAAATAGCTTTTTAATACCGTTGTAGGCATTACCTCCACTAAGTCCCTCAAAAGTATAGGCCTCTTTTCGAATATCATCCCCAGCAAATAAATTGTTCAACTGAAATGAAGTTACATACTCAGGAATTAAAGAAGTCATACTTCCTTGGCTCCATGTAACACCAATACTATTACCTAATATTGGATCTACATTAGGAATGTAAAAAATCAAACCATCTTGATTGGTATCTTCCCATACACCAACCACATTATCTCTCGAAGCTATTTGATAATCAACTTGGTTTGCAGCATCAATCGAGTTTTGCCATTCTCCCATGTAAAGATATACTCTAGATAATAATACATTGACTGCATCTTGATTCATTCTTCCAACTGGATTAGAGGGATTAATTTTTGATTTAGCATCGAGTAAATCTTCTAAAATTTTATTATAAGATTCAGAAACTGAAAGCCTAGAAGGTTCAATATTAGGATCTGGTTCTTGGACGTATGCAACTCCTAGGCTAGAATTTGCATCTCCAGATTGAGTTGGTATTTTTCCAAAAAATGTAACTAGATTAAAATGAGCTAATGCTCTGAGTGCTTTTGCTTCTGCAATCACATTATTTTTACTCTCGCCTTCGAAGTTCTGAACATAATATAGAATTTGGTTAGCTCTAAAAATTAGAGCATAAGCATCAGAATAAGTCCCTCCCAGAGTAGAATTAGAATTGTATTCATAATCGTGTAAGGTTCTTTTTGAAAAACGACCTCTTTGGGAAAGTGTTACATTATCAGCTAAGATATCAGGAGCACTTAATAGAGATCCTGCATCACTACTTCCATATAAACCACCTCTTGTTAAAGCAGAATAGACTCCACGTAAACCATTTTCAAAATCTTGAGCAGTAACATAGGCATTTTCAGTTGCAAACTCATCATAAGGCAACTGGTTTAGTTCATCGTCACAGGATAAAAATAATCCTGCAAAAATTAATGTTGGTATAAATATTTTATATATATATTTCATTTTTAAAAATTTTATGATTAGAAACTTATGTCAATTCCAAAATTAACTGATTTTGTATTTGGATAACTATATAAAGTAGCTTCTCCAGGAGCAACTGTGTTAGCAAAATTAATTGTTTCACCAGAAGATATACCCACCTCAGGGTCTCCATAAAACTCAGTAAAAGTCAGCAAATTTTGACCTTGAACATATAATCGCATCGAATTAAATGGAATTTTATCAAGTAGTTGACTTGGAAATGAATACGAAAAAGTAATATTTCTCATACGTATGTAATCTCCTTTTTCAAGAAACCTATCAGAATTCACTGAATTTGCTTCATTTCGATAAATTGGACTTGGTTGCACGTTGGTATCCCCCGGTTCTTGCCAATAATTAAAAGCACTTAAAGCTTGGTTGTCATCAATATTGATTCCATCTGAGTTTAAATTAGATCGAACAAAATTATTAATCCAATTTCCAGATTTAAAAACAAAATCAGCTCTTAAGCCCCAACCTTTGTAATTCAAATCTGTAAAGAATCCACCTTCTTTATCAGCAATAGTCGATTTTCCTTGAAGCACTCTATTTTCTCCCTCTGGAAGATCCCCAGCTCTATAAACTTCGTTGTCAGCTCCATAAAATAATGGTGCTCCATTGTTTGGATCTACCCCAGCATATCTTACCAAATAATGTTCATTTATCATAGCTCCTTCTCTAAATAAGATATTAAATGCATTATCCGGTATCACATCTTCTCCATCTGGCAATTCTACAATCTCATGATCTAAAAAGAAAATATTACCACCTAAAGTCCATTTCCAATCATTATTCCTAACAATATCTCCTTGCAATGATAATTCAAATCCTTTATTTTGAATTTCACCTAAATTTCCAAATATAGAACCAACTCCTGCTTCATCTGAAGTAGGAATAGCAAATAATAAATCGGTCGTATTTCTTTCAAAATAATCAGCAACACCTCTTATTCTTCTATCAAATAAATTAAATTCTAATCCGATGTTCATAGTAGCTGTTGTCTCCCATTTTAATTCGGGATTTCCAATATTAGATGGTATCGTGGCTGAACCTCCTGGATAAGAGCCAAAAGAAACATTATCTTGAGCAGCGTAACGTGAAATTCCATTTCTATTACCAACGGTTCCATAAGATGCTCTTAATTTTAAATCGTTAATTTTATCAACATTAAAAAAATCCTCCTTTGCTATGTTCCACCCCAAAGATCCGCTATAAAACAATCCCCATCGTGTATCCTTACCAAAATTTGAAGATCCATCATACCTTACAGAAGCAGATGCTAAATACTTTTGTTCAAAATCATAGTCAGCAAACAAGCCATAAGAAACCAATGTTAAAATATTTTTTGTAGTACTCGCTGATGTTACTTGAGCAGCATTAATTTGTGTTGTTAATAATTCTGAAGGAAAACCAATACTTCTTAAATTATAACCATTGTTTTCGTTATAATTATACTCAAACAATCCCATTACATTTAAATTATGTGTATCACTCAAATAATTATAATTTAAACGGTTGCTCATGGTCATATCGAAATAATAATTACCGGTATCTAATTTATTACCAGGATTATCTGGATCACCAATTATACTGTCAAGAATACCACCAGGTTTTGAGTAACTTTCTGTTCTTCTGTTTAAGCTGTTGATAGATGTATTGAAGCCATAACTAAAACTATCAGAAAACAAAATCTCCGCATCGACACTTGATAAAAAGTTATTTTTAATCTCAAATGAAGGTTCTGACAATAGGGCTCCTCTAACATTAAATGTAGTATGAGTTGGTGTATAAATAGGATTTCCATTTTCATCTAAAATAGGAATGCCATTTTCGTCTAACTCAAATTCTGTTTCATAAGCATTATAATCATACATTGCTCTAAATGGATTTTGAACATTATTTCTATCACGAGGCTCATCACTAGTCGATCTAGAATAACCAACATTTACACCAACTTTCAACCAATCCTTAGCATCAAAATTTAAATTCAATCGTGTATTAATTCTTTCAAAACCATCTAACTGATCGATAATTCCCCCATTCTTATCATATCCAACAGAAAAATAATAATCCATATTTTCCATTCCACCAGACATAGAAACATTATTACTTTGAATGTAACCATCTTTTAACATCAAATCTTGCCAATCTGTTTGATAGTCTAGCAAAAATTGTCTTTCCGGACTTCCGGGTAGAGTAGTTACACCGGGTAAATTACTTGCTGCTGAAATTCCTAGAGAATATAATTCAGCTTCATATTGCATTTTTTGAGAAGCATTCATAATGTCAAAATTTGGTTGTATTCTTTCTGAATAGCCAAACCTAGAACTAAATCGAATTTCTGCGTCTTTACTTCTGCTACCACTTTTTGTTGTAATAACAACAACTCCATTAGCTCCTCTAGAACCATATCTTGCAGTAGTTGCTGCATCTTTTAAAACAGATAAGTTTTCAATATCTTGATTTGAAATGGTTCCTAAATCTTGTTCCCTAACTACAGAACCATCGACAATATATAGTGGAGATGATGCGCCGGCACTTAATGAACCGACTCCTCTAATTCTTACAAAAGCACCTTCTCCTGGTTTTCCGTTGGCAGCGGTAACCTGAACCCCAGCAGCTTTACCTTGTATCAAGTTATCGATACTTGTTGAGGGTGTTAACTCAGCTATTTCGGAGGCAGAAATAGAAACTACTGCTGATGTTTGTACTGTTTTATTTCTGCGTGAATAACCAGTTACAACAACCTCTTCTAATTTAGAGGCATCTTCCTGAAGTTGAACATTATAACTAGTGTTAGAATCTGATATTTTTCGCTCAACTGAAATGTAACCAATAAAACTAAAAATAATTGTTTTTTCATTATCAACATTAAGCGTAAAATTACCATCAAAATCTGTTTGAGTACCGTTATTTGTACCTTTTTCGATAATATTCACTCCTATTAGGGGTTCACCAGTGATATCAGTAACTACTCCAGAAATAGAATTTTCTTGAGCTAATACAGTAGTTATGCTAAAGAACATAAACACCAACCACTTAAAATAATTTTTTTTCATATTTTTAAATTTAAATTAGTAATAAATTTATCTATTGGATCAATAAAAATTATAACAAGTCATGAACGTAAGTTTAATAATTTTATAATAATATTAAACATGACTAATTTAGTATTGAATTCATAAATAGAATTAGATTTTTATTATAAAGAAGTTAAATATACAATTTTTTTAAACTGACTTAAAACAAAAGTAAAATATTTGTCTATTTAAAAATTAAACAAACTATTCCTTAAAATCATGTGCATATTTATCCATTAGGTAAATTATTCCTGTCATCGCTGCTGCTCCAAGTTCTAATTCTCTTTTATTTACTTTATCAAACGTATCATTTGCTGCATGATGATAATCAAAATAACGTTGAGAATCGGGGCTTAATCCAGCTAAAACTTTAATTATACCTTGATTTTTCAAAGGAGTAATATCTGCTCCACTCCCTCCTTTTACAAATCTGTTAACTAAATAAGGTTCAAATAAAGTCTCCCAACTCTTAATTTGATCAAAATTACTCTCATTAGTATCAAAAGAAAATCCTCTTGGAGTAAATCCTCCTGCATCACTTTCTAGCGCAAAAATATGTTGTTCGCCTTTTCTTTTCGCCTCAGCCGCATATTTATTACCTCCTCTCAAACCATTTTCTTCATTCATAAACATTACTACCCTAATTGTATGTTTAGGTTGGTACCCTATTTTTTTTAAAAGTCTTAACACCTCTATTGATTGTACACAACCTGCTCCATCATCATGTGAACCATCGCCCAAGTCCCAAGAATCTAGATGTCCCCCAACAACAATATATCTATTTGGGTATTCTCTACCTGTAATTTCTCCAATAACATTGTAAGATTGAACATCTGGATGTGATTTACAATTTTGGTTAAAATAAAATAGTAAGTTAGGTTGTAATTTTAAAGTAGCACTCAAATAATTTGCTCCATTAGTACTAATGGCACAGGCAGGAATTTTAAGATGCTTAGGTGTGTCTCCGTAGCTCATTGCTCCTGTATGTGGAAAATCATCTTGACTCAAACTCATAGACCTAACTACAACGCCTACGGCACCATATTTTGCCGCTTCAGAAGCACCTGAGTACCTTTGATTAACTGCACCTCCATAGGCATGCATCGTTTGGATTATATTATCCTGCATTGGTCGATTAAAAAAAACAATATTTCCTTCTATTTTATCTCTACCAATTTCTTTCAATTCATCAAAATTTTTAACCTCTATCACCTTTGCCTTTAATCCTCCGTATGGTGTTGGAACAGAACCTCCAAGCGCACATATATTAGCGATTGACGTAACACCAGGAGAAGTTTCTATGTAAGAATACTCCTTGGCTCCACGAGTCCATTTTGGAACCATCACTGGCTGAAGCCAAACATTATCCAAACCTAATTCCTGCATTTGTTCTTTGGTGTAATCGACAGCTAGTTCTGCTCCCAACGAACCAGATAGTCTACTTCCTATATTATTTGATAAATAATCTAACCATTGATAGCTCTGACCCTCATTTAATGAAGTATTAAACACTTGCTTAATCACTGTAGAATCTTCCTGATTAATTTTTTGAGAAAAGCCAGAATTATATAGAAAAATAAGAAATGTTAAAAAGATAATTTCTTTGAAAAAATGTTTGTTCATTTTGATGTTATTTAAAAACATATTAACCGACTTATTTACTTGCAAATAATTTCACGTCATTTTCAGAAACCTGTTCACCACTCAAAATAATTAATCTTTCAATTACATTTCTTAATTCTCTTATATTTCCTGTCCAATCGTATTTTTGTAACATAGTAACTGCATTTTTTGAAAATTCTTTACGAATAGTACCTTGTTCCTCAGAAATTTTTTTACTAAAATGCTGGATTAACAGAGGAATATCTTCCCGTCTTTCATTTAATAATGGGACTTTTATTAGGATTACTGCCAAACGATGATACAAATCTTCTCTAAAATTTCCTTCAGAAATTTCTTTTTGGAGGTTTTTATTAGTTGCTGCTATAACTCTTACATTTACTTTTATATTTTGATCACTTCCAACTCTACTTATTACATTTTCTTGAAGTGCTCTTAAAACTTTTGCCTGAGCAGATAAACTCATATCTCCAATTTCATCAAGAAATAATGTTCCATTATTAGCCGTTTCAAACTTTCCAGCTCGATCTTTATAGGCTCCAGTAAAACTTCCTTTTTTATGACCAAATAATTCACTTTCTATAAGTTCACTTGGTATGGCAGCACAATTTACTTCAATTAAAGGACCTTTATTTCTCAAACTTTTTTCATGCAACCAATGCGCAACAAGCTCTTTACCTGATCCATTGGCACCTGTAATCAAAACTCTTGCATCACTAGGAGCAACTTTTTCAATCATTTCTTTAATACGATTGATAGAAGGAGATTTTCCTATCATTTCATATTTTTTTTGAACTTTTTTCTTGAGACGTTTATTTTCAACAAATAGTTGCTTGCTATCTAATGCAATTCGAACTGTATTCAATAATCGATTTAAATCTGGTGGTTTAGAAATGTAATCAAAGGCTCCTAATCGCATAGAATGAACTGCTGTATCTAAATCTCCATGTCCAGAGATCATAACTACGGGAATTTCTGGTTTTATTTTTTTTATTTGAGTAAGAACCTCAATACCATCCATTTTAGGCATTTTAATATCGCATAAAATAAGATCAAAATTTTCATTTTTTACAAGATTAATTCCTTGGATACCATCCTCGGTTTCGGAAACCTTGTAATGTGAATTTTCCTCAGAAAGTATCCTTAACAGCACCCTTCTAATAGCAGCCTCATCCTCAATGATTAAAATTTTTGACATAAAATATAACGAAATTTAGAATTTCATAAATGTAACAAATAATATAATAATAGCAGAATTTATATTCACAAAGGAACTTTTAAAAAACACCTAAAAAACAAAACCCACCCTTTAATTTAATAAAGGATGGGAAAAAATTGCTATGAAAAAGAAAAATTACACTACCGAAGTAGTGAAAATCAAATATAGTAATTTTTTTTTAAATCTTATGGTCACGAAAACATATCTTTAACTTTTTCAAAAAAAGATTTTTCCCCTTTCTCTGGGTTAGGTTGAAAGTTATCGTCTACACTCATTTTTTTAAAAAATTCCTTTTGCTCTTTATTTAATGTTTTTGGTGTCCATACATTTATATGAACAAGTAAATCACCTGAACCATAGTTGTTAATACTAGGGATTCCTTTATTTCGGAGTCGAAGAATTTTACCACTTTGTACACCTTGTTCTATCTTAATTCTTACCTTTCCATTTACCGTATCTATTTCTTTTGAACTTCCTAAAACAGCATCTGAAAAACTAATGTATAAATCGTGGTGTAAATTATCACCTTCCCGCTGCAAAGTGGCGTGAGGAAGTTCTTCTATAGCAACCAGCAAATCACCTGATATACTATTTCCAGGTGCTTCATTTCCTTTTCCAGACACCTTCAGCTGCATACCTTCTACAACTCCGGCTGGTATTTTTATTGAAACCGTTTCTTCAGTTTGTAACATTCCATGCAAATCAGCATTGGATGGTTTTCTATCAATAGTTTGTCCTGAACCATTACAAGAATTACAAGGTGCAGAAGTTTGCATTCTACCTAATATAGTGTTTTGGATTCGGGTTACTTGGCCACTACCATTACAAGTCGCACAAGTTTTATAGGTAGTACCTTTTGCAACTTTTTTTCGTTTTACTTTGATTTTTTTTTCAACTCCATTAGCTATCTCTTCTAGAGTTAGTTTTACTCTTATCCTTAAGTTACTGCCCTTGGTTTGTGCTCTTCGACCACCGCCAAAACCACCGAAGCCACCTCCGCCAAAAATATCACCAAATTGGCTAAATATATCTTCCATATTCATGCCACCTCCGCCAAATCCACCAAAACCACTACCACCTTCGAAAGCTTGATGACCAAAACGGTCGTATTTGGCTTTTTTATCAGCATCACTCAGAACCTCATAGGCCTCAGCTGCTTGTTTAAATTTTTCTTCAGCTTTAGTATCACCCGGATTTTTATCCGGATGAAATTCAATTGCTTTTTTGCGGTATGCTTTTTTTATTTCAGAGGCCGAAGCTCCTTTTGAAACTCCTAATATGCTATAAAAATCTTCTTTCAATTTGACTTCGCTATTTGAATATTTATATTTTTTTATTGACCGATAACTACCTTAGGGAAACGTATAATTTTATCGCCTAATAAATAACCTTTTTCAATGATATCTATTACTTTCCCTTTAAGATCATCTGTTGGAGCAGGTATTTGGGTAATTGCTTCATGGATATCAGCATTAAAAACATCACCTTTTTCAGTACCAACAGGTTTTAAACCCTTTATTTTGAGTGTCTCACGCAGTTTGTTACTAATCAAAAGAATCCCTTTGAGATGCCCAGATTCATCAGACTTTTCAATTTCCTGTAAAGCTCTATCAAAATCATCGAGTACAGGAAGTAATGAACTCATTACACTTTCACTTGCTGTTGAAAATAATTCGATACGTTCTTTACTAGTCCGTTTTCTAAAATTTTCAAATTCTGCGAAGAGTCTTAAATTTTTATCTTTTTCTTTCTCCAAATCTGATTTCAAAACCGCTAACGGATCTTTTTTATTCAAATCTTCTTCGGGAGTTGAGTCTTTTTCTGCAGTTAGAATTTCATCCTCGACCAAATCCTTCTCTTTCTTATTTTTTTTGCTCATAAATGAGTTATTTTATATATAATTTACCTTAGAGCAAAAGTACTGCCATTTGTATTTAAATGTCATAATGTCATTAATTTTTTTCAACAATAATTTAATTATAATCTTAATACTTATACTTTAGTTGCTCTCAACATCTCTCTTTTTCCTCGGGGACCTGGAAGTCTTTCTACTAAAAACCCTGAAGATTGCATTGCTCTTCTTACGCTTCCCTTGGCAGAATAAGTGACGAGAACTCCTCCCAGAATCAGAGCATCATACATTTTTATAAAAATATATTTTGTCCATAAATCTGGTTGAACCCTCGCTCCAAAGGCATCAAAATAAATGATATGATATCTATTCTTATCTACAATTTCAGAAAACAATTGTTTTCGTTTTTCAAGAGAGAAAAATTGATCGAAAACTATTTTTTTTTCCCATTGACTTTGATGTAAATTATTATAATCTTTTTTTGAACAATTTAGCTCAACCGAATAGTTTAATTTTTTAATTTCGGACATTTCGACCGGATAAGCCTCTACACCAGTGTAATGAATAGATTGTTGAAGTCTATTAGATTCTAATAAAGTAATTATTGCATTTAAACCTGTTCCAAATCCAACTTCTAAGATATTTAGGGCTGAAGTGGTATTATTCTGAAGGTAATAATAGAGACCCTTTTCAATAAATACATGTTTCGATTCTTGTATTGCTCCATGTTTAGAATGATATTGCTCATTCCATTCTGGAATATGAATAGTTGAAGAACCATCCTTTGTAATGATTATTTCTCGTTTCAAAATATTACTCAATTAATAACTTTTAAATGCTCGAAATCGTTCCTTAACCAAGCTTCAAAGAACAATAGGACACTGAGGTAAGTGTAATAGTTCATCCTCACTCAATTAGGAGGACTCCGTCGGCCTCTAGTGACAATGTTTTTTTAACCTCAATAATTTTTGCTATTTCATCATCACTTTTTCCTGCATCCTCTGCATAATGGCGTTGTTCATCAACTGAAATTTCAGATACAAAAGCCTTACCATTCACAATAACTTCTTTGTTAACAATGTTTTTAGGCATAAAAAAACCATAATCTTTAAATTTGACCATAGCTTCCTCAGCACCAATATCAAGGAGCATCCAACATCCTTTTACTTGGCAAACTTCATTTACAGTGGCTGAAAATTTCATATTTATTGTATCACCTACTTTAAGATTTTTATAAGTTTCAACAACTTGATCGTTTGAAAGTATTTCTTTATTGGAAATTTCCCTACCAAACGATAAATAAGAAAGTTCTTTTTTATGTTCAGTTTTACAAGCAAATAATAGTGTAAATATCGATAATAGCAAGATTCGTTTTTTCATGTTTCAAATATTTTAATTTATTACAAAATTAATATAATTTTAAGTAAAAATAGGCTTAAATTAATTACTTTTGGGCTTGAAAATTGATGTTTATGATCTATCAAAAATCTTCACCTTTGACCATAGAAAACATAGTAAACTCAAAAATAAACAGCGTAGATTTTAAAAACTTAAAATTTGGTCATGTTTTTACAGATTACATGTTTGAATGTGATTATACTGATGGATCATGGGTAAATCCAATCATAAAACCTTTTGGAAATTTATCCATATCTCCTGCTTCTAAAGTCTTTCATTATGGTCAAGCAGTTTTTGAGGGAATGAAAGCTTATAAAGATGATCAAGGAAAAATATGGTTATTTAGACCCGAAGAAAATTTTAAAAGAATAAACAAATCTTCTAAAAGATTAGCTATACCTGAATTCCCAAAAGACTTATTTTTCGAAGCATTAGAAAAAATGCTAGTACTTGATAAAGATTGGATAAAGCCTGGAATTGGAAATTCATTATACATTCGACCATTTGTAATAGCCACCCAAGCTGAGGTTTCTGCGTCGCCTTCAAACGAGTATAAATTTTTAATTTTATTCTCTCCTGCACAAGCCTACTATGCTGGAGATGTAAAGGTCGTTATTGCAGAACACTACAGCAGATCTGCTGATGGAGGTGTTGGAGCTGCAAAAGCAGCTGGCAATTATGCAGCACAATTTTACCCTACGAACCTTGCAAAGGAAAAAGGGTTTCAACAAATAATTTGGACTGACTCTAAAGAACATAAGTATTTGGAAGAAGCTGGAACAATGAATGTTTTCTTTAGGATAAACGATACCTTAATCACCGCTCCGGTTAGCGATCGAATATTGGATGGAGTAACTAGAAATAGTTTAATTGCACTAGCAAAAAGAGATGGAATAGAAGTCGAAGAAAGAAAAATTACAGTTGAGGAGCTAAAAGAAGCGTCCAATAATAACACCTTAAAAGAAATTTTTGGTGCAGGTACCGCTGCGGTAATAAGTCCTGTAAGTGACTTTAGCCACAAAAATCAAGTGTATCACCTACCAAAAATCAAAGAGAGTTATGCCAGTATCTTCAAATCAAAATTATTGAATATTCAACACAACACATCTGAAGATAGTTTTGGGTGGAGATATCCTGTCCAATAATTATTTATTTAGTATTGAATTTATATCAGGTTTAAAGTAATTAGGACCTTTTAAAACCTTACCGTCTTCTCTATAAATCGGTTTACCATCAGTCCCAAGTTTACTCATATTGCTTTTTTGAATTTCATCAAATACTTCTTCAATTTTGTGTTGCATACCATGTTCTATAATCGTTCCACACAAGATATACAACATATCTCCCAATGCATCTGCAACCTCAACCAAATCTCTATTATTCGCAGCATCTAAATATTCTTCATTTTCTTCTCGCATCAATTTATAACGCAATAAATTTCTATGGGTATCTAATTTGGCCGTGGGAGAATTTTGTATTCCCAATCCAAAAGCTTTATGAAATTCGTATACTGCTTTTATTTTATTTTTCATTTTTTTTTGTTTAAGTATTTCTTTTAAGAAAAAATATAAATCGTAAGAAATTTATTGATTATTTTTACGGATATAAATCTACATAAATATGTTTAGTTCTGGACAATGGACTTTTGTAATTTTTTTTGTTATTACTTTTATAATTTTAATCACTCTTAGTTATAAAAAAGATAAGTTATTACATAAAAAATACTATCGGGGTTCCTATTGGATTTTAATAGGCTTTGTTTCTTTTGTAGTTCTCTTAATTCTCTTAAAAAACTATCTAAAACAATAAAAAAAGCTCTTTGCAGAACAAAAAGCTTTTCTGTAAAACAAATATTTTACCAAACTAGTTAACCTCGGGCAAGAAATTATATTCAGTTGAATAATAAAGCATTTGATCCTTAAAGGTTTTTGGTTGGGTAATTCTAAAACTTTCAATTTCTCCTAGGTCGTTCATTTTTGGAACAATTACCGGATTTACAAAACCGCTGTAAGGTGCAGAGGTAAACTGTTTGTTTCTTTCTAGTACTTCTACATGTAAGTCTTGGTCTACTTTAACCCCATAACCTTCTACCAATGCCTCAGCTGCTTTAAAATCTCCTTCAGATTTTATTCGTTGAGTTTCTCTTAATAATTGACCAAACAAATCATGTAATTTATCATAATCATTAATTTGAAAGTAGGTCTTTCCATCTCTAGATACTTTTTCAATTACATGATCTGCTGCTCCTTTTTCAAAAGCCCACGCAGACACCCATTGTCTATTTACCATGTGTGCTTCTTCAACGTCATCTCCCAATTCAAGCCTAATTAACTGAGTCATTAAACCATTTCTAATATAACCATCATAAGCAGCTACTCCAACTTCTTTCCAATTCTGAACCAAACCTAAGTCTTGTAGTTTTGGATGGTATAAAAAGTACAAGCCTACAAGATCTGCTCGACCTTCTTCCAATGTTGATGCATATTTTTTTAATGTTTGTTTAGTTTCTCCAACTCCAGGATTTAATTGACCTGATGCATGTCCTATAACCTCATGTAAAGCGGTATGTAATTTATCAGCTAATTGTCCATGTTTCTTCTCCAATTCGTACTCTTCATTGTCATTTACATATTCTTTTAAACGTCCTGAGCTTCCTGCATTGTTATAGGAGTGAATAATATTTCCAAGAGATACCGATTTAGATCCTACTGCTGCACGAATCCAATTTGCATTTGGCAAATTAACTCCAATTGGAGTACTTGGGGAAGCATCACCAGCCTCTCCAGCTACATTTACTACCTTATAACTTACTCCTACTACATTTTTCTTTTTATGCGCATCCATCAAGGGAGAATTATCCTCAAACCATTGTGCATTTTCAGATAAAACAGCCATTTTTTGAGACATATCAAAATCTTTAACTTGTACGATAGTTTCATAGGAACCTGTATAGCCAACAGGATCATTATAAACTTCAATAAAACTGTTTATATAATCAATATTTCCCTCTGTAGCTGCCGTCCAAGCAACATTATAATCATCCCAAACTTGGAGATCACCAGTTTTATAATATTCAATTAATAAGCCTAAGGCTTCTCCTTGTGCTTTATTTTCTGCTACTCCTTGAGCTAATTCTAACCACTTTATGATTTCATCGATTGCAGTTCCATACAATCCTCCAGATTTATATACTCTTTCTGTTAATTCTCCATTTAATTTAACAAGCTGAGAATTTAAACCAAACGATAACGGTTTATCCTTGTTAGGAGATTCTTTATCACTATAAAAACTCTCTACATCCGCAGTAGTAACATCAGGTCCGTAAAGATTTACTGCTGATAATAATACATTATCTACACCCTTTGATAGATTTACTTTTTTTGCATCTTTATCATTAAAGATTACATCAAATGCTTCACCTTCTAATTTCGTGTTGGTTTGAGCTAACAAACCGCTCAAATATTCTGATGAGAAGTTAGCTGTAAATTTAGCATTGGAATAATGGTGGTGAATACCATTTGAAAACCAAACTCTTTTTAGATATACCTCAAAATTATTCCAATCTTCATTGTTCCTATCACCTTCATAGTTCGAATAAATATTTTCAAGTGCTTTTCTTATCGTAAGGTTATGACGGTAATTTTGATCCCAGATAATATCTCTACCAGATAAGCCAGCTTTTGTAAGATAATATACTAACTTTTGTTCTTTTAAGGTTAAATTCTCCCAACCAGGAATTTGATAACGCAAGACTTTAATGTCTGCAAATTGTTCTACATTATAGTCAAAATTATTTGCTTTGTTAACTGTATTTTCTGATTTTTTTTGATCTATACAAGAGAAAAAAATGACACTAGAAAGAACCAATCCAATTAAATATTTTGTTTTCATTTAGAAAGTTTTAAATTATTTGAAGTATGCAAACATAATAAATAAAAAGATATAATACCTTGTATTCAATGGGAGGTCATCATAACTATCAATTTGTTTATTTTTACTAAGATGAACTGTTTGGTTTAGTTAAATTAAAATATATCGATATACATACTCATGTTTTTTTATATTCGCTAGATGAAACAATTTTTATTGGTATTTATTGGAGGTGGTATTGGTAGTTCGCTACGTTATTTAATGGGATTTTACCTAAACAGTCATAAAACAGGTATTCCTTACGGAACCTTTACTGCAAATATTCTTGGAAGTTTGATCATCGGAATTATTTTAGGCTATTCATATAAAAATAATTTGCTGTCAAATAATACTATCTTATTCATAGCCACTGGGTTTTGTGGAGGGTTTACTACGTTTTCATCATTTGCATATGAAAATCATTTATTTTTAAAAAATGGTGATTTTATGAGTTTTGCCACATACACACTAGCGAGTTTTGTAATTGGATTTGCAGCTGTATTCTTTGGAATGTGGATGGTTAAATAATTTTAATGCTCTTTAAAATTTTTAATCCCTGCCTCAATTCGTAAACTAATATCATTTTCTTCAGGTGGTATAGGACAGGAGAATCTTTGGCTGTAAGCACAATAAGGATTGTACGATTTATTAAAATCAATAACAATAAAACCATCGTTAGGAATTTTTAAATCAATATATCTTCCTCCTCCATAGGAACCATCACCACTTGTAAAATCAGTAAATGGTAAAAACAAATCATTTTTAAACTCGTCAATTTTAGAATATTTAATATTTTGATAAATATTTAAAACAATTTTTTTGTTTTCCATTTCAAAATGAGCTTCCCCGTACTTTACGTACTCTGGAAGACGATCTGTAGATGTTTTCATCAAAAAAGGTATTTCATTTGGAGTCCTTTTAAAACGGGCTTTTATATAATATTTAGAAGATGCTGTATAAAACTCTAAACCTTTAAACGATAGTTGATCTAAGGAATCTAGAATGGTTGTTTTTGGATCTAAAAATTTTAAATTCAACTCTTTCTGAAATTTATTTATTTTACGTAAAATTTTTTTGTTGGATTGCGCATTACCAATTAGAGTAAAAAAAAGAAAAATAATAATTAGTATAGACTTCATATGTTGTTATTTGTTTTTAGTAATCGGTGCGTTTTCAATCACATTGGAAAGAACTATCTGTGTTTTAGTTTCGCCGTAACTGATTAACTGATCAATAAATTGCTCCAAATGTTTTTGATTCTTAAGCATTACTTCTAGTACAATATTCTCATTACCGGTAATTCTATAACAATTAAGAACCTCTTTAAATGTTTTAACTTTTATTAAAAAAGGTTTTAATTTTCCCATAAAAGCTCTAATTGTAATGATTGCTTTTAATTCATAACCTACCTTGTAGGAAGAAACAACTGTTTTATAGCCTTCAATAATTCCAATATCTTCCATTTTTTTTATTCTTTCTGAAACTGCTGGTGAACTTATACCTACTTTTCTTCCAATCGCTGCATTTGTTTGCCTAGCATTATCTTGCAAACATTTTAATATTTTCCAATTCAAAGCATCCATGTATATATTAAAGATTTTTTATTAAAAAAACATTTTTTCTAAAGCAAATATACCATATAAGTTTCGATTTTAAATCTAACAAAGATATTTAGTTTCTAATTTTGTAACAATAACCTTTCATAAAAAATGGAGCAATATTCGTCAAATAATCATAAAATTTCACCTATACACAGAAAGGCGCTTGATATTTTTACACTTTCTATTCAAATTACAAGATATATACTTCCAGATCTAGCAAAATTGGAATCCGACGGATTTGAAGATCCAAATATTTATTTCACAGGAGATATTATTCAACAATCAAACTCACTAGTTCCTGAGATAGTAGAGGCGGAAAGAAAATCTTTTTCAGAAGATCGTCAAGAACATCTTCTTTCAATTTCTCGTTTAACTAGTGTTATTGACAAAAACTGTGAGCGTTTAGAATCTATTAATAGTAACGGAAAAGATTTTCTACCAATTTTAAGAGATGAGATCAAAAAGTTTAGAAAGTTACAACATGTTTGGATGCTGACTCTTTAAAAATAATTTTTACATATTTCTTCTATACTGTCCTCCTACTTCAAACAAAGCTTTTGTAATCTGTCCAAGAGTACAAGTTTTACATACTTCCATTAAGGATTCAAAGATATTTTCATTAGTTATGGCTGCATTTTGTAATTGCTTTAAAAGCCCTAAAGTATCCTTCTTTGAAGATTTATGTAAATTTTTAATTACTTTAATCTGATATTTTTTCTCCTCCTCTGAAGCTCTTATAACCTCTCCCGGAATAATCGTGGGGGAACCTTTGCTACTTAAAAAGGTATTGACACCAATTATGGGGAATTCTCCATTATGCTTTAAGGTTTCATAGTAGAGGCTTTCCTCTTGTATCATACTCCGCTGGTACATGGTCTCCATTGCACCAAGAACACCTCCTCTTTCTGTTATCCGATCAAATTCATTTAAAACTGCTTCCTCAACTAGATCTGTTAATTCTTCAATAATAAAGGAGCCTTGAATCGGATTTTCGTTTTTTGTTAAACCTAATTCTTTATTAATAATTAATTGAATGGCCATGGCTCTTCTAACACTTTCCTCTGTTGGCGTTGTTATGGCCTCATCATATGCATTGGTATGTAACGAATTGCAATTATCATTGATCGCGTACAATGCTTGTAGTGAAGTTCTAATATCGTTAAAATCAATTTCTTGAGCATGTAATGATCTTCCTGAGGTTTGTATATGATATTTTAACATTTGCGCTCTCGAATTTGCTCCGTATTTATATTTTAATGCTTTGGACCAAATTTTACGAGCAACCCTTCCTATCACGGAGTATTCAGGATCTATTCCGTTACTAAAAAAGAATGAAAGATTTGGACCAAACTTATTGATATCCATTCCTCTTGACAAATAATATTCAACGTAAGTAAATCCGTTTGCCAGTGTAAAAGCTAATTGTGTAATTGGATTTGCCCCTGCCTCCGCTATATGATATCCAGAAATTGAGACTGAATAAAAATTACGAATCTCTTTTTCAATAAAATACTCTTGAACATCCCCCATTAAACGCAAGGCAAATTCAGTTGAAAAAATACAGGTATTTTGTGCTTGATCTTCTTTTAAAATATCTGCTTGAACAGTCCCTCTAACTTGTTTTAGCGTGTCAAATTTTATTTTATTATAAACGGATTTAGGTAAAACTTGATCGCCGGTAACTCCTAACAACATTAGACCTAAACCATCATTTCCTTCAGGAATAGCTCCTTGGTATTTTGGTCTTTCAACACCTTTTTCTTTATATATTTCTGTAATCTTTTTTGCTACTTTATTTTCAAGATTATTTTCTTTAATGTATTTCTCACAATTTTGATCAATGGCAGCATTCATAAAAAACCCTAAGAGCATTGGAGCAGGGCCGTTTATTGTCATACTTACTGAAGTCATAGGGTTACTTAAATCAAAACCCGAGTATAATTTTTTTGCATCATCTAGGCAACAAATTGAAACACCCGCATTTCCTATTTTTCCATAAATATCTGGGCGCTTATCAGGATCATTTCCGTAAAGGGTAACGCTATCAAATGCTGTGGATAATCTTTTAGCTGGCATTCCAAGACTTACATAATGAAAACGTCTATTGGTTCGTTCTGGACCTCCTTCACCGGCAAACATTCGGGTAGGATCTTCTTCCGTTCTTTTAAAGGGATATAGTCCAGCGGTAAATGGAAACTCTCCGGGAACATTTTCTTGTAAAACCCATTTTAATAGGTCTCCCCAGGCTTTATATTTTGGCAGGGCTACTTTTGGTATTTGTAAATGCGATAAAGATTCTGTATGGGTCTGAATATTTATTTCTTTGGACCTTACTTTAAAAGAATACAGAGGTTCTTTATATCGTTTTACTTTTTCGTTCCATCCCAAAATAATTTCCCAATTATGAGGATCAAAATCCATTTTAGTTCGATCAAATTCTTTGATTAATAGCTCCAATAGGTTTTGATCTGTTGCGTCAGTAGACTCACTAGTTAAAACTTTCTCGTTTAACCCATTTTTTCCTAGATGTTTATAGCTGTTATTAATTCCAAGTATAGAAGTTATTGTTTTATAAATTCCATATAATTTTTGTGCTACTTCTACTTGTTCAATAACCTTAGTATCGTAGTTTCTATTATTTTCTGAAATTTCCGATAAATACCGAACTCTTGAAGGAGGAATCACAAATATCTTTTCAGACATTTCCTCCGATATTTTATAACCAGATTTTAAAGATGTTGTTGTTTTCTCTACCAATTTATCCATGACAGACTTGTAAAGCTGATTCATTCCTGGATCATTAAACTGAGAAGCTATGGTTCCGTATACTGGTAATTGACTTTGTGGAATATCCCATAAATTATTGTTACGCATGTATTGTTTTTTAACATCACGTAAAGCGTCAAGAGAACCTCTCTTATCAAATTTATTTATAGCCACTAAATCGGCAAAATCCAACATATCTATTTTTTCTAATTGAGTTGCTGCACCAAATTCAGGAGTCATTACATAAAGAGAGACATCGCTATGTTCTAATATTTCTGTATCACTTTGGCCGATACCAGAAGTTTCTAAAACAATGAGATCAAATTTTGCTGCTTTTAAAACTTGAATAGCTTCAGACACATATTTAGACAGCGCTAAATTACTCTGTCTGGTAGCTAAAGACCTCATGTAAACTCGATCCGAATTGATAGCATTCATTCGGATTCGATCTCCAAGTAATGCACCTCCTGTTTTTCTTTTGGAGGGATCTACAGATATCAATCCAATTGTTTTTTTAGGAAAATCAATTAAAAAGCGTCTTACCAATTCATCTACCAATGAGGATTTTCCAGCTCCTCCAGTTCCAGTAATACCAAGGACTGGAATCTTAGAGTTCTCATTTTTTTTATGAATTAATTGTAAGGTATCTTTTGCAATTGTGGGAAAATTTTCGGCAGCCGATATAATTCTTGCTATTGCGCCAGTTTCTTTTTTTTCTAATAAACTTAACTCATTAGTTAATAAATTTCCTATTGGAAAGTCAGATTTTTCTACTAAATCATTGATCATTCCTTGCAAACCTAATTCCCTCCCATCATCTGGCGAGTAAATTCTTTCAATACCATAATGATGTAAATCTTCAATTTCTGATGGGAGAATTACACCACCACCACCACCAAAAATTTTAATATGGCTGGCACCTCGCTCTTCAAGTAAATCAAACATATATTTAAAATACTCATTATGTCCTCCTTGGTAGGAAGTAAGAGCAATCGCATTGGCATCCTCTTGTATAGCAGTATTGACTACTTCTTCAACACTTCGATCATGACCTAGGTGAATAACCTCAACACCAGTTGCCTGGATAATTCGTCTCATAATATTTATGGAAGCGTCATGACCATCAAATAAAGAGGCAGCTGTTACGATGCGTACTTTATTTTTAGGCTGATATGCAGGAGTTTTTTGCATGTAAAATAGTATTTTATTTTCGGTTGCAAATCTACAAAAAAAGCCAGTATAATTAACCTACTTGTAGGATTGGCTCATCAAGGTTCATAAAAAAAACAAAAAACTTTTATCTAAATATTATGAAGCAGATATAGTTTTTTAGTTGTAGCTAATTTATTAAAATTATTTTTTGAACTAGAATGAATATAAATAAACATCTAATTAGTAGGGTTTTATATCATTTAATTGTTATATGATAATAACATACTATTTATGTGAAAACCACAATAAATTATTATTAAAAAAATTGAAACAAAAAAAATGTTTTTTTTAAATAATCGTGCAAAAAATGGATTCATTTAAAAATCAATATCATCGATAAAATGGTCTTTTTTTTTAATTATTAACATATTTATTTTAAATTATAATGTGTTAATAATAAAGATTATAGCCTTTAAAAAGAGTAAAAAAAGAAGAAGTTTCTTTGATATCATTGTTAATAACTTTATTTTGGGAGGCATTTTGCTTCAATTTTTTTTATCGAAAATAAACAGAAGTATCAACTATGTATCAAAGTTATCAACTAAATAAACTAATTTTGAATAATTTTCTTACTCAGGTAAGATCACTATAAAATAAAAATTATCCTTATGAAATATTTTAAGAAAAATATGCACTATCTTTTAGTGACGCTTTATTTGTTTTCATCACAAATAAATGCCTTCAGTTTTGATAATAATAATGACCTTAATATAGGTATCCCTTTTTCTGAAAAAACGTATACCAATAAAGTCTATGAAAATTCTAAAAACAACAAACTTACATTTCCTGCTAATGCAGGTATTGATGCAGATATTTGTTTTGGTGAATCCTACCAAATAGGAGCACCTGGTGACCAAAATTTATATACATATACTTGGACCTCATCTCCTTTAGATATTAATTTTGATGATGATATCCCTAATCCAACAGTATTTCCAAATATAACTACTACCTATACGCTAACGGTTGAAGAAATTTCTACAGGAGATACTGACACAGACAGTGTTACGATATCCATTATAGAAGTTCCAATAGATGCAGGAAGTGATGCAACTATTTGTGGGGGTGATTTTACTAATATTGGAGAAACTCCTGATTCTGGATATTCTTATTCATGGACTTCATCACCAAATGATCTTAGTCTAAACCCCTCAATTGCAAACCCTTCGGTTTCTCCAACACAAAATACCATTTACACCTTAACAAAAACAAGTTTAACTTTAAACTGTTCGTCTAGTGATGAAGTGGAAGTATTTGTAGAGCAATTACCAGTTATCAACGCAGGTAGCAATGAAACTATTTGTGAAAATGCAATAGATTACAGTCTTATTTTTGCAAGCGGACCTCCTTCAGGGGTTAGTTACTCTTGGACTTCAAGCGGAAACGGAACTTTTAGTAATCCAAATTTATTAAACCCAATTTATACGATAGGTCCAGCTGATGCTGGATTAGGCTCTATTACATTAACGCTAAGTGCAGTAAATAGTCCAAATCCAGGAAATTGTGATACTATTACTGATCAAATTACATTAACTGTAAATTCAAACGATGAATTATCCTTATTATCAGCAGTAGGAACTGATTCGCAAGTACTTTGTGAAACTGAATCACTAACACCCATTATTTATGATTTAAGTGGTGGAGCTACGAATGCAACAGTTACAGGCCTACCAAACGGTGTTAATGCTGCAATTACAAGTAATCAATTAACCATATCAGGAACTCCATCGGCAGGGATTACTACCACACAGACATATTCCTATACAGTTACAACTTCGGGTCCTTGTACGAGTGTTGAATTATTGGGAACCATTACCGTAAATCCGGACGATGCATTAGCCTTGACCTCAGCAGTAGGAACTAATTCACAAGAACTTTGTGATGGAGAATCTTTAGATACTATTGTTTATCAATTTAGTGAAGGAGCTACCGATGCAAACGTAAGTGGATTACCAGCTGGAGTTAATGCTTTAGTTACAGGTAATGATATAACCATATCAGGAACACCACCGGCAGCTATCAACGCGGTTCAGATATATCCTTATACAATAACTACTGTTGGTACTTGTAATAATACCTCTTTAAGTGGCACGATAACTATTGAAGCGCTAGTATCTGTTACTGCAGGATCTGATGGAGCTATTTGTGAAACCGGTTATTTATTAAACTCAGCTACGGCCTCCAATGAAGATTCTGTTTTATGGACTAGCTCTGGGGATGGAACATTTACCAATCCTTCCAGTT
>SGZH01000001.1 GCA_004214175.1 Flavobacteriales bacterium | reverse complement strand
AACTGTAATTTAATGTTAGAAAAATTAAATGAAAAAGTAAAGGTTGTTAACTATATAACAACTCCTTTTAATTGTAAAACTTTATCTGATTTGATCCAATTGTTAAATATTAAACCCATAGATTTAGTTAGAAAAAACGAACTTGTTTGGAAAGAGAAATTTAAAGGGAAAAAATTATCAGATACTGAAATTATAGCAGCTATGGTTGCTCATCCAAAGTTAATTGAACGACCTATTGTGGTAAAAAATGATAAAGCAGCAATTGGAAGGCCTATTGAAAACGTTTTGAAAATACTTTAAAACAATTTGATAACAAAAAGAGGCTGTATATAGATTTATACAGCCTCTTTTTATTATAGTAAACTTATCTTACTATTTGTTTTTTTTCTTAGCTTCACGTTTCATTTTCCATTTTTCTAAAAATGCACCACCTATCCAATAAGGTATGATAGAGACTAAAAAAATCATTAACCAAAAACCGATGGTGACAATGGTTAAGAATGCTAAAAACCCTAGATATTGATCAAACTGAAACATAATATTATTGTAATAAATTTATAAAAAACAAAGATACTATGCTTTTCTCAATAATTATAATAAATATTTTATTTTGTTAACAGGAAATAAACATTAAAGTTTGAGTAAAATTAGCCATTTACGTAACTTAGCATTCTTTAAATAAACTAAATTATGGACTACAGAATTGAAAAAGATACGCTAGGTGAAGTAAAAGTTCCTGCTGACAAACTATGGGGTGCGCAAACAGAACGTTCCCGAAATAATTTTAAAATTGGTACTCCAGCCTCAATGCCACTAGAAATAGTTTATGGTTTTGCTTATTTAAAAAAATCTGCTGCCTATAGTAATTGTGAATTGGGCGTTCTTAGTGAAGAAAAAAGAGACCTTATAGCTGCTGTTTGTGACGAAATACTTTCTGGGAATCATGATAATCAA
Source organism: Flavobacteriales bacterium (assembly GCA_004214175.1). Taxonomy (GTDB): domain Bacteria; phylum Bacteroidota; class Bacteroidia; order Flavobacteriales; family Flavobacteriaceae; genus Marifrigoribacter. The sequence goes on along the minus strand of SGZH01000001.1, from coordinate 125,603 downwards.
TTTCCTTTAGTGATTTGGCAAACTGGTAGTGGTACTCAAACCAATATGAACTTAAATGAGGTTATAGCTAACCGAGCGCATCAACTTGCTGGAAAGGTTATTGGTGATGGAGAAAAAACATTGCTTCCTAATGACGATATAAATAAATCGCAATCCTCCAACGATACATTTCCAACGGGAATGCATATTGCTGCGTATAAAAAAATAACTGAGGTTACGATCCCAGGAGTCAAAAAATTACATTCAACTTTAGTTCAGAAATCAAATGATTTTAATTCCGTAGTTAAAATTGGTAGAACTCACTTAATGGATGCCACTCCCCTTACACTGGGACAAGAATTTAGTGGTTATGCCTCACAGCTAGCACACGGACTAAAAGCATTGGAGAATACCCTTGCACATTTGTCAGAATTAGCCCTTGGTGGTACTGCTGTCGGTACCGGTATTAATACCCCAAAAGGGTATGCAGAGAATGTAGCTTCATACATTTCAAAATTCACCAATTTACCTTTTGTTAGCGCAGAAAACAAGTTTGAGGCCTTAGCTGCACATGACGCCATTGTTGAAACCCATGGAGCGCTAAAACAGTTAGCTATCTCAATAAATAAAATTGCAAATGATATCCGATTGTTAGCTAGTGGCCCAAGGTCTGGTATAGGAGAAATTACGATACCCGCAAACGAACCAGGATCTTCTATAATGCCTGGAAAAGTAAATCCTACGCAAGCGGAAGCATTGACTATGGTTTGCGCTCAAATAATTGGAAATGATATGGCTATTTCCGTTGGAGGAATGCAAGGACATTTTGAATTGAATGTATTTAAACCTTTGATGGCTGCTAATTTTTTATCTTCAGCACAGTTACTAGGCGATGCTTGTTTATCGTTTGAAAAACATTGTGCAGCAGGAATTGAACCAAATTATCAAATGATTGATAAACAATTGAAGAATTCATTAATGTTGGTTACTTCACTTAACACCAAAATAGGATATTATAAGGCAGCAGAAATCGCTAATACTGCTCATAAAAATGGAACTACTCTAAAAGAAGCGGCACTTAGCTTAGGGTATGTAACTGAAGCGGAATTTGATTTATGGGTACGACCAGAAGATATGATCGGTAATTAACTTAGTTACTTAGCTTTCTATTTCTCCAGTAAGCCACCATGCTCAATATGAATACAAATGCAGTAAAGTACCAAACAAAACTTGGAGTAACTGGTACATCTCCACTCGCATATGAATGCAAACCTGTTAAATAAAAATTAACACCAAAATAGGTCATCATAATAGAGCCATAAGCTACAACAGCTGCAAAATTAAAAGTCCATTTACCTCTTAAGCCAGGAATAAGTCGCATGTGAAGCACAAAAGCATAAATCATTATACTAATCAATGCCCAAGTTTCTTTTGGATCCCAACCCCAATAACGTCCCCAACTTTCGTTAGCCCATTGACCGCCTAAAAAATTTCCAATAGTTAAAAGAATTAACCCAACCGTTAAAGCCATTTCATTAATAATAGTTATCTCTTTAATATTCAATTGCATTTTTTTTAGGTTTTTCTTTGTACTTAAAACCATTAACAAGAGCGAGGTAAGTCCTAATATCATTCCCAACGTTAATGGTCCATAACTTGCAACTATTACAGCAACATGGATCATTAACCAGTAACTGTCAAGTACAGGTTGTAAATTAGAAATGGAAGGATCTATCCAATTTTCATGTGCTACCCACAAAATAATTGCTGCAACAAAAGAGGTAGACGCAATTGTTAAATAACTTTTCTTACCTAATGCTAAACCAAAAAAAACAGTTGCCCATGCAACATAAATAATGGATTCGTAGGCGTCACTCCAAGGTGCATGACCACTTATATACCAACGAGCAATTAAACCTAAAGTTAATAGAATGAATAAAATCCAAATTAAATATTTGAATAATTTAACCGTAGAATTGATAATTTTATTTTCTTTAAATATCTGAATAATAATAAAAACAAACATTAAAATTCCAAATACAGCAAAATATTTATATAATCTATTAAAAATATCAATTTTATTATACTTTATCTCAGCAGTAATTTTATTTTGGGATGGCATCACTTCATTACCATGCTGGTTTTGAAATTTCAGAAGTCCTGATAAAATTATGTCAGCATTCTTATAATCACCTGTTTTTCTTGCATCTATTAAAGTATTTAAATAATAAGGTAGGATAGTCCTCACTAAAATTGAATCCTTTTTACTATAATTTACATTATCAAGTTCTGGGTAAGAAACCCACCTATTATTTTCATCATCAGGTATTGGAAATATTTTAAGGAGACTTCCTCCTAAAACTTCATTTAACAAATAAAAGTTTTCATAAGCCTTCATGAAATCCTTTTGAAACTGATTTTTATTGATGGTTTTTGAAGCTTCTTCTATATAGGGTCCAAGTTTATTACTTCCATTATTATCAATAAGATCCATCAGTGAAAAATGGTTAGCATCTTTTACTCCTATAATCTCTCTGATACTATCATTTTGCCATTTTAAAGACATGATAGGAGCTTCAAGCCATAGACTAGGAAATTCTGTCATCGATAAAAATACTTGATTGGCATCGAGGCCAGCATAGCTATTCTTTCTACTTATTTTTCTTAATAATTCACTAGCGAACGTGTTGATGGGTTTCATACGTCCATTGTCTTGGACAACCAATGTTGCAAAATTTGCAGCATGTTCTATAGAAACCGAATTAGCAATTATGATGGAGTCGATTTTTTCTTTTGAAATCTTAATTTTATGGTTAGTGGTACTTTGAGAAATGCTTGAAAAACAAAAGAGTAAAGTTAAGGTTGTTACTATGATACCTTTCTTTTTTTTAATTTTCTCAAGCATCTTTCTTAGACTAGCAAATCGGGTGTTTTTATCAAATAAAATAGCAAGCATTGCTAAGTACAACAGCGTATACCCTATATAGGTGATCCATGTACCCCAAAAATCATGGTTCACAGATAAAATGGTTCCTTTTTCATCCCCATCAAAGGAGGATTGAAAAAAGCGATATCCCTGCTCATCTAGAATATGGTTCATAAATATTTCATAATCGTAAAAATCAGAATCACTCCTATTGACAGTAACTTTACTTTTAAACGCAGAATAATTTTTTTCGGTTCCTGGATATTTATCTGCTATAAAATCGTTTAAAGTTATGCTAAATGGCAATTGATATTCCTTAGATCCGTAAGCTAAAAAAACTTTTAAACCAGCTAATTCAACAGAAATTGGACTTCTTGTGTTTCCTATTCCTCCTAGGATCTCAATATTTTTAGACTCTTGGTTAGAGCTAACCTCAAGTATTATAGCATTCAAGTTGGTGGGTTCTTCTTTTGGAGCCTTTACAACACCATATTTTCCAGATATTACCATTTCAGGTATTACAAAAGCCAAATCTGCAACTTGATATAATGACCTTAGATTTAAAGATTGAAGAGAGTCAATGATTAATTTACCTTGCTCTCTATCTGCCATTCGCATCCACTGACCTTCAAAAGGTGAAGAAATTGAGTATGTTCCATTGTCATGAAATAAATTAATAGCGCCATTTGTTGGATTATTTAATGATATTAAAATGTTGTGTATATTTAATACTTCACCATCTCCAATCCAATGTTCGTTTCGTTTTCCTCCGCTTGCTTCAACAATTTTTAAAAAATCTTTTCCGTTTTCAGATGGGATTACTCCCTCTTTTGCATTACTGATAAATTGTTTTAGTTTAATTTTTACTGCTTGACCATTGTAATCCGTATTTAATTCAAAATCATTGTCTAGTTTTTCAGAAAATCTTACCTTTTTTGGTGAAATAGTTCTTCTTTGTGGAACACCACCAATTTTATAGTTGCCATCTATAAATGCTGTGATATAAGCTTCAGAGGATAAAATTGTATTTTCCGTGTCCCCCTCACGGATGTGAATAACACCCTCAAAACTTACATATCTTGTAATAAACGCTCCAAAAATAATTAATATAAAGGCTAGATGAAAAGTCAACGTTGCCCATTTTTCTTTTCTGAAAAGACGATACTTATTGATATTTCCAATAAAGTTTATCATTAACAAGCCCATAATAGCTTCAAACCACCATGCATTATAAATTAATTCTCTAGTATAGGGAGTTGGAGATGTTTCTGCTGATGCATCCATAAACGTTCCCACAGCCATTGCTGTTGCAAATGCAATAAATAAAACAGCGGTTAAACGTGTTGAAAAAAGAATTGAAGCTATTTTCTTAATCATGAAAACAATTTTTTGCAAATTTAAGAAATTACAATCAGTATTATCTTCATAAAATGTTAATCATTATACTTATTTAGTAGATTCTCTTGTTAATAAAAACAGCTTAAACATTTTAATCATTTGAAATTAAAAAATATTGAAATTTAAAAAGTACTATATTCGTATAATGAAATCTGTTGTCTTATTTGGTGCTGGAAATGTTGCTATGCATTTGTGCGAAGCTATTCATAATTCTAAAAGTTTTGAAGTTATTCAAGTTTATAGTAAAACCAAACGAACACTTGATAATTTTGATCTAAATGTTGACAAAACCAACGATTTAAATACTATAAAAAAAGCATCAATTTATATTATTGTGATACCTGATGATGCTATTATTGATTTTTCCAGAAAAATACCTTTTAAGAATAGACTTGTTGTTCATACTTCAGGTTCCGTTCGAATGGAACAACTTTCGGAGAACAATCGAAAAGGAGTATTTTATCCATTACAAACATTTACTTTAAATGCGAAGGTTAATTTTTCAGAAATACCTATTTGCATCGAAACTTCTCATCAAGAAGATTTAATATTATTACAAGAACTGGGAAAATCAATATCAAACAATGTGCAAATAGTAACATCAACTCAAAGAGAACATATCCACTTGAGCGCAGTTATCGTGAACAATTTCGTAAATCATTTATATCTAATTGGTCAAGATTTATTAATGAATCAATCTTTAACTTTTGATATTTTAAAACCTTTAATATTTGAAACTGCTACTAAAATAAAGAATATAAGTCCACATAACACTCAAACAGGACCAGCTAAAAGGAATGACTTAAAAACAATAGAAAAACAATTACATTTGTTGAAGGATAATCCTTACCTAGAAATATATAAAAAAATCACAAATTCAATTTTAGAAAAATACAAACATTAATATGAGCTATAAAGAATACTTGAACAACATTACAACTCTGATTTTTGACGTGGATGGCGTTTTGACCGACGGAACCATTTTAGTTGCAACTAATGGGGATATGTATAGAAAGATGCACACAAAAGATGGCTATGTACTCAAACATGCAGTCGATTGTGGTTACCATATCTGCATTATATCTGGTGGGAATAATGAGGGAGTTCGTAAGCGATTAAATGGTTTAGGTATTGAAGATGTTTATCTAGGAGTTCACCATAAAATGAAAACTTTGGAAGCTTATTTACAGAAAAAAGGATTAAAAATGGAAGAGGTTATGTATATGGGTGATGATATTCCTGACCTACAGGTTATGCAGAAGGTAGGATTGGCTTGTTGCCCTCAGGACGCTGTCCAAGAAATAAAAAAAATTTCTCATTATGTTTCCCATAAAAAAGGAGGTAAAGGTTGTGTTAGAGACGTTATTGAACAAGTTCTAAAAGTTCAAAATAATTGGTTGGGCAAAGACCAAATAGATGCTCAATACGATTAATTATTTTTCCTTGACTTTTTTTCTGTTTGTTCTTTATTTCTATTTTAATCAAAAAAATTAAAATTTTATGCTCTCAAAAAAACTTTCAAATTATAAAATTATATTAGCTTCGGGATCTCCAAGGAGACAACGCTTTTTTGAAGAATTAGGTATTGATTTTAAAATTAAAGTAAAACCAATAAATGAGGTCTATCCATCTTATTTAAAAGAATCAGAAATTACTGATTACTTATCGAAGCTAAAGGCGTCAACTTTTAAAAATATTACCGAAAATGAAATTGTAATCACAAGCGATACTATTGTTTGGTTTGATGGAAAAGCGATTGAAAAACCAAAAAATAAAAAAGAGGCATTTAAAATGATTAGTTCCTTTAGTAATCGAATGCACATAGTCTTCACTTCGGTTACTTTTACAGGAAAAAATTTTCAAAAAACCATAAATGATTCAACTAAAGTATGGTTCAATAAACTTACAGATGAAGAAATTAGTTATTATGTAGATACTTACCAACCTCTTGATAAAGCTGGAGCCTATGGGATTCAAGAATGGCTCGGTTATATTGGGATTAATAAAATTGAAGGTTCATTTTTTAATGTTATGGGCTTACCAACTCATAAAGTTTATCAAACTCTATTAAATATTGAAAATTAACTAATTATACTTTATTGATTGTTAAAATAGATTAAAAGATTTTTTGGACCATTTGTCTTTTAGCTATATTTGATTATTACCAAATTACCGTTATGAAATTATCTACTTTTATTTTTTATTTGTTTTTGTTTAAAATGAGTATAATAATTGCTCAACAACCAGAAAAACCTACTTCTTCACAACTATATCATCAACTTCAAAATTTAAATTTTCTGGGATCTGTCATGTATATTGCTGCGCATCCAGATGATGAAAATACTCGTTTAATTTCTTATTTATCTAACGATATTCATGCTAGAACTTCCTATTTATCCTTGACAAGAGGTGATGGTGGACAAAATTTAGTCGGTTCAGAGATCAGAGAATTATTAGGAGTTATTAGAACTCAAGAATTAATTGCAGCTAGAAAAATAGATGGTGGAGAGCAATTTTTTACAAGAGCAAACGATTTTGGTTACTCTAAGCATCCTGATGAAACACTTAAAATTTGGAATAAAAATGAGGTTTTGAGTGATGTTGTTCTAAATATAAGGCGATTTAAACCCGATCTTATCATCAACCGATTTAATCATCGAAATCCAGGAAGCACTCATGGTCATCATACATCTTCAGCGATGCTGAGTATTGAAGCATTTGATTTGGTTGGAAAAGCTAATCAATACCCAAATTCAGCTAAAGAATACGGTGTTTGGCAACCAAAAAGATTATTATTTAATACTTCCTGGTGGTTTTATGGGTCTAAAGAGAATTTTGAAAAAGCAAATAAGGAAAATCTGATAACAGTAGAGACAGGTAATTACTATCCAATATTAGGTCTATCCAATGGGGAAATTGCTGCTTCAAGTCGAAGTATGCATAAATCTCAGGGATTTGGTAATACAGGAGTTCGAGGTAAGCAAACTGAATATTTAGAATTTTTGAAGGGTGATTTTCCACGAAATAAGTTGAATTTGTTTGATGGTATTGATACCACTTGGTCAAGAATTGAAGGTGGTGATAAAATTGGTGATATTCTTTACCCTTTGGAGAGAAATTTTAACTTCTCAAACCCTTCCAAAATAATTCCTAAATTATTAACTGCTTATAAGCTACTTTTTAAATTACCTGAAAGTCATTGGAAATCAATAAAACTAAAAGAATTAAAAGCTTTAATTGTTAATTGCGCTGGGCTTTATTTAGAGGTAGCCTCTAATCAACAAAATATTGTTCCCAATGGAGATGTCACATTCACAGTTGAAGCGATAAATCGGTCGGACACTAAAATAACTATTAAACGTATTTCTTCTCCTGTAGTTACTTTTCCTGCTTCATTCAAAGAATATGTTTTAAAAATGAATAATAAGTATAATTTAGAAAGTACTGCAGGTACTTTTTTAGGTAAAGATTATAGTACTCCTTATTGGTTAAAACAAAAAGGCACTTTGGGAATGTATCAAGTTAATGATAAAAGCATTTTAGGTTATCCTGAAAAATTAATGAATTTTCCTGTTAAATTTCATATGTCAATTAATGATGTTGATATAGATTTTCAAAGAAATATTGTATATAAATTTAATGATCCTGTAGAAGGAGAAGTTTACCAACCATTTGCTGTATTACCTGAAGTTACTTGCAGTATTAAAGAAAAAGTAATCATTTTTTCTGATCAGAAAAATAAAAAAATCCCTGTACATATTCTTGCTGGTAAAGATAATATTAAAGGGGTTATTAGCTTAAATTCACCTGAGGGTTGGAGCATAAAACCTCAAAGTATTCCATTTTCAGTTGAAAAAAAAGGAGACCAATCAATCGTATATTTTGAAGTTTCTCCCCCGAAAGAAATAAGTGAAGGTAAACTTAATCCAATTATTCAAATTGGAGAAAATACATACGACAAAGAACTTCATATATTAGATTATAAATACATTCCACTCCAACAAGTATTGATGAAATCTGAATCAAAAGTTGTTCATTTAGTGCTACAAAAAAAAGGTGAAAATATTGGTTATATTGAAGGGGCAGGTGATGCAGTTCCTGAAAGTTTAAAGCAAATTGGATACCAAGTTACTCTTATCAATCCTTCGGAAATCTCTTATGATAAATTAATACAATTTGATGCTATTGTAATGGGTATTAGAGCTTATAATACGGTTCCAGAATTAAAGTTTAAACAAGTTGAATTAAATCGATATATTGAAAATGGAGGAAATTTAATTATTCAATACAATACAAGTCATCGTTTGATTACAAAAGATTTAGCTCCATTTAAAATTGAATTATCCAGAGATCGAGTAACAGATGAGTTTTCTGAGGTATCGTTTTTAGCTCCAGAACATCCTATCTTAAATTATCCAAATAAAATTAGTGAGAATGATTTTGAAAATTGGGTGCAAGAACGTGGTCTTTATTTTCCAAATAAATGGGCTAAGGAATTTATTCCTATTTTAGGTATGAATGATAAAAACAATAAACTAACTAAAGGTTCATTATTAGTTGCACCTTATGGTAAAGGGCATTACATTTATACAGGAATTAGTTTTTTTAGAGAATTACCTGCTGGAGTTCCTGGTGCTTATCGTTTATTTGCCAATATATTATCAATTGGAAAGTAACATTCTTAAATATACTCAATGAAGGATAAAAAAAATAAATTTAGTTGGAAAAAAAGCTATACTTGGGTAGTCATACTTAATACTCTCTACATTGTACTTTTTTACTTATTAATGATTAGCTTTTAATCGTATGCAATTAATTGATTGGATAGTACTTGGTGGAACTTTAGCTTTTATTGTTTTGTATGGTACCTACAAAACACGACATAATAAAAATATAACAGATTATTTAAAAGGTGGAAATTCATCCAACTGGTGGACCATTGGTCTAAGTGTTATGGCTACTCAAGCTAGTGCCATAACATTTCTATCAACACCTGGACAGGCTTTTCATGACGGAATGGGTTTTGTTCAATTTTACTTTGGACTCCCAATAGCAATGATTATTATAAGTATGGTTTTTATTCCGCTCTATCACAAACTAAAAGTATTTACAGCGTATGAGTTTTTAGAAACTAGATTTGATTTAAAAACTAGAACTTTAACTGCTATATTATTTTTAATTCAAAGGGGTTTAGCTGCAGGGATTACTATTTTTGCTCCCGCAATTATTTTATCTGCTGTTTTAGGTTGGAATTTATTAACCTTAAATATTATCATTGGTTTATTAGTCATCATATACACTGTTAGTGGTGGTACAAAAGCAGTTAGCATTACTCAAAAACAACAAATGGGGGTTATTTTTGCTGGAATGTTCTTCACTTTTTTAATTATTTTAAATTATTTACCTCTTGATATTTCATTTACAAATGCTATTGAACTTGCAGGAGCTAATGGTAAATTAGATATTTTAGACTTTTCTTTTGACTTTAATAACCGGTATACTTTTTGGAGTGGTATAATTGGAGGTACTTTTTTAGCACTCTCCTATTTTGGTACTGACCAAAGTCAGGTTCAACGATACTTGAGTGGCAAATCAATTCGTGCAAGTCAAATGGGTCTAATTATGAATGGTTTGCTAAAAGTTCCGATGCAATTTTTCATATTATTAGTTGGAGTTATGGTATTTGTTTTTTATCAGTTTAATGAGTCTCCTTTAAACTTTAATCCATCTGCAATTGAAAATGTAAGAAATTCTCAATTTTCATCTACATTAATTGATCTAGAAAACAAAAAAAAAGATTTAGATATTGTTATTAGAGACAAACAAATTCTCTATGTAGGTACTCAAAATAATAATGAACGAAAAGTGATATCAGAAGATATTCTTTATTTAAACTCTCTAAAACAAGATTTAAGAGACCAAACTAAAAAATTGATTATAAAAGCGAATCCAGAGGCTGAAACAAATGATAAAGACTATGTTTTTATATATTTTATTTTAAATAATTTGCCTCGTGGTTTAATAGGACTATTATTGGCAGTAATCTTGAGTGCAGCGATGTCCAGTACAGCTTCCGAATTAAATGCATTAGCTTCTACAACTGCTATTGATTTGTATAAAAGGAATGTTAGTGATAAAAGTGATAAACACTATGTAAAAGCTTCCAAATGGTTTACTTTACTTTGGGGAATCATTGCAATATCGATAGCCTGCGTTGCGAATCTTTTTGATAATTTAATTCAATTAGTAAATATTATTGGATCTATTTTTTATGGTAATGTCTTAGGAATATTTTTATTGGCTTTTTTTATTAAATATATACAAAGTACAGCTGTATTTATAGCTGCCTTATTAACCCAATTTATTATTATCTACTTTTGGTATATCGATTTAATGCCTTATTTATGGCTAAATTTGGTAGGATGTATCTTAGTAATATTCATTGCTATTCTTATACAATTTACTGTGAATAAAAAACCCAACCAACCTTAGCTCTTAACTAATATTGATTTTATTATAAAATTTCCATACTGAAAACGAATGAAATACAACTTACCAAAAATAAAAATCAATTTCTAGGATTTATTTATAATATTTTGTTTTCTAAAGATTTTTTATAAATCTCTTCATAAAGTGGAACTATAGATTTTGTTTCAAATCGTTTTGCATTCTCTTTAGCTTTTCTTTTAAATGATTGATGAGTATCACTGTTTTTAAGAATCTTGAGGGCGTTTTTAGCCATTTCATCAATGTTTCCTACATTACTTAAATAGCCACTTTGCCCATCTATATTCACTTCAGGTAAACCCCCTGCATTACTAGAGATGACTGGAATGCCACAAGCCATTGCTTCCAAGGCTACTAAACCAAAACTTTCATGTTCTGATGGAAGTATAAATAAGTCACTAAAACATAAAATTTTATCAACTTCTTGACTATTTCCAACAAACAAAACTTTTTCATTGATACCTTTTTCTTTACATAAATTTTCTAAGGATTTTTTTTCAGGTCCATCACCTACTATTACTAGTTTTGCAGGTATTTCTTTTTGAATTCGATCAAATATTTCTATTACATCATCTACCCTTTTAACTTTTCTAATATTACTTATGTGGGTAATTATTTTCTCATTTTGAAAAGCAATTAACTTTCTTTCAAAATCAGAATAAAGATTTTCATATTTTTTTGTATCGATAAAATTAGGAACTACTTCTATTTCTTTTTTGATATTAAAAAGCCTTAGTGTATCCTCTTTTAAACTTTTTGATACAGATGTAACTGCATCACTATTATTAATGCTAAAAGTAACAGCTGGTTTATAGAAGGGATGGCTACCAACTAGAGTTATATCAGTACCATGTAGTGTTGTCACCATTGGTATAAAAATACCTTCTTGAGCTAACATTTGTTTAGCCATATAACCAGCATATGCATGTGGAATTGCATAATGAACATGAACTATTTCTATTTTATGTAATTTAGCCATATTTACTAATTTACTTGATAAAGCTAATTCATAAGGTTGGTAATGAAATAATGGATAGCTAGGGACACTTACCTCATGATAATGAACGTTATTATGTAGAAGTTGCAATCGAACAGGTTGCTTATAGGTTATAAAATGAATTTCGTGACCATATTCAGCTAAAGCAATACCCAATTCAGTTGCCACTACTCCACTTCCACCAAAGGTTGGATAACAAACTATTGCAATTTTCATAAGGTTATTTTAATTAAACAAAATTACTAAAATTTTAATTTTCAATTGATTCGTAAATTAAGCCTTGAATATCACTTCGTAAATTATTTTCAATGATACTTTTATTTTCTGCAGATGGATAGGTTCGATTTGATAAGAAAACATAAATAATTTCTTCATCTGGATCTGCCCAGGTAAAAGTACCTGTAAATCCGCTGTGACCAAAACTATTCATAGAAATACAACCGCAAGTTGGTCCAAGATCTTCTAATTGCGGTTTGTCAAAACCTACTCCCCGTCTTACATCCTCATTACAGAAATTACAGGAGTTAAATAAATCTATGGTTTCTGATTTTATGTATTGCTTGTTTCCATAACTACCATTCCATAAATACATCTGCATGATTTTTGCTATATCATTAGAATTACTAAATAATCCAGCATGACCACTTACTCCTCCCAAAAGAGCAGCACCTTGGTCATGAACAAAGCCATGAATTTTCTGCATTCTAAAATATTGATCTATTTCTGTTGGTGGTATCATATTCAAAGAAAATTTCTCTAATGGTAAAAAAGTTGTAAGGTTTGCTCCTAATGACTGATATAAGTTGTTTTGAACCAAATCTTTAAATAGCTTATTATGGTGACGTTCTATGTATTCTTTAAGAATATAAAATGGTAAATCACTGTACTTATACTCTAAATTTTTATATAGTTCACTTTCCTTGATCTTCGTATAAATTGAATCTTTCATATCGTTTCTTACGAATAAGTTATTAGCCACCTGAGTTTTAAAATTTTTAGATTTACTGTTTGAGTAATATTTTTTATCTGGTACATTTAAAGAATCTAAAGTTTCTAGGTAAAAAGGGATCCATGATTTAATCCTTGCATAATGCGAAAGCATTTCTTTAATAGTTATATTTTCTTTATTAGTTCCAAAATATTCGGGAAGTAATTCTGAAATCTTAGTATCTAAGTTTATTGTACTATCATCAACTAATTCCATAACCATTGGTAAGGTTGCTAAAATTTTTGTTAGCGATGCTAGGTCATAAATATCATTCTCAGAAACTTTAGTTATTTTTTCTTGAGTATGATACCCAAAAGTTTTATTATATATAATTTTTCCTTTTCGTGCAACTAGAACTTGTGCACCTGGCATCATATTCTCTTTTATTCCATGATTTACTAATGAATCAATTTTTTTTAATTTGATTGAGTTAATTCCAACACTCTCTGGAGTTCCGTATTGTAGCCGTTTTTGTAAACGTGTGAAGTTTGTTAAATTTACTGGAAATTGATTTCCGATAGAAACAGGTAACGAACCTTTAGCAGTTATAGAACCAAAAATTAGTTGTGCAGATAATTCTTGTGAAATTTTACTATTTTGATAAGACAATACGATACCGTTAATATTAGAAAATGATTGTATATCATTTAATGCGTAAGGTCTTGTAAATACATCTAAAATGACCTTGTTGGTCCTAGATATTTCATAAAGAGTTGTTAGTTCATGATCGCTAAATTTATATTCTTTCCATGGATTGACATTTGATTTATGAAAACCTATGATCGTAAGATCGTATTCTTTTAGTTTTTGTTTATAATCAGCAATTGAATTAGCTTTAATCCAGTCTACTTTAGTGTATTTATTTAGTTGGTTTAAAAAATAGGTTCCTGAATCATCTCCCATATGGACATAAGCAATCTTTGTATTTTCTAATTCTCTAATTGGTATGATAAGACGATCATTTTTAACTACGGTTAGTGCATTTTCTATAGCTTTTTCGTAGAGAAAATCATCATACGGGGTATTTAAATCTGATAGTAACGAGCTTAACTCGATAGGTTGATAGTTATTTAAGCCAACTTTATATTTAGCAAATAATATTTTTTTTACTGATCTCGATAATCTTTCTTCTGATATTTTACCTTTCCTAAAGGCTTCAACGATAAGTTGATGTGCCTTAGGAATACTCTCTGATATTAATAACACATCATTTCCTGCTAAAAAAGCTGCTAAATCAATTTCACCAGGTTTTTTAAAATTTGATGCTCCTTTCATATTTAGAGCATCTGTAAAAATTAAACCATGGAAATTTAGATGATTCTGTAATAAATCGGTAACTATTGTCTTTGAAATTGAAGATGGTAAATTTCTTCTTTTTTCTAATGCTGGAACATTTAAATGAGCTACCATAACGCTTGATAAACCTTCTTGAAATAAACGTTCATAAGGATATAACTCAATACTATCCAATCTTTTTTTTGTAAACGATATCGTAGGTAATATTTTATGTGAATCTAGATCTGTATCACCATGACCTGGAAAATGTTTTGCATTTGCAAGTATACCACTACTTTGCATACCACGCATATAAGCTAAAGCCTTATTAGTAACATTATCTCGATCTTCACCAAAAGAGCGATTACCAATGATAGGATTATCAGGATTTGTATTAATATCTACTACAGGAGAAAAATTAATATGCATGCCCATTCGCTTAACATGTTCTCCTATCTGTTTACCGATATCATAAACTATTTTATTATCCGTGATCGCACCTAGCGTCATATTCCAAGGATACGCATAAGTAGAATCTAAACGCATTGCTAAACCCCATTCTGCATCCATTGCTATTAATAAAGGAGTTTTTGAGATATTCTGATAATGATTACTTAGTTTGGCTTGACGGACAGGACCTCCCTTAGAAAAAATAATTCCACCTATATGGTGATTTTTTATTAGTGAATCTATAAGGTCTGTTTTATTCTTTGAATCTTTTGAAAAAACATCAACCATAAAAAGTTGCCCGACTTTTTCATTAATTGACATCGAGTTGTACATACTATCCACCCATTTTTTTTGATTTTTTTGGTCTTTCTCTATATGTAAAGGATAAAAATCCTGAGCTGATAAAAAATTGAAAAAAAATAGAATTAAAGTAGTGACGAAAAGTTTTTTCATAGGTTAATGTAGTCAATAAAAACTATCTTAAAAATCTTCCATGCCAACTATCTTTTGCTGGTACTTCCCAATTTTTAAGGTAGTCTATCTTAGTATTTACAAGATTATTAAAGACAATCGTATTTTTTGAAATTGACTTAGCTTTAGCCATTTTTTTAAAGTCAATTAACGATTTATGTGCTATAAATTTTCCATTGTAGTAAGTAACGTTCATTTTATCCATTAGATCTAAATCAAAATCTTTCTCAATCGCTTGGATGAAATTAACAGAAGCATCAATACTGCAGCCAGAAGCTGATGCATTTTCTTGATTTAATCCAAATACAATAAAACGATTGTATTTAATTTCATAGCCTGCTTCCAAATTTTTTCCATGAGCTGTCCATGAATTTAAAAATGTTATAATTTTTGGTTCTATAGAAAGTATTTCACTATCACTTAGCTTTCTATTTGATTGGTAAATCCATATTCGTGAATTTTCAGGAAGTTCGTCAAAGTTTACTAACATTATATTAAATCTTCAGCATTAACAATAATTTCAGCAATATCTAAAACCTTTACATCGGCTTCTTTTTCTTTTGACTTAACTCCATCTGTTACCATAGTATTACAAAAAGGACAACCAGTTGCAATTATTGAGGGTTTTATTTCTAAAGCCTCTTCTGTTCTCTCAACATAAATTTCCTTTGTTCCTGGTTCTGCATCTTTAAACATTTGAGCTCCTCCAGCTCCACAGCATAATCCATTAGATTTACATCTTCGCATTTCTATAAGTTCCACTTCTAATTTTTTTAGCAAATCTCGAGGTGCTTCATATTCATTGTTTGCTCTTCCCAAATAACAAGGATCATGAAAAGTTATTCTTTTGCCTTTAAATTTTCCACCTTCCACTTTTAATCTTCCTTCATTTAATAAATCCTTCAAAAATTGTGTGTGATGTATTACATGATAATGACCACCCAAATTTGGGTATTCGTTTTTTAGAGTATTAAAACAATGTGGACAGGTGGTAACAATTTTCTTTATTTTATATTCATCTAACACTTGGATATTAGTCATTGCTTGCATTTGGAAAAGAAATTCATTACCTGCCCTTTTTGCAGGATCACCAGAACAACTTTCTTCAGTTCCTAAAACTGCAAAGTCAATATCGCAGTTATTTAATATTTTAACAAAAGCTTTAGTGATTTTTTTTGCTCTATCATCAAAACTTCCGGCACATCCTACCCAAAATAAAACTTCAGGGATTTTTCCCTGAGCAAGATACTCTGCCATTGTTGGGACTTTTAATGCTTCACTCATTTACATATAATTTAAAGTAAAAATTTTAAAACTTTATTTTAATCATCAAAAACTTGAATTGTAATTTCTTTGTCTATTAAATCAGTAAACTTTCCATTGTATCGTGTTGCCTTGACAAGGTGATTATCTACCCAGTGATAATTTCCACCTCTAGGTTTTCCCATTAATAAAGAATGATAATTAAAACCATGTTTTTTTAACCAAATCTCAGTATTTTCTCTATGTTCTTCAGTTCGTGAAGTAAAAAAACATATAATATGACCCTCATCATACCATTTATTTAATGTTCGTAAAGCATCTGGATAAACATTTGCTGTAAGCATACGGTCTGGTTCCTCATTAGGAATATCATCGCATACTGTTCCGTCAATATCTATTAAGTAGTTTTTAATACCGTCTGGTAAAACAGGACTTACAGATTCTCCTGCTTCTGTTTTATCATTTAATAATTTATCTATTTCGTTTTTATTCATATTAGTTATTTTTCCAATTTAATCGATCCATTTGATTGTATGGCCAAGGAGCTCCATTATTTTCAATATTTGTCATAGAAATATTTAGTTCGTTTGGAGCAGCTGATTGCTCCATTACTAAATATTGACGCATATCCATTATGATAGATAATGGGTCTATACTAATCGGACATGACTCAACACAAGCATTACAAGTAGTACAAGCCCATAATTCCTCTCTTGTGATATAATTATCTAACAATTGTTTATTATCGTCTTTAAATTCACCGTTTTTATCAATATTATTCCCTATTTCTTCCAAACGGTCACGGGTATCCATCATAATTTTTCTTGGAGACAATTTTTTACCAGTTTGATTAGCTGGACAATTACTAGTACAACGGCCACATTCAGTACAGGTGTATGCATTTAATAATTGTGTCCTATTTAAATCTAATACGTCACTTGCACCAAACTTTGCAGGGACTTCAGATCCTCCACTAGGTGTTGCAAAAGGATCTAAGTTTGGATCCATCATCAATTTAACTTCAGTAGTAACTGACTCTAAATTATTAAATTTCCCTTTAGGTTCGACACTTCCATGATATACATTTGGAAATGCTAATAGGATATGTAAGTGTTTAGAATAATATAAGTAATTTAAAAAAATAAAAATACCAATGATGTGAAGCCACCATGCAGTTCGTTCAAAAATAATTAAGCTCGATACTGAAAAATTTTCAAACAAAGGTAAAAGGTAACTGCTAACTGGAAAACTACCTGCAACATTATAATGATCAACTCCTAATAATTGAAGTTGTAAATCAGAAACATTCATTAATAAGAATAATGACATTAATACCATCTCAAAATATAAAATAATATTTGCATCATTTTTTGGCCAACCTTTCATTTCTGCAGACCAAAAACGTTTAATTTTTTTAAAATTTCTTCGAATCCAAAATACGATCACGCTAATCAAAACTAAAAATGCTAAAATTTCAAAAGAACCAATTAAAATATCGTAAAAAACTCCAAGACCAGAAAAAATACGATGGGTACCAAATAATCCATCAATAATGATTTCTAACACTTCGATGTTAATAACAACAAATCCAATATAAACAATAATATGAAGAAATCCTGACAATGGTCTAACTACCATCTTTGACTGACCTAATGCTATTCTGAAAACATTATTCCAACGTATATTTTTATGATCCGAAATATCTACTTTATGACCTAGCTTTATATTTCTGATAATTTTTTTACAATTCTTGACAAAAAAACCTATGCCAAGAAATAAAATGATTAAAAACAAAATATTCGGGATATAATGCATAGACTACTTATTATTAGAATCAAGAGGTTCGTATTTTTTCTCTTTTTTTCCAAAAACTGAGATATGAACGTATCGTTTTGGATTTTCTTTTAAATCTCTTAATAATTCTTCTAATTCTTTTGAGGCAGCTTGAAGATTTTTATAAAGATTCTCATCATTTATCAACTTACCTATACTTCCTTTGCCATTATTGAACTTATCCATTATTGAATTAAAACTATCCAGCGTAGTCTGTAAATTATTAGAAATAGCCTTTATATCAATTTGAGTTAAAGAATCTGAGAAAACTGCTAAATTATCAGTAATAGTTTCCAGATTAGAAAAGGTACTGTCTAATTTTGGTTTGTTTTCTTTTAATAAAGAATTTAAATCTGAAGAGCTGTCTTCAAATGAGTAGACTGTTTTTGTTAAACTACTAATGGCATCTTTTAAATTATTTTTTGTGTCTTTATTTAAAACTGAATTAAAGTTACTAAGTAGTGAATCTAATCCTGAGAGCGTTGTATAAATTTTGTTTTCTAAAGGCTTTAGCCCTGATGTTAATGATTCAAGCATTCCTTTTTCAATTTCCCCATTTAGGACATCACCGTCTATTGCAATACGATCTTTATCAATTTCAGGTATAATAGCTAGAGCATTACCTCCAATAACACTTGTACTGTATATTCTTACGATACTATTTTTTGAAAAATTAAAATCTTCAGTAACTGAAAAAGTAACCAATAGTCCTCCTAAATCGTTTTCAAATTCTATTTTTTTTACTTGACCAACGACATAACCATTTATAGTTACAGGAGCAGAAACTGTTAAACCGGCAACATTATCATAGGAAACATAGAATGTTCTTTCATTTGAGAAAAGATCGGAGCCTTTCAAAAAACCATAGCCATAAATTAATAATAAAATGGCAAATAATGCTAATATTCCAGTCTTTATTTCTTTAGTGATTTTCAAAGATTAATGTATTTTAATTCAAACAAATTTATAAATAAAATGGTGAAATAAGTTTATTTGTTTGTAGAAATTAAAACATCTGATAATTTTAACTTTTTCCCATCTTTAAAGGCTACAATATAACAAGAGTTGTAACCTTTTTCAAGGACATCTATTTTTAATTTTAAAATTTCATCATAGTCAAAAGTAGAGCCATAGTAATATTTAAATAGCTTTCCTTCTTTTTTTCTTTTAATATTTTTGAGGCCATTAAAGTTATAGGGTTTTGGTTCTAACTTTTTACTTGAAGCTGCAATCTGCACTCTAAATTCAACTCCGTTATAATTATTTTCCGATGGGCTATTATTTTGAGAGTTTATATTTTCTGATTGATTTAAAGAATCTTGAATTATTTCATTAGTAACAGATAAACTTTTTTTATAAGTAATAATACCTTTAGCAATCTCATTTGCAATCTCCTTTTGACCCTTCGTTGAATTTAAATAGGCTCCCTCCTCTTTGTTAGTTAAAAATCCTGCTTCAATTAAAACACTTGGCATATAACTTTTATATAAGACCATAAACCCAGCTTGTTTAACACTCCGATCTTTTCTATTCAAGTTATTAGAAAAATTATTTTGAATTAGTGATGCTAGAAGGATACTTTGATCTAAATATTCTTCTTGCATTAAAGTCATTCCAATTAGGGATTCAGGTGAATTTGGATCAAATCCTTCATAATTTTCTTCGTAGTCGTCTTCTAAAAAAATTACTTCATTTTCTCTTTTAGCCACCTCAAAATTAGCTTTAGATTTATGTAATCCCAACACAAAAGTTCCTGCTCCAAAAGCATTATTAGTAAAAGCATCACAATGCACAGAAACAAATAAATCTGCATCTGCTCTATTTGCAATTGGAGCTCTTTCATGTAATTTTACAAATACATCTGTTTTCCGAGTATAAATAACTTTAAAGTCGGGTTGTCTCTCTAGGATCCTACCAATTTCTAACACAATTTTTAAAACGATATCTTTTTCTCTGTAACCATTTCCCAAATTTCCAGGATCATGTCCACCATGGCCTGCATCTAATACAACGATAAAAGGTTTATCAGGATTTTTATAATTCTTGACCATAGAATTTGATTTAGTCACAAAAAATAAAAAAACAATAAAAAAAATAGATTTATAATTAATAACCATTTAAAACGTTTTTAATCTTAGGTATTCATTGTAATCAAGTTGTTAAAAAAATACTTTAAAAAAAAATCACATAAAAAATATGCTTATTTTTGAAAAAATGTATTTCTTTTTAATTTAACTTACAATCATCAAGCCAAAATTACAAAAAAAAGGTATCGTAGCATTGCAAACTTTTAGGCATTTTATTATAACAACTTTGGTGCTTGTCTCATTATGTAATGGTAATGTTTATTCTCAGGAATTACCGATAAAAAACGAAACTACAATTCCTCTAAAAAAAGAAAACGATTCTATAACTTCAAATGATCCATCTATAAAAACGGAATTGAGAACAATGGAGTTAGATACCGTAAAAATAGATTCTATAAAATCTAATGATGAATTTTTAACTGATGTCATTGATTATTATGGTGATGATTATGTTTATTTAGATAAAAAAGAAAATAAGGTTTATATGTATAACAATGCCTATATTACCTATGAAGACATGCGTATTGAGTCGGGGTACATCATTTTAGATTACAATAAAAATGAAATCTATGCAAGAGGAATTGATAGTGCGGGTACTTATTCTCAAACACCAATATTTACACAAACCAATAATAAAGTGATTCCTGATTCTATTCGTTTTAATATGAATACAAAAAAAGCATTAATCTATAATTCAAGATCTGGTAAAGATGAAATTAACTATAAAGCAGAAGTTGCGAAAAAAGTTAATGACTCAGTTTATTATTTACAAAATATTAAATTTACTACTGCTAAAGATATCGATAATCCGGAATATTACTTTTACACACGTAAGGCAAAAGTTGTTCCTAATAAAAAAATCATAACTGGTTTCTCAAATATGTATATCGCAGATGTACCTTTACCATTAGGTTTACCATTTGCATTTTTTCCCCTTACAAAAAATAGAACCTCTGGGTTTATAGTTCCTAGTTTTGGAGATAATAGAAATCGTGGTTTTTTTCTTCAAAATGGTGGTTATTATTTTGCTTTGAGTGATTATGCAGACTTAACTATACTGGGTGATTATTACACCAATGGAAGTTATGCATTACGTGGAGAATCTTCTTATGCATTACGTTATAAATTTAGAGGAAATGTTAGTTTTAGATACGAAAAGTTAATTAATGGAGATCGAGGTTTTGATGATTTTAGCGAAAGTGCAATCTACAATATTCGATGGAGCCACAATCAAGATACAAAATCGAATCCTAGTTCTCGTTTTTCAGCATCAGTTAATCTTGGTAGTAGCCAATATTTTAATCAATCAATTAATCAAACCAACAATGCAAGTTCTCTAGTTAATACGCTTAGTTCCTCCATATCGTATTCAAAAACATTTGAAACAATTCCACAAATAAATTTTTCAATTGCTGGTACACATTCTCAAAATACAAATACAGAAGAGATTAATATGTCCTTACCAAACTTAAATGCTAGTGTTGCCAGAATCTTTCCATTTGAACCAAAAATAGGCGCCAAAAAAGGAATTATTGAAAATATAAATTTGCAATATAATTTAACTGCTGAAAATAGAATTAGAACAACAGATTCAGAGTTTTTTACCTCTCAAATGTTTGAAGGTGCCAAGTTAGGTGCACGTCATACTATTCCTATCAGTACCAATTTTAAAGTATTTAAGCATTTAAGCTCATCGTTAAGTACAACCTTCCAGGAAACATGGGTTTTTGATACTGTAAAAAAAGATTATGATCCATCTATAAATAACGGTGAAGGTGGAGTTGTTAAGGATACTATAAGTGGTTTTGATAGTTATCGAACCTATAATTTTTCAGCAAATTTAGGCACAACAGTGTATGGTATGTTTAATTTCGGTAAAAATAAAAAAATTGAAGCAATTAGGCATGTGTTTAGACCTTCAGTTAGTTATAATATTAATCCATCTTACGAGCATTATTATGACTCTTATCAAGATCCAAATGCTATTGATGAAAATATAGAATATTCAAGGTTTGAACAATCTTTATATGGGGCCCCTTCAAAAGTAAGGTCAAGTAATGTTGGCATCTCTTTAAGTAATACTTTTGAGGCTAAGATTAAAGATAGCGACACAACAGCTATAAAACCAAAAAAAGTAGTGCTTTTAAATAATTTAAATTTTAATACCGCATACAATATTTTAGGGGACTCTTTGAATTGGAATCCAATTCGTTTTTCTGGTAGTATTCCGATTGTAAAAAAATTAGATTTAAATTTTAATGGAACCTTAGACCCCTATGCATTGGACAATAATAATATTAGAATCGATAAATTTAATATAAATAATGGAGGAAGTCTTTTTAGACTTACGAATGGAAACATAAGTGTTAACTATAATTTTTCTAGCTCTGATTTTAGGGGAAAAGAAAAAGATGATTTTGAAACTGAAACATTTAAAAATGGTGGTAGACCTGATGATTTGTTTGGTAATTCTACTCCTATTAACGATCCCAGTAAATTTGATGTAGATACTGAATCTTCTTCTAGTTCTGATTATAATTGGTATAATTTTTCAATTCCATGGGATTTAAGACTTGCTTACACGATGACCTATCAAAACACTGCCAGGCAAAACAAAATCACATCTCAATCTTTAATGATAAGTTCTAATATTGAGTTTTCTCCCAAATGGAAAGTTGGTATTTCCTCCGGTTATGATTTCAAAAATAATGGAGTTACACTTACACAATTTAGATTTCAAAGGGATTTAGAAAGTTGGAGATTAAGTTTTAATTGGACTCCAATCGGAAGTATAAATACTTCCTGGTATATGTTTATTGGAATTAAGTCTTCACTATTAAGTGATATTAAATATGAAAAACGAAGAGAACCAGACAAACGCCTATAAATAAACTAATTTTAATGAAAAAAATAATACATACAATAAAAGCTCCTTCAGCAATAGGCCCATACAATCAAGCAGTTTTAATTGATAATATGCTTTACACTTCAGGGCAAATCGCTATTGATCCTAAAAATGGTACTTTGAAGACAAGCGATATAAGAGAGGAAACTAAACAGGTCATGGAAAATTTAAAAGCTATTCTAAATGAAGTAGATATGGATTTTTCGAATGTAATAAAAGTCACAATCTTTATTAGTAATATGAACAATTATTCTCAGATAAATGAAATTTATGCATCTTACTTTAATGAAAAAAATGCTCCTGCAAGAGAAACTGTCGAAGTTTCGAGGTTACCTAAATCAGTTCATATAGAAATATCAATGATTGCTTCGTTTTAGCTGTTCATTGAATTAGCTCTAAAATAGGCTATTTTATAGGAACTATATTTTCCTCAGGAATTAGCTCTACTTGAACTCCAAACAGCTTGTCCATTAAATCTTTTATGGTATCAAAATCTACTTGATACGAAACACCTGCACCCTGTTCAAAAGTTTGATCCTCTCCAATAAATTGCAACTCAGCTTGTCTATTAAAAAAATCAATACGTAGACTACCATCTTCATTGACTAACCATTGAACATCAAAATCACCTGCCACTCGTGACTCATTAATTTTTCCAACTGGAATACCAACTTTTCCGTTGACTACAATACGTTCACTTATTTGAGATGAAAACTGAACCCCAAACTCATCTTGAGTTTCAATTTCTTTTGTATCGATACCCATATCATAATAAGGTGCAATATTAATTACGGCATCGTCATCTGTTAGTATCTGTGCTAATATCGCATTGACTCCATCTGTAACCGTTCCCGATATTGCACTTTGCCCTGCAGTTTCACTAATAAACGAACCCGTAGTTAATAAAAATAAAGCTTGTTTTTCTCTTTCTTCTTGTGTTTGTAACTTATATTCTAATTCACTTCTTACAGTTGAACTTACCTCTGGAAAATCAATATCAAATACTAATTCTGGCTGAGTGATTTTATCTTTTAAATCAATGTAAACATCCACAGGTATTTTTCTATTAATGGTAGGGTCATCTAACAATGAAGACGGGTTTGCCTTACTTTTATAGATAGCCTTTAAATTTAAATCAGCATTACTTGCTAGACCATCCCAAGTGATAGTACCTCCTTTTTCAACTTCAATTTCTTTACGGATAATTTTACCATATCTAAAATCATAAATTCCTTGATAAACAATAAAATCACCCCACATATTAAATTTACCAAGTGTATTAATTTCTATTAGTAATGTCCCTGCCCCTCTTCCTCTTAAGGCAGATTTAGTTTCTTGATCTATTACAATTTCTATTTCGGCTTTCTTATTAATATCTAAGTCAAAATTTAAGGATAACCCCTTTAAATTATCAGTAATAATTTTCTCCCCTCGGAGTTTTGCTTCTTTTTCCTTTGGTGAAAGAAATTTTATAAACGAATTATCTCCAATCGATTCGGTGTCACTTAAGGGGATTTTAAATTCTGTATTTTCTTCTGTAGCAGCTTCAATATCAATAACTAATTCATTTATTGGTCCATAAATATGAGTATTACCACTAATAAATGCAGTACCATAATACAATTGATTTTCTTCTTTTTGAGTATCTAAAGCCACTATATTATCAGAATCAATTGATAAATCTAATTTCCAATTTCTAAAATTAGTGTGTGTTGCAAGTCCTGAGAGTAATCCTTTAGTAAGATATTTAGAATCAGTGATTGTTGTATTTTCTATTTCTAACTTTTCTTTTGTAATAAATAAATTGGTGACACTACCTAGCGAAAAATCAATATTTAGATAGGGAACTTTTAAGCCACCATTAACTATCTTAAAATCTCCGAAAATATTAGGTGATTTTAATTCACCGGTTATTTTTCCGCTACCAGATAAATCTCCTCTTATAGTGTTGATTACATTTCCACCAAAAGGACTAATCGTATTTAAATCAAATTTATTTAGTTCTATATCTAAATCTATTTTGGTATTATCATTTGAAGCGTCTATATACCCAATGGTATTAATGGACTTTATGTTACCATTTGTTAAAGTAGTAATCAAATCATAACGGGTTAATTCATTATTTCCTTTGATATCAATAACCATATCACCTAGAGAGATTTTGTTAAAATCTATAGCGTCTATTGTAATATTCGAATTTGGATAATAAAGACCTTTTTTTTGTAATATATTTAAATTACCATTAACTGTTCCTTTAAGACTTAAGCTATCTACTTTAGGAATTAACTTTCCAAGATCAACGTTGTCAAAACTAACTTTCAAGTTCTTATAAGTACTATCATTAACAGACCCCGCTAATCTTAAATACTCATTATTATTATTTAAAGATATAGAATCGAATTTAATATTGTTAAAATCTTTATCAAAAACAATTTTATTGTTTTTATTATTATTCTCGTTTAAAAACCAGGTATTTCCATTATAGTTGATAGCAGATTTTTTAACACCAATAACAGAATTATTGTCCTTATTGATCGTATGATATAAGGACAAATTATACTGATCTTTATTTTTTCCTCCCATAAAATTAGAGTTTACATAAAGGGTGTCATTAATAGTTTTATTAATGAAGTTAAACTTTTTTAAATTGTAAAATCCGTTGTTAATTGTATCAATTGATATATAAGTATTGTATAATGGATTGTGGTTATTTACGTTAAACTTAACCTTCCCTATATAGGTATTAAAAAGTATAATTTCCGGTGAGTCAAAATCAAATTTTAATTTAGAATTATTTGAGTAAACTGTACCTTTTATTCTTGTATTTTCACCAAATTGAAGTTCAGGAACAAAAATCTCAACAAGTTTATTGTAAATTTCAAAATCGAAATCTAAAAATTGATTTTTAGAAATTTTTAAAGGTTTAAAATTTGTATAAACACTACCAATTCCGTTAATAAAAAGTGATGGAATTTCTTCGATCAAAAATTTACCATCTATAAATCCTGTAATTATATCTGGAGAGTTTATTTTAATTATTCGTTTTACGTCTTCTTGATAAGATGTAATTTTAAAGTCATCAAAATAAAAGTTATCAATATCGTTTTGGTAGAATGTTTCTTTAAATGAGATGGATCCAAATAGAGTATTTAAATCATTGCCTATCATCTCCATATCAACTTTTCCAGCAAAAATGGAGATACTATCTCTTTTGATAATATTTAATTGTTTCAGTTCAGCAAAATCAACATTTGCATTGAAATCAAATCTATTTAATTCTTCAGAAATATCTACTAATCCATTAAATTCAAATTTTAAATTGGGATCATCTATTAACAGAGAACCATCAAATAAAGGATTTTTAAAATTTCCTGAAAGTGTTATGTTTTGATAGTTATAGGTTTCAAAAATTAAAGAATTGATTAGTCCGCTAACCCTAGCGTCGATTGATTTTTTAGAAAAACCGGTGCCCTCCACTTCAAGAGTAGCCGTTATGACTCCTAAACGTTCTGATTTAGCTAATTGTCCTAAATCAAAATCTTTAAATTTAATTTCTCCTACATAAGATACTTTTTCGTTATTGTTTAAATTATTAATATTAATTTTTGTTTGAGCTGTACCCAGAGAGCTCACTAAATTACTGGAAGTTACTAAAGTAGAATTAGTAACTGTTGTACTACCTATAAAATTAATCTTTCCGAGGTAGTCTATTTCTTTTGGTAAAACCCTTCCTAAAATAGTAGGCATAAAACGCGAAAGAGAGATATAGTCCCCACTAATTGAATGATTGGTTGCATAAACAATGAAATCATTATTTTGTTTAAATAAATTTTTAAAATTATAGTTTCCTCTAATATTAATATTATTGCAGGAAATTAACCCATTTGTAAATACAAAATCATTTAAATTTCCATTAACATCACCATTTAAAGTAATCATCTGATTATTCCCAAATTCGTTGTAAAAAGTATTTAAATCATTAGTATTAATCTTAGTTTCGATAAACTTAAAATCAAGGGTTACTTTATTTAAAAAATCTGAAATTTCACCCCTTTTATAATTAAATAAAAAATCTCCATTTAATTTAGATTCCTCCTTAGTTTCAAGCTTGAGTGAATTTAACTTAATTGAATTAGGGCTGTAAGAAAAATCAGTTTCCAAATTTTTAATTTCAAACCCTCTTTTTGCGAACAATGATAGTTTTTTTACAGCTATATTAACAGTAGAACCTTTAACAACTAAATCATTTGTTACGATAAAAATATTTGAAAAATTAAAAATTTCGGAGGTATTTAAATTTTCATTGATAATTTTGACCTTACCATTCGTTAAATTTAAAGCGTTTACATCTAATTGAAATTCATTTCCTTTTTTAGGAGTTTTAGAAACAAACTTATTTGCAAAAATTGAAATATTATCGTTTTGCTCGTCTTGGTAAGTTTTTAAGTAAAATTTAGGTTCATATATTTTTACAGTGCCAAAATCTAAATTTCCCTGAACCAGATTATTAATACTCAATATATCTGTTACAAGCCTTTTCGAATAAATTAAAGTATCTTGGTGATGATCTTCTATGTATATATCTCTAAGGTCTAATTCTCCTTTCCAGTTTAGCCCTAAACGTTTGATATGAATATTAGTTTCAAAATTAACATTTATAGCTTTTGTTATTTTTTTTGCTAGAAAAGTTTGTACAACTGAAGTCGATAAAATAATAATTATTAGAGCTGATAAAATTAAAATTATCGCTAAAAATTTTTTAATTATTTTTTTGAGTTTTTTGATACGTCTTAATGTTTTATTTTTACAAACAATAAATATGCCTTTTTAAAATTGACACCAAAACACACATACATTTTAGGTATCGAATCTTCTTGTGATGATACTGCTGCAGCTGTAATAAAAAATGGTAGTATATTATCTAATGTTGTCGCTACACAAAGCATTCATAAAGAATACGGTGGTGTTGTTCCTGAACTTGCGTCAAGAGCACATCAACAAAATATCGTACCGGTCGTTCAACTTGCCTTACAAAAAGCAAATATCGACAAAAAACAATTAAATGCCATAGCCTTTACAAGAGGTCCTGGATTAATGGGTTCATTACTCGTTGGAACTTCTTTTGCTAAATCATTAGCGATGGGTTTAGAGGTTCCACTGATCGAAGTAAATCATATGCAAGCCCATATTTTAGCACATTTTATAAAAACTGATCAGCAATCTATTCCTAGTTTTCCTTTTTTGGCAATAACCATTAGCGGTGGACATACACAAATCGTAAAAGTGACCGATTATTTTCAGATGAAAGTAATTGGGCAAACTTTAGATGATGCAGTTGGAGAAGCCTTTGATAAAAGCGCAAAACTTTTAGGTCTGCCCTATCCTGGAGGTCCTTTAATTGATCAATATGCCAGTTTAGGAAATAAGAATGCTTTTATTTTTCCAAAACCAAAAGTAGGTCCTTTAGATTTTAGTTTTAGTGGATTAAAAACAGCTGTTTTGTATTTTATAGAAAAAATGTCTAAAGACAATCCTGATTTTGTTAAAGAAAACTTATATGATATTTGCGCAAGTTTACAATTTACCATTGTCGATTATTTGATGGATAAAATAAAGAATGCTGTTAAAGCGACTAATATTCAAACAATTGCAATTGGTGGTGGTGTTTCAGCTAATTCTGGAATTCGAAAAGCCTTGCAAGACACCGAAACTTCTTTGGGTTGGAAAGTGCATATTCCTAAACTTGAATATTGTACTGACAATGCTGCAATGATTGCTATTGTCGGTGAATTAAAATACCAACAACAACTATTTGCAAGTAACGATGTAGTAGCAAAAGCTAGAATGAAATATTAAATTTATGCAACTGTTCTTTAATCCATCCCTAGATTCCAATACAAAAGAATTTGTTTTCGATAAAAGCGAAAGCAATCATATTGTCAAAGTTTTAAGGAAATCTGAAGGGGATTTATTGAACCTTACTAATGGTAAAGGTGTATTTTTTAAAATACTTATTTTAGCATCCAATCCAAAAAAATGTATTGGTAAAGTAATTAATTTACAATCTGTAGATCCATTACCCTATGAGTTACATGTAGCAGTTGCTCCAACAAAACTAAATGATCGCTATGAGTGGTTTTTAGAAAAAGCTACAGAAATAGGAATCACAGAAATTACCCCTATTATTTGTGATCATAGTGAGCGAAAAATTATAAATTTAGCACGCTTTGAAAAAAAAATTCAAAATGCTATGAAACAATCGCTAAAGTCCTATTTACCTAAATTAAATAAAGCATTAAAATTTAAAGACTTTTTGATATTGCAAGAAAATAATACCAAACAGAAATTTATAGCTCATTGTGAAGAAACTAATAAAAAAACACTTAAAAGTGTTTTAAAAAAAGGAGGACACACTACTATACTCATTGGCCCAGAAGGTGACTTTTCTATTGATGAAATTAATCAATCACTTGGTGCAGGCTTTACTTCCGTTAGCTTAGGTAAAAGCAGATTTCGAACTGAAACTGCTGCAGTAATTGCTTGCCATAGTGTCTCATTTATAAATGAATAAATTTTGTCCAAATAAATGTAAATGAAACTTCTATATAAGTTGTATTTTTGAAACTCTATGCATTACAAAACAATATTTATTTTAACGTTTTTTATAACCAGTAGGTTATTCTCACAAGATATTGCTGTAATTCAGTATCAAGGCGGAGGAGACTGGTATGCAAATCCAACAGCATTGCCTAACTTAATTAAATTTTGCAATGATAATATTAACACTACTATCAATAAAAAACCGAAAGTTGTAAGCCCTAACAGTACGGAATTGTTTGACTACCCTTTTGTCCATATGACTGGACATGGAAATGTATATTTTAGCGATGAGGCTGCTAAAAATTTAAGAGACTATTTACTTAGTGGAGGGTTTTTACATATCGATGATAATTATGGGATGGATCAGTATCTTAGGAAAGAACTTATAAAAGTATTTCCTAATAAAAAATTAGAGGAACTTCCCAAAGACCATCAGCTATTTAATAAACCTTATCGTTTCCCATTGGGACTTCCAAAAATTCACGAACATAATAGAAATAGACCTCAAGCTTTTGCAATTTATGTTGAAGAAAGAATTGTTCTACTTTACACTTACGAAAGTGATTTGGGAGATGGTTGGGAAAACTCAGAAATTCATAATGATCCTCAAGAAATAAGACTAAAAGCCCTACAAATGGGAGCTAATATTATCAACTATGCATTTTTAAATTAATGAATAAGCAATTATCGCATATGGAATCTCAATATTTACAAAGAAAATTTCCATTGACTTTAGTTGCAGACGGTCTACAAAGCCCTGCTAACATAGGTTCCTTATTTAGAGTTAGTGAAGCTTTTGGAATTGAAAAAATTTATTTCTGTAATTCAATTATAAATTTTGGTTCGGCTAGATTAAAAAAAACAGCTAGGAATACTCAAGATAATGTACCATTTGCGATAGAAGCGAATACCTTAGATAAAGTTAAAGATTTAAAAAAAAACGGTTATACCATTGTTTCATTAGAAATTACCAATTCAAGCCAACCTATTCACTCCTTAAAATTGAATACTTTTCATAAAATTGCAGTTGTTATTGGAAATGAACAAGAAGGTATATCAGAGAATGTTTTAAAATTTAGCGATATTTGTACGCACATCCAAATGTATGGAACTAACAGCAGTATGAATGTAGCCCAAGCTACATCCATCGCATTAAATACTATTATTCATAAGTTTTATATTTAAAAAAATGACATCAAACGACATTACTAAAGGAATATTAAAAGCGATTTTTTATGTAATTGGCGCTTCATTATTATTATTATTTTTATTTAAGATACAGACTATTATCGTTTATATTTTAGTTGCCGCTACTATTTCATTAATAGGATTGCCCATCGTTAATTTTTTAAACAAAAAATTGAAGTTTAACGATACACTAGCGGTTATTTTAACCATAGTTGCCTTAATGGGCCTACTAACATGTCTTGTAAGCTTGTTTATCCCACTGGTAATTGAACAGAGCCATAATCTGTCTTTACTCAATATTACAGAATTACAAACCAGTATGGAGAGCTTAAACCAAAAAATTATTAGTTATTTATCTAATAAAGATATTGATTTAGCACAATCATTCACAAAAAATAGTATTTTTTCAAAAATTGATTATAGTGTAATCCCCAATTTTTTAAATTCTATTATAAGTGGGTTTGGAAGTTTTAGTATCGCTCTTTTTTCTATTGTATTTATATCTTTTTTCCTTTTAAAAGACAGCAAATTATTGCAGCATGGAGTTTTAACATTTGTAACAGACCGAAATGTTGAAGGAACAAAAAGATCAATGAATAAAATTAAAGATCTTCTTTCTAGATACTTTGTTGGGCTCATTTTACAGATTACAATACTTTTTATCATTTATACTATCGTCTTGCTTATTTTTGGAGTTCATAACCCTATTGTCATTGCATTTTTATGTGCATTATTAAACTTAATACCTTACATCGGCCCAGTTATTAGTGCCTTTTTAATGACCCTTCTTACGATGACTAGTTTTATTGGAAGTGATTTTCAAACGGTCATCTTACCAAAAACTATATATGTTTTGATTGGATTTATAATTGGTCAGTTTGTTGATAATTTTATTAGTCAACCTTATATATTCTCAAAAAGTGTTAAATCCCATCCACTTGAAATTTTCCTTGTCATTATGATAGCAGGAATACTCTTTGGAGTTATTGGTTTAATTTTAGCAATCCCTGTTTATACCGTTATAAAAGTTATTTTAAAGGAATTTTTATCTGATAATCAAATTGTTCAAAAATTAACTAAAGGCATATAGTATTTGTATCAATAAAGACATATTAGCAACTGAGGTTCAAAAATTTATAATTAATTACAGTAAAAGTATTTCAGAACTTGCTTTTTCTGGAAGTCCCTTTCCTTCTATAAAAATTAAAGAGCTTTTACAACAGATTGAAAATAGGAATAAAGTATCACACAAATTACCCACTTGGTTCCAAAGTGAGGCTATTTATTATCCACCAAAACTAAATTTAGAACAAACTTCCTCAGAAATTACTGCAAAATATAAATCAACTCTTGTAAAAGGAAAGACTATAGCTGATATAACTGGTGGATTTGGAGTCGATAGCTATTATTTTTCAAAATATTTTACTGCGGTCATTCATTGTGAAAAGGATAAATGTTTATCTGCTATTGCAGCACATAATTTTAAACAACTTAAAAGTTCAAATATTACATGTATAGCCAATAATGGTTTAAATGAAATCACAAAACATTCTTATGATTTGATCTATATTGATCCTTCCCGACGTCATGAACATAAGGGAAGAGTTTACCGTTTGATCGATTGTGAGCCCAATATTCCTAAAGAAATTAATAAACTCTTTACAAGTACGGAACAAATTATGATAAAGACCTCTCCGATGTTGGATATCACTCAAGGAATCAAAGAACTTAAAATGGTATCACAAATTCATATTGTAGCTGTTAATAATGATGTAAAAGAGGTGTTATGGTTACTTCAAAAAGGTTATAATGAAGTTATAAAAATTAAAACAATTAATATTGGTAAGCAAACATCACAAAAATTTAATTATCGTTTAGGAGATATTTGCACACCAATATTTTCATTACCAGAAAAATACTTATATGAGCCTAATGCTGCCATTATGAAAAGTGGCGCTTTTAATCTAGTTTCAGAACGTTATTCAATTAACAAATTACATCAAAACAGTCATTTATACACATCTAAAGTATTAAAAGACTTTCCCGGAAGGCGTTTTTTAATAACACGTATATTAAAATTTAGCAAAAAAGATTTAAAGGAATTAAAAGCTATAAAAAAAGCCAATCTAAGTACTCGAAATTTTCCTGAAAGTGTTGCCTCTTTAAGAAATAAAATGAAAATTGCTGATGGTGGAAATTTATATTTATTTTTTACAACAGATTTAAACAATAATAAAATTATAATCTGTTGTACAAAAGCTTGAAACCAAACTTCCTAGAGAATTATAAAAAAAAGCATCCTTTTTGTTTGCGTTATTACAAATGTTAAAGTAGATTTGCATCCGCAATTTAAGGTGTTTATTCATCATAAATGGAGAGGTGCCAGAGTGGTCGATCGGGGCTCCCTGCTAAGGAGTTGTACTCTAACGGGTACCGGGGGTTCGAATCCCTTCCTCTCCGCATCAAAAAAATAGAATTAAATTTCTAGATAACCTATTCGGGGTGTAGCGTAGCCCGGTTATCGCGCCACGTTTGGGACGTGGAGGCCGCAGGTTCGAATCCTGCCACCCCGACCAAAAAGCCTAATTGAATAATTAGGCTTTTTTTATTTGACTGAAAGAATTAAAAAGTCCAATTAGAATGTTAAATTTAGTTAGTTTTTTGAAGTTATTTTGCTTAGTATTAAGGTAAATATTTAATTTAAAAATCGAACCTTTTTTAATATAATTTGTATATTCGCAGCCGCAAAAGAAACCATTTTGTAAGTTAAAATGGGCTCGTAGCTCAGCTGGATAGAGCACCTCCCTTCTAAGGAGGCGGTCATAGGTTCGAATCCTATCGGGCTCACATCAACCCTTCGTATCGCTACGAGGGGTTTTTACGTTAAAATCCCATATCCTTTAAAGTCTATTCAATCTAAATAAAATATAAGTTGTATAACAATATAAAGTAGTTTAAATTTGACTTGTAAACAAGAAAATCTCTATGACGCTAAATGAAGCAAACACAAGAAAACCATATTATAAGCATTTTATAATCTTCCTAGACGACTTTTGATAAAAGAGAAACCACCCATTCAAATATTGGTATATATGGTTAATTTTTTCAATAACGACTAGCTAATCATTTATTTGCTCCAATAAGGTACTAATAGTTTTTGCTACTCCAACACCTGGTAATTTTACAGAAGATGCAACCTGTGCTAAAAACGTACCACTAACCTCTCCTGTTTTATAAGTTGTAAAACCAATTCGATATAACCCTACTGTAAGAGATCCCAGTGGATCATTTAAATTACTCTCATATCGCAATAAAGAATTATAACTTCTTCCTCCTGGATTTTTTGGCATTTCACTACTATCATCGTTTCGGGCTAATGTATTCCAAGAAGCATTTGCGACTCCTTCCTCACTTATTTCTTGTTTAGTAAATATATTGGACCTTTCTAAAGTTATGTAAGTATCAAAATAATCCTTAGAATCACTATTCTCAGTATATTCTGAGGATTGCACGATATTTTTAGCTTTAATTGAAGCAGCTGGCGAGATCATTCTAACCCCAATTTCTGGAACTACTACAGGAATCCAAAGATAAATGTAATAGAATTTTTTTCCGTCTTTTATTTCATCTTCTGTTCCAGGAGATGCATAGCCCATATAAGAGGTAACATCGGTATAGGGTACCGCAACTTTTTTAGGACCAATTTTCTTAGTTATTGAGCTATTGAAAACTTTTAACTTTTGTGCACTTAATTTTTCTGTTGCTAAAAATACAACTAGTAGTGCTATCAATATTTTAAATAATTTATTCATAATTTAAGTATTTAAATTTTTAATTAATATTTATTTTACAATAATAAATAAAAAAAAATAAACTATTGATACATAGTTGATACTTATAAAATGGATGTACAATTAGCACAATAAAAGAGTTTCTAAGTCTTAAAAATATTCACATAAACGTCATAATTATTGAATAATGATATAGTTTTAAAATACATTTATCGATAAAAAACTACATTTAAACACTAGTTAACAGCTTTACAGCTATATTTAATTTTGTTTTTTCTTGTTTTATTAAGTAAACTTATATACTTTTGTGCTTTAATAGATTTATAGAAATGAAAAGATCAGCAATAGAGTTTAACAAATTAATGTCCCAAAATGAAATTATAGCTTCTGTAAAACAATTTATGGATGAAGATTTAAGACTTAGGGAACGTAAAGATTGGAGCACATCTAAACTATTAAATCACTTAAACGAATCTATTGAATCTTATAAAAAATTAAAAAAGGAATTAATTCATTTAGATAATGCTAGTAGCGAACTTACTAATTTAATTCGCGAAAAACAGGTTATTGAATGCGATTACCATATTGCATTATGTGATGAAGAAATGCAAGAAATTATAAATAAAAAAGCAGTTTCTGAAATATATTAATTAACTCAAGGAGTTAATAATTTTAGATAAACTAGGGCTTGTCATTTATAGATTAATTATTAGATACTATTATAATTGTTTGTTTTGAAAGTTGGAATTAACACTCTTTAATTAGAGTGTTTTTTTTTATCATAAATATTATAATTTGATATAATAATTATATCATAATCTTTAACATGAATTATAGTACCTTTGATAAAATTTAAAAAAAATAAGTTATGGGAGTAGGTGGTATTATAGTTTGGACTATCGGTTTTATTGTCTTAATGGTGATTGCAATTGTAGTAAAGGAACATTAATTAATTTAATAACTTTTAAGAGATCGCTACTAAATAGTTGTATCATTTTTCATTAAGATCTCTTCGACTACTCCATTAATCATTGTTGCCAATTCAAAATCTTTATTGGTTAATCCTCCAGCATCATGGGTTGTAAGACTAATATTTAATACATTATAAACATTAGACCAATTGGGATGGTGATTTATTTTTTCTGCAATTAAAGCTATTTGTTCCATCACAAAAAATGTATCCTTAAAATTGTTAAATTTAAAGGTAGCATGAATTGCCTTGTCGTGATAAGTCCAATTGCTTAATTTTTTAATTGTTTTTTCTATTTCTATTTTTGTAAACTTTTTCAAGTCATCTAATTTTTTCTCTCTACTGAGGATACTCTACTCTTAAATGATACATATTATTAAGTTTCTTTTTTAATACCTTTTTTATTTTTTGAATTTCTTTCAATGTAATATTGGCATTCAAAAACTGACCTTGATTTAACTGATTATCAATAATATTTTCTACAAAAGAATCTAATTTAGACGATGTAGGTTCTTTCAAACTTTTACTAGCTGCTTCTACACTATCTGCCATCATTAGAATGGCTGTTTCTTTTGAAAAAGGAGTCGGGCCTGGATATGAAAAATCTGTTTTGTTAACCTCTCCTATTTTTTCTGATTCTTTATTATAAAAATAATATACTAAACTTGTTCCATGGTGTGTTCTAATGAAATCAATGATTCGATCCGGTATGTTATTTTTTTTAGCAATTTCAATACCATTAATTACATGGTCAATAATAATTTCAGCACTTTCCTTGGGATCCAAATCATCATGAGAGTTAACCGAAGAAATTTGATTTTCAGTAAAATAAGTAGGTTGTACCATTTTACCAATATCATGGTATAGAGCTCCTACTCGAGTTAACATTGCGTTAGCATCGATTTCATTGGCTGCTGCTTCGGCTAGATTAGCAACATTTAAGGAATGATGAAAAGTCCCTGGTGCTTTATTAGATAGTTCTTTTAGTAATTTTGAGTTAGTATCACTCAATTCTAGTAAGGAAACGTCGGATACCAAACCAAACATCTTCTCATAGATATATATTAAAGGGAAAGAAAATAAGGTTAATAGTCCACAGAGGATAAAATACATAAAATAATCCCATTGAATTAATTCTACATTTCCTTCTTGAATAACAAAAAAGGCAAAATAACCAAGTATATACACAAAGGTTATTTGACCTACTGATATAAATAAATTTGCTCTTTTGTATAATTCTGATACTGTCAAGATAGTAACCATTCCTGCTATTGTTTGTAAAAATAAAAACTCAAAACTGCTAGGAACAGTAAATCCAAGCAACAAAATGGTAAGCACGTGGACAAACAAACCCAATCTCGCATCAAAAAAAGCTTTAAGAACTAATGGTAAAATACATAAGGGGGTTATATAAACTAATTTTGCATCGTATGTAACTACCAAAGAAGTAACGAATATCATTAAGACAACATTAAATAAAATAAATGTCATTTTATTATTATCCTTGAAAATTTCTTTCCTGTAGTTTTTCATAAACAAAAATAACATCAAGAAGACAAGTGAAATTAACAGCGAATATCCTAATAATAACCAGTTGTAATTAGATTTACTCCATACTTGTGATTGAAAAACTGCTTTGTAAGAATTTAATATTTGAAACTTAGATCCTTCAACAACCTCTCCTTTTGCTATAATTCTACTTCCCTTATCTATTACCCCTCGATTTGGATTAATTTTTTCAATTCTAGATAAAACGATAGATTCTGTTAATTTACTATCTAAACTCACATTAGAAATTAATGAGTTTAAAAGTAGATCTAATAAAAAAGGAGATGCTTTCTCGCTAAATCCGTTAATCATTGTGCTAATTACATTTTTTAAATCACCAAAATAAATTAATTGATTGTATCCTATTTCCTGTAGTTCGTTTCCCTTTTTTAAATAAATTATTTTTTCAGGTGGAAAGGAATATTTTTCGTTTGTTATCCCGTAAGTATATAATTCATCTATAATTGAAGTGCCAATTAAAGTATTATTGGTATTTACTGAACCAATTATTGAATCATTTTTTTTCAAATAGGATAAAAACAACGATTTAGAAGAAGCTTTTTTAGATATGTCAACTTCAAAATAAGGTGTATTATCCTCAATAATCATTTTCTTCTCTTCTTCAATGGAGGCATCACTTTTTTTGATGGTAAAAGAAAATGGCGCATACAGATTCTCATATTGCCATGGTTTACCTTTCTGAAAATTATATTTAAATTGCCCTCCCTTTGGCAGTAAATACATGATTAAACCAGTCGAGAGTACAAATAATAATATTTTGTATATAAGAGACTGATTTTTTGTAAAAGAAGTAAAATATTTTTTCATCAATATCAATTTCCTGATAATTGGTATAAATATCGTTTGTTTATTTACAATAAGAAAATTATCGAGAAAGATTTTTTAATATTAAATGCTTAAATTTGTAATCAATAAAATCAAGTCTAAAAACCCTTATTTAAATGAATAAAAAAGTTGTTGTAGTGAGTGCAATAAGAACTCCCATAGGGAGTTTTATGGGAAGCTTATCATCTTTATCAGCTTCCAAATTAGGTGCTATAGCCATTAAAGGCGCTATGGAAAAAATAAATTTAAATCCTTCCCTAGTTGATGAAGTATATATGGGAAATGTTGTTCAAGCTGGAGTTGGACAGGCTCCTGCAAGACAAGCCGCTATTGGTGCTGGTATTTCTGATTCAGTTCCTTGTACTACTGTAAACAAAGTTTGTGCTTCTGGAATGAAAGCTGTTATGAATGCTGCTCAGGCAATTGCATTGGGAGATGCTCAAATCGTAATTGCTGGAGGTATGGAGAGTATGAGTAATATTCCACATTACCTGCATTTAAGAAACGGACACAAATTTGGATCAAAGGAAATGCAAGATGGCATGCAAAAAGACGGATTGGTTGACTCTTTTGATCAGGAAGCAATGGGAGTTTTTGCAGATTTATGTGCCTCAGAACATCAAATAACACGTGAGGAACAAGACAACTTTGCTATAGAATCCTACACAAGATCAATGAAAGCCTGGAATGATGGAAAATTTAATGATGAAGTGATACCCGTTGAAATACCCCAACGAAAAGGAGCACCTTTAGTATTTAATGAAGATGAAGAATACAAAAATGTTCGTATGGAAAAAATTCCAAACTTACGTGCTGTTTTCACTAAAGGAGGTACAGTAACCGCAGCAAACGCATCTACCATTAATGATGGTGCAGGTGCTATGATTTTGATGAATGAGGAAAAAGCCATAGAAATGGGCTTAACTCCCTTAGCTACTATAAAAAGTTATGCAGATGCAGCCCAAAACCCAAAATGGTTTACGACTTCACCAGCAAAAGCTTTACCCATCGCTTTAGAAAAAGCAAATTTGAAAATCGATGATATCAATTATTTTGAATTGAATGAAGCATTTTCTGTAGTAGGCCTTGCAAATATGAAACTTTTAGGTGTGGATAATTCAATTGTAAATGTTAATGGTGGTGCGGTTTCTTTAGGTCACCCTTTAGGCTGTAGTGGTGTTAGAATATTAATAACTTTAATTAATGTTTTAAAACAAAATAACTCAAAACTTGGTGCAGCTGCAATTTGTAATGGTGGCGGTGGAGCTTCAGCGATGATTTTAGAAAGAAATTAATTTCACACCCATAATTAATGGATTACGGACTCTGTAACTTAAATATTATTCCATTACGATTAGAAGACTCTGATTGTAGTGAAATGATTTCACAAGTACTCTATGGTGATCTATTTGAGATTCTTGAAGTTACCGAAAAATGGTGTAAAGTTCGTCTAGTTGATGATCAATATGAAGGTTGGATCGACAATAAACAGTGTAAAAAAATCTCGCTTTCTGAATTTGAAGAATTGAGTCAAAAAACTCCAAAACTTTCTACCCATTTATTAGATATAATAACAACAGCTACTAATACGCTATTGCCAATTAGTATTGGGAGTAACACAGCAATTTCAAAATTTTTAAATCACTCATTTGAAGGAGCTACTACCTCTAAAAAATTAAACAAATCAAACCTTACAGAATTTGCACAAATGTATTTAAATAGTCCCTATTTGTGGGGAGGAAAAACACCTTTTGGAATAGATTGCAGTGGTTTTACTCAAATGGTTTATAAACTTTGTGGATACCAATTATTTCGGGATGCAATTCAGCAGGTAAATCAAGGGGAAGTATTAAGTTTTATAGAAGAAAGTGAAGCTGGTGATTTAGCATTTTTTGATAATGATGAAGGTATAATAACTCATGTAGGTATTATATTGGAAAACAATCGAATTATTCATGCTCATGGTAAAGTTAGAATTGATCAATTAGATCATTCAGGTATTTTTAATATTGAAAAACAGAAGCATACCCATAAACTTAGAGTGATCAAACGGATGATATAAAAAAAGCTTCTATTATAGAAGCTTCTAATAACTAAAAAATAAATATTAAACCTAGTTTTGATCTAATATAATTCTCATTTCTTTTTCTTTTGTATCCATACCTAAAAGGCCATAGATTCCTTTTAAAGTTTTGACAATATCCATAGACTCAGGACGCAGTCTTGATGCAGATTCTAGGTATGGTAGTGCCTCAAGGTACAATTTATTCTTTTCCTCTTTAAGAACATCATAACGATCATAATCAGCATTTGAAGTCCCAAGACTATTCATTTCATCAATAATTGTTCTTTCACCATCAAGTATTAATTGAGCCTTATTAATTAAAGCTTCAGCATAGTCCGGATTGAGTTCAATAGCCATAGAATAATATTCCATAGCTTCCACTTTTTCACCATTTCTTGAACTTGCAACACCTAAGTTATAATATAAATCAGGATTATTGGGATCACTTTTAATTAGTTCACTAATTATTTTCTTATAATTTGTCATATCACCGCTGGTATAATACAACTCAGCTTCTGCATACATTAAGCTTTTATCGTTAGGAGAAGCTGCTCTGGCTTTCTTCATTAACTCTGTAGCTTTTTCTTTCTCTCCTTTATTTAAATAAATAAAAGTCATATTTTTTAAAATAGTCCCTTTTTTAGATTTTGTGAATTTACTTCTTGGTATTACATAATCACCTTTTTTAACTAACAAATCTCGTTCTGTTTTTGAAGAAAACTTTGTTTCTTCCTTCGTACCTTTTTTAGTGGCATAAAACTCTTCTGAAATTCCGGTATAACCAATATCCATAAGTTCCTCATAACGATTTATAGCTAAATCATAATCTTTACCATCGGTAGCTAAAGAGGCAGCATAATATAAAAATATGGTATCATTTTTTCTTAAGGTATAACCTCGATAGATTTTTTTGGAACCTTCGATATAATTCTGGTTCTTTTGATCTAATTGGGCACTATTAATGAGTGCTACTCCTACTTCTTCAAGTCCTTTTGATGCATCACCTACATATTTACTGCTTTTGTTAAGCAATACTTTTTCGAACAAATTAGCAGCTAAGTTTAATTTTTCAAAATCGTTATTAGCTGCACCTAAATAGGCTTGTGCAAGTATTAAACTATACTGTTCTTTAATGCTAGAATCGGCTTTATCAACCAATCCCTCGATAGAAGCTAATGTGGTGATTGCCTCAGTAAAATTTCCTGACTTAATTGATTTTTGAGCAGTTTTGATTTCTTTTTTCTGAGCAAATGTAGTCGCAGAAACTAGTAATAATGCTATTACTATTAATTGTTTTTTCATTGTTTTTTTATTTTTTATTCTTCTTCTTTAGTGATATCAGAATCATTTTCATTAGCGTTATTTTCTGGAACGATTACATTACCATCTTCGTCGATTTCAATATCATCATCATCGGACATAACTTTTGCTACTGCTGCTATAGCATCTCCATCTCTAACTTTAATCAAACGCACCCCTTGGGTAGCTCTACCCATCACTCGTAAATTATCAACTTCTAAACGAATAGCGATTCCTGATTTATTTATAATCATTAAATCATCACTATCGGTTACATTTTTAATGGCTACTAAACTACCAGTTTTTTCAGTGACGCTTATAGTTTTTACTCCTTTTCCTCCTCGATTGGTAATTCTGTAATCTTCTAAGCTAGATCTTTTTCCATATCCATTTTCTGAAACTACCAGCACATCAGACTCAGATTCATTGATAGTAATCATACCGATAACTTCGTCAGTATCATTGTTTAGACGGATACCTCTAACACCTGAGGCATTTCTACCCATAGATCTTGTTTTTTCTTCTTCAAAACGAATCGCTTTACCAGATTTAACAGCTAACATTACTTGGCTATCTCCTGTGGTTAATTTAGCTTCTAATAATTCATCTCCATCTTTTATAGTAATGGCATTAATTCCATTAGTTCTAGGACGAGAGTATTGTTCTAAAGAAGTTTTCTTGACCTGACCATTTTTGGTCGCCATAATAACATAATGACTATTAATGTATTCTTCATCTTTTAGGTCTTGTGTACAAATAAAAGCTTTTACTTTATCATCTTGACCAATGTTGATTAAGTTTTGAATAGCCCTGCCCTTTGATGTTCTTGTTCCTTCAGGAATTTCGAATACACGCATCCAAAAACACTTTCCAGTTTGGGTAAAGAATAACATGTATTGATGGTTGGTTCCTACAAATAAATGTTCTAAAAAGTCTTCATTTCTAGTAGACGAAGCTTTTGCCCCTACTCCTCCTCTATTCTGTTTTTTGTATTCAGACAAGGAAGTACGTTTTATATAACCAGCATGCGAAATAGTAATTACTACTTTTTCATCTGGTATTAGGTCGGTAATACTCACATCACCACCAGCATACTCTATTATAGAACGGCGTTCATCTCCATATTTAGTTCTAATTTCATTAAGTTCGTCTTTAATAATAGACATTCTTAATTCCTTACTTGCTAAAATGTCTTTATAACCTTGGATGGTTTTCATTAACTCGTCGAATTCACTGCGTAATTTATCTTGTTCAAGACCCGTTAGTTGTCGAAGTCTCATTTCAACAATTGCTTTCGCTTGAATTTCAGTGAGTTTAAAAGTATTAATAAGTCGCTCTCTTGCCTCATCAGCATTTTTGGATGAACGTATCAATTTTATAACTTCATCGATATTATCAGAGGCAATAATTA
The DNA here is from genome assembly GCA_004214175.1 of Flavobacteriales bacterium. Lineage (GTDB taxonomy): Bacteria > Bacteroidota > Bacteroidia > Flavobacteriales > Flavobacteriaceae > Marifrigoribacter. The sequence goes on along the minus strand of SGZH01000001.1, from coordinate 82,806 downwards.
AACCTTCTAAAATATGAGCGCGTTCCTCTGCTTTATTCAAGAGATATTTAGTTCGTCTAACTACTACTTCATGACGATGTTCGACAAAATAATGGATTAACTCTTTTAAGTTAAGTAAACGTGGACGTCCATTAACCAGACATATATTGTTCACACTAAAGCTAGATTGTAGCGCAGTGTATTTAAATAACATATTTAGTACAATGTTAGGAATAGCATCACGTTTGAGTATATATACAATACGCATTCCCTTTCTATCGGATTCATCTCGAATGTTTGAAATTCCATCAATCTTTTTTTCGTTTACTAAATCAGCAGTCTTTTTGATCATGTCTGCCTTATTAACTTGATAAGGGATTTCAGAAACAATAATACATTCTCTACCATTTACTTCTTCAAAAGAAGCTTTTGCTCGCATGACTATTTTTCCTCTTCCAGTATGAAAAGCATCTTTAACACCTTCGTAACCATATATAACTCCACCTGTTGGAAAATCTGGAGCTTTTACATGCTGCATTAATCCATCAATATCAATTTCGTTGTCATCGATGTAAGCCATTGTGCCGTCTATCACTTCAGTTAAATTATGGGGAGGCATATTAGTAGCCATCCCGACCGCAATACCAGAAGCACCGTTTATTAGTAACCCAGGAATACGAGTAGGTAAAACAGTGGGTTCATTTAGTGTATCATCAAAATTTAATTGATGGTCAACGGTGTCTTTATCAATATCAGCAAGCATATCCTCAGAAATCTTTTGCATTCGCGCTTCTGTGTAACGCATCGCAGCTGGACTATCACCATCAATTGAGCCAAAGTTTCCTTGTCCATCGACCAACATGTAACGCAAACTCCATTCTTGTGCCATTCGAACCATGGCATCATAAACAGAAGTATCTCCATGGGGATGGTATTTACCTAAAACTTCTCCAACAATTCTTGCAGATTTTTTATGAGCTCCTGTTGCTCTTATTCCTAATTCGTGCATGCCAAAAAGAACACGCCTATGTACAGGCTTCATCCCATCTCTTACATCTGGTAAAGCACGCGATACAATAACTGACATTGAATAATCAATGTAAGCTGATTTCATTTCATCCTCAATATTGATGGGGATCAATTTTTCACCTTCAGCCATATAAATTTATTTTATTTTTTTTAGTAAAAATTAGTAATAAGCAAGATACATTAATTGCATATTTTTTAATAAAAAAACAAGTCGAAAAATAACTATTTTATTAACAAATAGCTAGGTGTAAAACGTTAATAACTATCTATACTATTATTTTGTAATTTATAAGTTTTATATAGTGATATTAGCTTTTTTTAGGATTTTCAAAACAATTAAAATAATTAAAAGTTATTATATTTATTTTATATTTTCATTGGGATTAAATTTTTGACTTTATACCTTAAATAATTATGGTATGTTTATTGATTTTATAAATGTTTTTGTGGTTTAATAATTATTGATAAAAAATAGTTAAAGAGAATTAGTGGTTAAAAACAATCATTATATTTGTTCTGATTGTAATTAATTAATTTTAATAACAATAAAACAATACTTTTCACACTTAACATCTAAAATCGTAAAGTGTTTAAAATAAAGAGATATTAATTATGGATGATAATTTTTCACCGAGAGTAAAAGATGTAATTGCTTTTAGTAAAGAGGAGGCTTTGAGATTAGGACATGAGTTTATTGGTACTGAGCACTTAATGTTAGGATTGCTTCGCGACGGTAACGGTAAAGCAGTTTCGATACTAAATACATTGGATATAGATTTGAATCATCTTCGTAGAAAAGTTGAAATATTAAGTCCTGCCAATCCTCACACTGAATCCAACAGCAATGACAAAAAAAATCTTCATTTAACTAGACAGGCTGAAAGAGCTTTAAAAACAACTTTTTTAGAAGCTAAACTTTTTCAAAGTACTTCTATAAATACGGCACACTTACTACTCTGTATTTTAAGAAATGAAAATGATCCTACTACCAAACTTTTAAATAAAATGAAAATTGATTATGATGGTGTTAAAAATCAATTTAAATCCTTGATCTCAAGTGATGATGATTTCCAAGACTCCCCTACTTCAGACGCATTTCCAAGTGAGGATTTGCCAGCTGACCAGTCTGGTAAAGAAAACCTTTTTACTGGGAGTACAACTAAAACTAATAAAAAATCAAAGACACCTGTTTTAGACAACTTTGGGCGTGATTTAACCTATTTGGCCACCGAAGGTAAATTAGACCCTGTAGTGGGAAGAGAAGGAGAAATACAACGTGTTTCTCAGATATTAAGTAGAAGAAAAAAGAATAATCCATTATTAATTGGAGAACCTGGAGTCGGTAAATCTGCAATTGTTGAAGGTTTGGCTTTACGAATAGTCCAAAGGAAAGTTTCAAGAATTCTTTTTGATAAAAGAGTAGTTACGCTAGATTTAGCTAGCCTGGTTGCCGGTACAAAATACCGTGGACAATTTGAAGAGCGTATGAAGGCTGTAATGAATGAAATTGAAAAAAATGATGACATTATCTTATTTATTGACGAAATTCATACGATTGTTGGAGCTGGAGGAGCTACAGGTTCTTTAGATGCTTCTAACATGTTCAAGCCAGCTCTAGCAAGAGGTGAGTTACAATGTATTGGAGCAACAACACTAGATGAATATAGACAATACATTGAAAAGGATGGTGCTTTAGAACGAAGATTTCAAAAAGTAATAGTGGAACCCACCTCGGTTGAAGAATCAATTGAAATTCTGCAAAACATTAAAGACAAGTATGAAATGCATCATCATGTTACTTATACTGAAGATGCAATACTTGCCTGTGTTAAATTAACCAATCGTTATATGACAGATCGCTTTTTACCAGATAAAGCTATTGATGCACTTGATGAAGCAGGATCCAGAGTACATATCACAAACATTCATGTACCAGAAAAAATAGTACAAATTGAAAAACAATTAGAAGAAGTTCGAGATTTAAAAAACTCAGTAGTCAAGAAACAGAAATATGAAGAGGCAGCTAAACTAAGAGATGATGAAAAGAATCTTGAAAAAGAACTTTCCTCTGAACAAGAAGCCTGGGAAAAAGAATCACAACTGCACAGAGAAGTTGTTTCTGAAGCAAATGTAGCTGAAGTTATTTCAATGATGACAGGAGTTCCCGTTAATAGGATTGCACAAACAGAGAGTACTAAGCTTGCTGCTTTACCGAAAAGAATTAAAGGGAAAGTAATAGGCCAAGACGATGCTGTTCAAAAAATAGCAAAGGCGATACAACGAAACAGAGCAGGATTAAAAGATCCTAATAAACCCATTGGTTCATTTATATTTCTTGGTCAGACAGGGGTTGGAAAAACACAACTAGCTAAAGTATTGGCACAAGAGCTTTTTGATTCCGATAACGCCTTAATAAGAATAGATATGAGTGAATATATGGAAAAATTTGCCATATCTAGACTAGTTGGTGCACCTCCAGGATATGTAGGATACGAGGAGGGTGGTCAATTAACAGAAAAAGTAAGAAGGAAGCCTTATTCGATCGTTTTACTTGATGAAATTGAAAAGGCTCACCCAGATGTATTTCATATGATGCTTCAAGTTCTAGATGATGGATTTTTAACTGATAGTTTAGGTCGTAAAATTGATTTTAGAAACACCATTATTATCATGACCTCTAATATTGGTTCACGACAATTAAAAGATTTTGGTCAAGGTGTTGGTTTTGGAACTTCAGCTAAAACGAATCAAGCCGACACTTATGCAAAGGGAGTTATCGAAAATGCACTAAAGAAAACATTTGCACCAGAATTTTTAAATAGAATAGATGATGTTGTTGTTTTCAATGCGTTATCAAAAGAAGATATTCATAAAATAATCGACATTGAATTAGGTAAATTATATGCTAGAATTGACGGATTAGGCTACCAGTTAAAACTTTCAAAAAATGCTAAGGATTTTATTGCAGATAAAGGATTTGACAAACAATACGGAGCTAGACCCCTTAAAAGAGCTATTCAAAAATATATTGAAGATGTCTTAGCAGAAGAGATTATTAATACAAAGCTAAAAGAAGGTGACAGTATTAAAATAGATCTGAATAAAAAAACTAATGAAATTGTTATTAAAATAACAGAGAAAAAGGAATCTAAATAAATAGTAAAGAGACTAAAACAAAATTTTATTGTCTACCCCCAGAGAATCAAAAAACAAAATTGTTTTTTTGATGTCTTTTGCTAAGATACGATCATGTTCAACCAAAGGAACTTCCTTACGGTAACTATTTACAAAATCCTCTATTGATCTTGATGATTTTAAAGGCCTACGAAATGATAGCGCTTGTGAAGCATTCATTAATTCTATAGCCAAAATTCGTTCGAGATTATTTACAATTTGCAAACATTTAGTAGCAGCATTCGCACCCATACTCACGTGATCTTCTTGTCCATTCGATGAAACAATAGAATCTATGGAAGCAGGGGTTGCAAGTTGTTTATTTTGACTAACTATGCTTGCTGCAGTGTATTGAGGAATCATAAAACCACTATTAATTCCTGGTTTTTTTACTAAAAAGGGAGGAAGATTTCTTAATCCACCTATTAATTGATATGTCCTTCGTTCCGATATATTTCCTAATTCAGCCAATGCAATACCTAAATAATCAAGGGCCATTGCTAGTGGTTGACCATGAAAATTCCCTCCTGATATAATCTTATCCTCTTTCATAAAAATATTAGGATTATCAGTTACTGAATTAATTTCGGTATTAAAAGTTTTTGTTACAAATGCAATGGTATCTTTTGATGCTCCGTGGACTTGAGGGATGCAACGAAAAGAATATGGATCTTGAATGCTTTTATTTTTTAAATTTCCTATCTCGCTTCCCTCTAATAAATCTAAAACTCGTTCAGCAGTTTTTACTTGGCCTCTATGAGGACGAACTAAATGTACAAGTGGATCGAAGGGACTCATATTACAATTAAAAGCATCGATTGAAATACAAGAAATTAAATCTGATAAATAGGAAAGCTTGTGACTTTTTATCAATGAAAAAATTCCGTAGGCACTCATAAATTGAGTGCCATTTAATAAAGCTAGGCCTTCTTTCGCTTCTAGTTTGATTGGTTCAAAGTCTAGTTGATTTAAAATATCTTTAGCAGGACGTATTTCATTTTTATAATACACCTCTCCTTTTCCAATTAGAGGTAGAGCCATATGAGCAAGTGGTGCTAAATCACCCGAAGCTCCGAGACTACCTAATTCGTATATAAGCGGGGTGATATCTAAATTATAAAAATCAACTAAACGTTGTATTGTTTTTAATTGAACTCCACTGTAGCCATAACTTAAAGACTGTACTTTAAGCAATAACATTAATTTGACTATTTCCTTAGGCACCAAATTACCGGTTCCACAGGCATGAGACATAACAATATTTTCTTGAAGTTTGGTTAAATCATCTGATGCTATCTTTACATTGTAGAGAGAGCCAAAACCTGTATTAATACCATAGATAGGTTGGCTGTTATTTAAAATTTTTTTTTCTAAATATTTTTTTGATTTTTCAATATTTAAAACTACTTCATTCGATAATTCTAAGACTTTACGTTCCTCGATTATCGATTTAATTGTAGCTAAATCAAGTAAATCACCACTTACATAATGGACTTTTGTCATAGATTAAAATAAAAATTAAAAAACAAAAGTACTAATTCCTTCTTAAGAAAATAAGAATTTTTAAAACAGTATAATTATTTTCAGATAAATTACTTTAATCATTTACTCACCTAACTCCTTTAGTTTTTTATTCATAATATAAAACCATAGCGGTTGTAATAATGCAATTAACATCATTCCTGGATAACCTGTAGGCATTTGGGGACTGGATTTGATAGATTTTAGTAATTGATATTTTTTACTGCCATTATAGTGATGATCGGCATGGCGGGATAAGTTAAACATCATACTTCTTCCAATAATATGATCAGAATTCCAAGAATGATAATGTTTAACTTTTTCATATCTACCATGCTCATTTTTCTTTCTTAAAAGTCCGTAATGTTCAATATAATTTACAGTTTCTAAAAGTAATATTCCTATTGAGGCCACTAACAAATATGATAAGAGTACCTTAAAACCAAAAATAAAATAAACAGATGATAGTACTAAAACATTCAAGACTGTATAAATAACCATCCTGTTCTCAAAAGAAAAAATAAATTTGTTAGTAGTCCGCATCCTTCTATTCTCTATTTTCCATGCCTCAATATAACTCCCAAAATGAGAACGAATCCAAAATATAAATAATAGCTCATTTTTTCTAGCTGTGGCAGCATCTTTTAGTGTGGCAACATTTAAATGATGTCCAGCATTATGATATGGTAAGAAATGAGTATTTAAAGAAGTTAATAATAATAATTCACCAAGGTATTTTAAACCTATATTATTTCTGTGACCTAATTCATGACCAAGATTAATTCCAGTAACTCCTAATAAAATACCAATACTTGATATTCTGCCATAAAACTCTATTGAACCAAGTTCTGTATTATCAATGACAAAAAAGAATTTAATTAATAGAAACAAATGTAAAGGAATAATTAAATAAATAATCCATTCATAAAATGGGTCTTGTTTCAATTGCGACTCAAGATCTTTATCGATATTTGTAGGGTCAGGCTGAAAAAAAAGTTCAATAAGTGGAACCAGACCAAAATAAATTAAAACTGGTAATAAAGTACTCCAACCATTACTTGTTAAAGAAATATAAACAAATAGTGGTAGGCTGTAGATAAATAGAAAGTAATATTTTTTCATGAATCTAATTGCTATAAAAATAAGTACTATTGTTAGAGTACTAATATACTAAAATTAAGTATCTTATTTTAACGTTACCCCTACCTTCAATACCAAAACAAAATAATATATTTGTGGTCTTAAAATTTGGTGTTATTTATAAACCTTGTTTTAACATTATAAATAATATGATAAAAGAAATAGCATTATCTGAGACACATAAAAAGCTTGGTGCAAAAATGATCCCATTTGCAGGCTACAATATGCCTGTTTCCTATGAAGGCGTTAATATTGAACATGAAACTGTTCGAAATAATGTTGGAGTCTTTGATGTATCGCATATGGGAGAATTTTTAGTTTTAGGCCCTAATGCACTTGAGTTAATTCAGAAAGTAACTAGTAATGATGCCTCTAAAATAGTTGATAACCAGGCTCAATATAGTTGTTTTCCAAACGCCACTGGTGGAATTGTAGACGATTTAATCGTTTACCGAATTAATAGTGAAAAATGGCTCTTAGTAGTTAATGCTTCCAATATTGAAAAAGATTGGAATTGGATTAATAGTCACAATAGTATTGGTGCTGAGCTTATAAATGTATCGGAAGATTATTCTTTATTTGCAATTCAGGGACCAAAAGCTGTTGAATCAATGCAATCCCTTACTTCAATTGATCTTAGCACTATAAAATTTTATCATTTTCAAATTGCTGATTTTGCAGGTATAGAAAATATTATTATCAGTGCTACTGGATATACCGGCAGTGGAGGATTTGAAATTTATTGTAAAAATAACGAGGCTAAACAAATTTGGAAAAAAATTTTTAATGCTGGTAATAATTTTGATATCAAACCAATTGGATTGGCAGCAAGAGACACCTTAAGACTGGAAATGGGTTATTGCCTCTATGGTAATGATATTAACGATACTACATCGCCTATTGAAGCTGGTTTAGGTTGGATAACCAAATTCACGAAAAATTTTATTAATTCTGAATATTTATTAAAACAAAAAGAACTTGGAACTCAACGAAAGTTAGTTGCGTTTGAATTAGATGAAAGAGGAATTCCAAGACAAGGTTATGATATTTTAAATAGTCAAGGGGATAAAATTGGTATAGTGACTAGTGGAACCATGTCGCCATCGCTAGGCAAAGGAATTGGAATGGGTTATGTTCCAAGCAATTTAACATCTTTTGGCACAAAACTTTTTATTCAAATACGTAAAAAAACAATCCAAGCAACTATAGTAAAGATACCTTTTTATAAAGGATTATAATCTTTTAGACATCTTTGGGGAATAGAATTTTAATATTAGGAGCTAGCGGTTTTATAGGTAATAAACTATATAAGGAACTTCTTCCCTATTTTGATGTATACGGTACATTTAAATCACCAAAAAAAGAATTTGAGGAAAATGCTGTCATGTTTCATTTTGATATGAATAAAAACACTATTAAATCGATTTTAAATGAGATTCAACCAAATTTTATAATACCTACTATAAAAGGTAATTACAAAACCCAATTTGTCCTCTATCAAGAACTATTAGATTATGTATTATCAACTATCGATTGTAAATTACTATACTTATCGAGTTTTAGGGTTTTTGATGCAAAAGGAAAGTTCCCTAGCTACGAAAAAGATCTCCTTTCATCTAAGTCATTAGATGGAAAATATAATATAAAGCAAGAAAAGACAATAAAAAAACTCCCCTCTTCAAAGTATGTGATTTTGAGATTACCAATGATATTAGGAGTAAATTCCCCTAAAATAATTCAATTAAAGGAAGCCTCAAAATACAATGCAGAATTTGAGATATTTCCAAATTTGGTTATCAGCGCGAATACTATCAATAAAATAGCGCAACAAATTCATTACATAATCAATAAAAATTTAGAGGGTATATTTCATCTTTCAAGTAATGATATGATCCATCATTCCGAATTGTTTTATGAAATAACTGATAAGCTTGGATTAAAAAACGTCATCTTCAAAAAGATATACACCTCCAACAAAGATAGCTACCTTGCTATTCTTCCAAAACAAAATTTACTCCCAAAAAATTATCAAATAACTTTAAATCAAATTATTAGTGATTGTGTATTGCAAGAAGCAATCGATTCTGTAAAAGAATAATTAATAAAAAAGAAGAATCCTACTTCTCTTGGTGGTTTAGTGCATTTTTTTATTTTTGTAGAACTTAAAAGATTAACTATGGGAAGAGCGTTTGAGTTTAGAAAGGCAAGAAAAATGAAGCGTTGGTCTGCAATGTCAAAAGCATTTACACGCATTGGAAAAGATATTGTAATGGCTGTTAAGGAAGGTGGACCGAATCCTGATTCAAATTCTAGATTGAGAGCTGTTATTCAAAATGCAAAAGCTGTCAACATGCCCAAAGATAATGTTGAAAGGGCTATTAAAAAAGCTACTGAAAAAGGCCAAGGAGATTTTAAGGAAGTATTATTTGAAGGATATGCCCCGCATGGCATTGCTATTCTTGTTGAGACAGCCACGGATAATAATACAAGAACAGTTGCTAATGTAAGAGCATGTTTTAGTAAGTGTGATGGTAATATGGGAACTTCTGGATCGGTTATTTTTATGTTTGATCATACTTGTAATTTTAGAATTAATCCTAAAGAAATTAATTTAGAAGAATTAGAATTAGAATTGATAGATTATGGTGTGGAAGAAGTTTTTGAAGATGAAGATGGAGTCTTAATTTATGCACCCTTTGAAAGTTTTGGAAGCATTCAAAAAGTATTAGAAGAAAAAGAATTTGAAATTTTATCATCTGGTTTTGAACGTATACCGCAGGTGACGAAAAAGGTTTCTAAAGAACAGGCAGCAGATGTAGATAAATTACTAGAAAAATTGGATAACGATGATGATGTCCAAAATGTATATCATACGATGGACGAATCGTAATTTGTTTGCAATATAATTTTAAGTGTATTTTTTTATCTTACCAACACTACCTTCAAAGAACTTTTTTAATATTTTTAAATCTGTTTCAATATCCCCAGAAGGATCAAAGGGCTTACCAATAGTTATTGTTTTAGTTTTGTAATCCATAGAAGTTGGAATAATTGGGACTTTTGCTTTCAATGCTATATAATAAAATCCTGTTCGCCATTTGTCAACTTTTTTTCGAGTTCCTTCAGGTGACATTCCTAACCTAAACTCTTTTTTAGAGTCAAAAATAGAAGCTATAGCTTCCACTTTATTATGATTCTTTGTTCTATCTAATGGGGCTCCCCCAACCCATTTAAAATAATAGCCGAAAGGCCAAACAAACAATTCTTTTTTACCAACAAAATTAACCATTACACCAAGAACTTTTCTTGAAAGTATCGCTATAACAAAATCACTCCAACTCGTGTGTGGAGCGACAATAATGACAACTTTTTTAAGGTTGTCTTGATTAAAATCACCAATAATTTTCCAACCCAAAATTTTGTACAGTATGAATTTATAAATATTCATTATTTACTATAAATTAAATGCCTAATGTTATTAAACGTAGGCATTATTTTATTACTATTTTTTTTATTAAATATTACATTTTTAGATACATAGTCTTTACTTTTTCGCGTGTCATAATATTTTTCCAATCTTTACCTAAAGCGTTTTCCCATAATGGTTCCAAACTTAAGGCCACATTGATCATAGTTTCCATCTGCTCATCTGAAAGATTAGAGCAAATACCTCTAGGAATATCGATTTGGTGTTTTTTAACCATTTGTTTAAAAATTGCAACTCCTTCCGGATAGTAATCTTCTAGATAATTAAAAACAATGCAATTTCCAATACCATGTTTAGTTCCTAAAACAAAACCTAAACCATAACTCATCGCGTGAGCTACGCCCACTTGTGAATAGGCAATACTCATTCCTCCATGCCAGGAAGCCATCATCAGCTTGCCATTCTTTTCTTCGACTGATAAATTATTATCTTCCAAGTAAACTTCTAAACATAATTCATAGGCTTTTTCTCCATAGCTTTGGCTAAAATCGTTTAAAAAAGTCCCTTCCAAAGATTCAATACAATGTATAAAACAATCCATACCCGTATAGAACCATTGATTTTTTGATACTCCATCTAATAATAGTGGATCGAGAATTACTTGATCAAAAGTGGTATAATCACTATTAATTCCTAATTTTCTGACGGGACCCGACAATACACAAGTTCTGGATACTTCAGCTCCAGTTCCAGAAATTGTTGGGATACCTACGTGGTATATTGATTTTGTTTTAATTAAATCCCATCCTTGATAATCTGCCGCGCTTCCCTCATTAGTTAGCATTAGTGAAACAGCTTTTGCTAAATCCATAATAGACCCACCTCCTATTCCAATTATACCAGAAGGAAGCTCGCTAAACTCCAACAGTATATTTTTAACTAATGAATCGACTTGAGTTGTTTTAGGTTCCTCTTGAGAGGAAGCATAAATTAATTTATCATTACATTTTAATTCAATCCTATCGACTAAAGACCCTGGTTGATCAAAAACATCATCTACGATGAATATAAAAGGAGCTTGATTTTTTCTTTTTAAATCTAATATTGATGTCAATTGGTTAAAACTTCCTTTACCAAAAACTACTCTTGGTACCATTGGAAAATTTCTATATTCGTTGTTTACAGACATGAGAATGTGATTACTATTTTTTTTTATTTATTATTTTATTTGCTCTAAGTAAATCTTCTGGGGTATCAATTTCTACAGCATTTTTTGTAGTAGAAATGGCTAATTTTATTTTTTTTCCATATTCCAGATATCGAAGGCATTCAATTTTTTCTGAAGCTTCTAGATTTCTCATTGGTAGGCGATAAAAGTCCATCAAAGCTTTTTTTCTAAAGGCATAAATACCTTTATGCTCATAATATTCCATCGGAATATTACGATCTCTTGGATATGGAATTGGAGATCTCGAAAAATACAAAGCATAATTATTTTCATCTACGACCACTTTAACAAAATTAGGGTCATTAACTTCATTCCAATCCGTCATTTTTGTCATCAAAGTTGCTAAATCAACATTACAAGCATCTTCACCATCAAATATTTTTAAAACCTTCTCTAAATCTTCCTTACTGGTAAAAGGTTCGTCGCCTTGTACATTAACGACAATATCTACATCCATGAATTCTATGGCTTCTGCAATTCGATCACTGCCACATTCGTGTTTTTCATTACTCATAATTGCAACTCCGCCTTGTGCTTTTATTTCTTCAAATATTATTTCACTATCGGTAACCACATAAACTTCATCGAAAAGCTGTGTTGCTTTTGTTGACTCGTAAGTACGAACTATTACAGATTTGCCTCCTAAATCTTGCATTAATTTACCGGGAAATCGAGTTGCAGCGTATCTTGCTGGTATCATTGCTATTATCTTCATTTTCAGAAAATCTACATTAAAATTTTATTCAAAAATATAAAGATTATTTGTGTGAATACTGATTTATTTAAAAGTATTTGGTTTAGACTTTAAAAAAATCGTCATTAAATCCAATAAGATATATATTTTTTTTAGCTCTAGTAATAGCAGTATAAAGCCATCTTAAATATTCTTTATCAATGCCATTAGGTAAATAAGGTTGTTCTACAAAAACGGTATCCCACTGTCCGCCTTGGGATTTATGACAGGTGATTGCATAGGAAAATTTAACCTGTAAAGCGTTAAAATAAATGTTTTTTTTGACCGATAGAAATTTCTTATACTTAGAGGTTTCATGTTCATAATCTTTTAAGACCTCCTGATATAATTTATTAGAATCCTCAAATGATAAAGAAGCTATTTCTGAAGATAAGGTATCCAAAATTAAAACAGTTTCAAAAGCAGGCATCGTGGGATAATCAATCATTTTGACGTTAACTGTTGCAAATTTAAATCCATATAATTCTTTGATACTGTAAATTTCTAATATTTCAATAATATCGCCATTGGCTATAAACCCAGCTTCACTATTAGTTTCTAACCAAAAGTAATTATTTTTAACAACCATAAGATGGTCTCCAATCGATAATTCCTCCTCTTTGTATAAAATTCTACTTCTAATATTCTGATTATACAAAAATGCTCTTTTATTAGATCTAACGATAAAAACACTTTCTTCATCTCCAGATTTTAAATAACTGTCTTCAAGTGCACTCATTAATTCTTGACCGTCGTAGGGTCGAATTATATCAGGAAAATTTTCTTTTTCAAACTTAAATATATCATAAAATTCATCCTTTAAACTTTCTCTTATCCTAGAGGCATTGTGTAAGATTCCACTTCCCTTTTCTTGACGGACCACTTCGTCTAATTCAATGGTGATAACTTTTTTGTTATAAAAATTTTCTAGTGTCGATTTATCAAGGGCTGGACTGATATCTAATTTGATTGGAGGGAGTTGCGCAGTGTCTCCTATTAAAATTAATTTACATTGATGCCCACTGTATACATATTGAATTAGGTCACTTAATAATGATCCTTTATCGAATAATAGAGTATCAGGACTAGTATCAGGAATCATTGAAGACTCATCTACTATAAAAATAGTATTTTTATGTTTATTTTTTTGAAGCGAAAAAGTGATTCCTCCTCCTTTTTTTGACTTAGGATAGTATATTTTTTTGTGTATTGTAAAAGCTTCTTTATTTGCATAGCTACTTATCACCTTAGCAGCACGACCTGTTGGTGCTAACAAAACTAAATTCTTATTAATTTTCCAACAATTTTTAACTAAGGTACCAACAATTGATGTTTTTCCAGTACCAGCGTATCCCTTTAGTAAAAATAACTCCTCATAATCATGACTTAATAAAAATTTAGAGACGATATGTAATGCACTATCTTGCTTGACAGTAGGTTCGTGAGAAAAATCTTTTAATAAATCTAAATAAATGTTAGTTGTATGCATTATATCATTCGCTATGAGGCATTAAATATAGGTATGTTTTTTTCAGAAATTACTTTTACGGTTAAAAAAAAATTGTAGATTTGCGTTGAACCATTTTTTTATAAATCAAACCTCAATATAAACTATGATTTTAAATATTATACTCAGCATTTTAGTTTGCGTTGGACTTATCTATTTGATGGAAAAATATATTCCTTTAAAATTTAATCCTTCCATATCAATTTTTCTTTGGGTTGTTATCTTGTTTTTAGGTTACAATTTATACAAATCTATCATTGGACCTGTAGAATTTAATCAAGTAAAACGGATTCGATATGCAAAAGTGATTGAAAACTTAAAAGATATTAGAATATCTGAATTGGCTTATCAAGAAATTGAAGGTAAATTTTCAGGAAATTTTGATAGCCTAATTCAATTTATAGATACCGCAAAGTTTGCAATAACACAAAGGAGAGATACTAGTTATGCAGATGTAGAGAGAAATAGAGCATTTGGTTTAGATGCACAAAAAGGTGGATACTATATAGAAGAAATCATTGTAGACACGTTACGTTTTGCATCTGTAAAAGATTCTTTATTTGGTGATTCTGATCGATACAAAACTATGATGTATATACCCGATGTGGATAACAAAGAAATTACTGAAGGTTCTAAATTTGAACTCCAAGCAGGAAAATTTGAAAAAAATGATGTTTTCTATTCTGTATTTGAAGCAAGTGTTGCAAAACGATTATTACTAAGTGATCAAGATACTGACCTTATCTATCAAGAAGAACAGTTAGTTTCAGTAGATGGAATTAACGGACCTACAGTGCGAGTTGGCACTATGAAAGATATTGATACCGGCGGAAATTGGCCAAAATTATATGACTCTCCAAAACAATAATATAAATCAACATAATAAATATAGACTATCCGTTCAATTAACATTGACCGGATTTTCTTTTTTAGTGACCAATATCGCTAAAAATGAAATTGATTTTTTTTCTGAAAAAAAAATTGAGCAAACTGTTAGTCCTGAGGAACTATTACTGGAATTAAAATCGGTATTGAACAATAATTCTATTTTTAACACCGAATTCTCAGAAATAAATGTCATTTATCATACAACACTCTACTCGTTAACTCCAACTTCACTTTTTGATGAATCAAAATCTAGTGATTATTTAAAGTTTAATGCTAAAATTTTAGAAAATGATTTTATTGCTCATGATACACTTAAAAATCATGACATAACCATTATATATATCCCCTTTATAAATATCAATAATTTTTTGTTTGAAAAATTTGGTAATTTTAATTACCACCATTCTATCACACTATTATTAAAAAATATTTTTGAAGAAGATAAAAATTTTAACCTCCCAAAAATATATTTAAATATTTACTCAAAAACATTTGATTTAGTAGCTATTAAAAATGACAAGCTGTTACTATGCAATTCATTTGAATTTAATACCCCAGAAGATTTTATATACTACATATTATTCTGTTTAGAACAATTAAAAATGAATCCTGAAACCATTGATTTATTCGTATCTGGAGCCATTAATAAGGGAGATTCAAATCATTCCATTTTATATAAATATATCCGTAATGTTTCCTTTTACATTTCAAAAAAAGAAATTAAAACCTCAGAGCAAGACCAATCGCACCATAACTTGCTTTTAAAATATTTTCATTGAGAATTATTTCTGGAACATATAAGGGAAAAAGATTAGTAGCTCCAAAAAAATTGCCTGTCAGGCCTACTACAGATTATGCTAAAGAAGCACTTTTCAATATTTTAATGAATCGTATTGATTTTGAAAAAATAACCTTGTTAGATCTTTTTGCAGGAACTGGTAACATTAGTTATGAGTTTGGATCTAGAGGTACTAAAGATCTCACTGCAATAGACTCGCATTATGGTTGTATAAAATATATTAACAGTATTTCTGAAGAATTAAATTTTTTAATAAAAACCATAAAGTTAGATGTATTCAAATATTTAACGACTACCTCTTATAAGTTTTCCATTATTTTCGCTGATCCTCCTTATCACATCCCTACTGATGATTTTATGCTAATTGTTAATACCGTTTTTAAAAGAGATTTACTTTATAAAGAGGGCATATTAATTATAGAACATTCAAAACACAGCGACTTATCAAGTAATCGATATTTTACTGAGGCTCGACGATACGGTAGTTCCGTATTTAGTTTTTTTGAAAAATAAAAAAAGCAGACCTATAAGCCGGATTCTGTATTAACAAAAGTTAATTCTCATCATTTATCTAAAAAAACTGTTACCAATTTTCTTTATCTGTCTACCCTCCTACATTGGGCGGGAACCCTCAATTGTAGGTTTACATGACATTGCACCGCATAGAGTTTACCTGGTTTCACTACAGCATTACCTGTACATTCTTTCTGCTGCACTTGTCCTAATACTTAAAAGTACCGACGGCTGTTAGCCGTTATGCTTCCCTTTGGTGTCCGGACTTTCCTCCTTAATTAATTTTAAATTAAGGCGATGAGACGGTCTGCTTGGCAAATGTAAAATAAATTAGTTACTTGTTAATAAAAAGACAAAAATAAGATTTGGTTTTTTATCCTAAAAATTCTACTATTTTTATATTTGTTAGTAGTTAATTTTATGGAACATTTTATTGTATCTGCACGAAAGTATAGACCTACTCTATTTAAAGATGTAGTAGGGCAACAAGTTATTACAAATACCTTAGAAAGTGCTATAGAAAATAACCACCTTGCACAAGCTTTGCTTTTTACGGGGCCTCGTGGGGTAGGCAAAACTACATGCGCAAGAATACTTGCAAAAAAAATTAATCAAGATGGTTCCCAAAATGAAAATGAAGATTTTGCCTTTAATATTTTTGAATTAGATGCAGCATCCAATAACTCGGTTGATGATATTAGGAATTTAATTGATCAAGTTCGAATACCTCCTCAAGTTGGAAAATACAAAGTCTATATAATCGATGAAGTGCATATGCTTTCTTCGGCTGCATTTAACGCTTTTCTAAAAACATTAGAAGAACCTCCAAAGCATGCTATTTTTATCCTAGCTACAACTGAGAAGCATAAGATTATTCCTACTATTTTGTCTAGATGCCAGATTTTTGATTTTAGAAGAATTAATGTACAGGATACCAAAAAACATTTAGCCCGAGTTGCAAAGTCTGAAGGAATCGAAGCTGCAGATGACGCTTTACATATTATCGCACAAAAAGCTGACGGTGCTCTTCGTGACGCGCTTTCAATTTTTGATAGAGTCGTAAGTTTCTCAGGTAATAAATTAACAAGAGAAGCTGTAACTGAAAATTTAAATGTTCTAGACTATACCTATTATTTTGAAGTCACCGACCTATTATTAGAAAATAATATTCCAGACACCTTAATTCTGTTTAATAATATTCTATCGAAAGGATTTGATGGGCATCACTTTATTATGGGACTAGCATCTCATTTTAGAGATTTACTAGTTTGTAAAACTCCTGAAACTATTGAACTTTTAGAAGTTGGTCAGCAAGTAAAAAAAATGTACTTGGACCAGTCTAAAAAAACATCTCATACATTTCTAGTAGCTTGCATCGAAAAGTCAAATAGCTGTGATTTAAAATATAAATCAAGCAGAAATCAAAGACTATTGGTTGAGTTGTGTTTGATGCAAATGGCATCAATTACTTTTGATTCTGAGAACTTCAAAAAAAAAAAAACTAAACTGACTTTCGCTGGAATAAACAATTTAGATATTATTCCTCCTTCATACTTTAAAATTGATAACAACAAAGTTGAAGTTCACGAAAAAGAAATAGCTCAAATTTCGAAATCAACTATTTCACCAATTGTAAGTGAAAACTCAAAAACAGTTCAAACATCCCCTAAAAATGATAAAGAGGAAAAGAAAAAAATTGAGTTATCGATAAAAAGACCAAAAAAAAAATCTGCATTTTCAATAACTAGTGTTAAAAAGAAAAAGGAGCTTCTTAAAATAATAAACGATAATAAGCCTGAGGAGGCAGAAAAACCTAATAATTCATTTACAGAAAAGGAGTTTCACTTAGCTTGGGATCAATTTACTGAAAAAATTGATAAAGAAGGTAAATATAATTTATTGTCGCATCTTACAATGGCAAAACCGTTTCTTAATGGAACTTCCATCAACCTAGTTTATCCTAATACTACAATTAAAACTGAAGTAGAAAGAGCGGAACATCAGATTCTTTCTTTTATTAAGGATAAACTTAAAAATTATGATTTAACGCTAGAAATAATCGTAAATGAAACAATAGAAAAAAAATATGCCTACACTCCAATTGAAAAATATGAAAAATTAATAGATAAAAATCCTCTACTAGACACTTTAAGAAAGGAATTAGGTTTAGAATTATAATACATAAAAATGTTAGGACTAAAATTACCGACAGATCCAAGATGGATTAATATAGCAGAAAAAAATATACAAGAAATTTTAACTGATCATGCATTTTGTGAAATAAAAGCAGCTTCGACTGCTATTTCATTAATGGTATCATTTCCAGAATATACGGAGTTAGTAAAAGAAATGCCTATTCTTGCTAAAGAAGAAATGTGTCATTTTGAATTAGTCCATAACATTATTATAGATAGGGGTTGGACACTTGGAAGAGATCGTAAAGACCATTATGTTATTAAACTATTGTCATTTTTCCCAAAAGGAGGTAGCAGAACAACACAACTGGTACATCGCCTTTTATATGCTGCCCTCATTGAAGCTAGAAGTTGTGAACGATTTAAAATATTATCTGAAAATTTAAAAGACAAAGAGTTAGCCCTTTTCTTTAGAAGTTTGATGGAAAGTGAAGCAGGACATTATACGCTATTTTTAAATTTTGCTAGAAAATACGGAGATCGAAAAGTTGTCGATGAAAAATGGCAAAATCTTTTAATATTTGAAGCAGAAATTATGAAAAGTCTAGGAAGTAAGGAGACAATTCATGGGTAGTTACAATTAATTATCACGATATAGACTTCTAATTATACCATCTGCTAGTCCAATTTTAGGTACATAAACTTCTTTTGCTCCGCTCCATTTCATTGCAGAAATGTATATTTTTAAGGCAGGTAATATCACATCTGCTCGATCAAAATTCATATTTAGTTTAGAAATTCTTTCTTCGTATGAAAATGACTTTACCATATTAAAGTATTCTTTTAAGTAGATGTAGCTCAAGGGTTTACCGGGTTTAATACCACTAAATTTATAGGTGCTATTTATGTTACCTCCAGTCCCTAAAAGAGTTATTTGTTGGTAATTATTTGTATGCTCTTTTATCCATGATCTCATTTGGTTCCAAACATTATCTGGAACTAACTCATTAATCAAGCGAACTGTACCAATTTTAAAAGATTTTGATAGAATAGATTTTCCTTTTGAAAAAAGAGTTAATTCTGTACTTCCACCTCCTACATCAACATAAAGAAAAGTTTTATCATTGACTAAATAATTTTTTATATCTGTTAAGGCTATTATTTTTGCTTCTTCATTTCCATTAATAATCTCAATATCGATTCCTGTTTTCTTTTTTATCTTTTTGGTGATACTTTGACCATTTTTAGCCTCGCGCATTGCAGAAGTTGCACAGGCTCTATATTTAGAGACATTATGTACTTTCATTAATAATTTAAAAGCTTTTATTGATTCCTCCATCCGGTTATAATTATCATCAGATACTATTCCTAATTTAAAAACATCATCACCAAGTCTTATAGGAACTCTAATTAAAGAAGTTTTTTTAAACTTTGTTTGATTATCAGACTGTTCAATAATACTTGTTATAAGTAGTCGTATTGCATTAGAGCCAATATCTATAGCTGCATATTTTTTAATTAACATACTATATATTTTATTTTAAATCCTTTGGAAAAATGACGTTCTTAGTTTGACCAAAATTAGCAAATTCCCATTTTTGAGTTGTAAATTCTATATTTATAAAACCACATGTTGGTATGTTATTAATAATTACGTCTCCAAGCATATTTGCTATAGATGTCAACGCGTGGTTATGCCCAACAATCATAACGATGTTATATGAATCATTCAGTTCGTTGATTACTCTTAAAACATTATTACCCTGAAAGTCATACAGAGATTTATTTATAATAAATGAATTAGCATTAATTTTAAAAGCTTTTTTAAAATATATAGCAGTGGAATGAGCTCTTTCTGCATCACTTGTTAATAAAAAATCAGGTTTTGAAACAAGTTTTTTTATATGATCCGAAATTAAAATAGCATCTAAAATTCCCCTTTTTTTTAAAGGACGTTTAAGATCATCAACTGGTAATTTCCATGATGATTTTGCATGTCGAACTAAATATAAATTTTTCATATATACAAAACACTAATAAACAGTAGTTTAAACAACTTTACATAAAGTTAAATCTAAGGTGAAAGTCTTTCGATAATCCAGTCTGAATGACTTAACCTATACCTAATGCGATCATGCAGTCTATTTGGCCTACCCTGCCAAAATTCAATAGAAATTGGCGATACTAAATAACCTCCCCAATTTGCTGGTTTTTTGATTTCTTTATCGGAATATTGATTTTCTAATAATACTAATTTATTTTCAATCACTTTACGATTTTCTATAACCTCGCTTTGATTAGAAAGTAAAGCTCCTAATTGACTACCTTTGGGTCTACTGTTAAAATAGTTCTCTGAATCGTCTTCTGAAGTCTTCGATGCGATCCCTTTAATAATAATTTGTCGTTCTAGACCCGGCCAAAAAAAAGACAGGGAAACCTTATTGTTTTGTGCTATGGATTTTCCTTTTTCGCTTAAATAATTGGTATAAAAATAAAAACCGTATTTGTCGTACTTTTTTAATAATACGACCCTCCCCTTTGAAAATCCATCAAGTCCAGTAGTTGATAAAGTCATCGCATTTGCTTCTTCAACACTACCTGAATCTTTTGCTTCATAAAACCATTTTTTAAACTGCTGTAATGGATTCGTATCCACCTTATCTTTAGTTAAAGCTCCTCTGTTATAACTTTTTCGATAATCGTGCAAATTATCACGCATAATTTTACTTTTTATGCAAGTTACGAGTTTTAAATTTTAAGAAAAATAAGTTTTAAATTAAATTTTAAAAACTAGACCATCTCTAGCTAATTCTACATTTTCAAAAATTTGTTTCGCTTCCATTTTAAATTTTTCAATATTTGGATACCTAGTCGAATAATGCCCTAAAATTAATTTTTTTACATTGGCTTGTTTAGCAATTTCGGCAGCTTGTTTAGCGGTGCTATGTCTAGTTGCAGCACACAAATGCTCATGTTCGTCTAAAAAAGAAGATTCGTGGTATAACACTGTTGAATTTTTAATGATAGGAATACAAGCTGGATAAAATTGCGTGTCTGAGCAAAAAGCATAAGACTTTGGGGGATCAGGATCAAAAGATATTTTTTTATTAGGTATTAAAATTCCTTTTTCGTTTTTAATATCAAAACCCTTTTTAATTTTTTGGCAATAGCTAATATCAATATTATTATTTTTTACAGACTCTATATCTACCTTTCGATCCCCTATTTTTTCTTTAAATAAAAATCCATTCGTATATATTCGGTGTTTGAGAGGTATAGTTTGAACTGTTACCTTTTCATCTTCAAAAATAATTTCAGAATCTTTACTTTCTAATTCATGAAAAGTTAAAGGAAAATTAACCCAAGATTTACCGAGTTTTAGCTGAAGCATTATCACTTCTTTTATTCCTTTTGGTCCATAAATATGCAATTCAGTCTCTCTTGCTAACAATAAAAAAGTGGAGATTAATCCTATCAAACCAAAATAGTGATCACCATGCAAGTGAGAAATAAATACATGCTTAATCCTTGAAAATTTAATTTTACAATTTCTTAGTTGAACTTGAGTTCCTTCTCCACAGTCTATCAAAAATAAATGATTTTTTACCGATAATATTTGAGCGGTCGGTCGGGTTTTTGGCCGTGGAGTTGCAGAGTAACAACCAAGTATTGTTAATTCCATAAAATAAGTTTATATCCCTAATTCACGTTCTACAATTTCCATTTCAATGATGTCTTTAGCTTCTTGAATTGTTGGTACTACCATAATTTCATCAGGAATATCATTTAGATTGATTTGATTGTTTACAATAACAAATGAATTATTCGATTTTCTAAAAATAGTACCTAATTCAAAAAATAAATACAATTTTTCTAAACTAAATCCATCGTATTCTAATAAATCAATAATCACATTTTTATTACATAATTGAACATTCGATTTTGGATTTAAGGAAAATACAAAGTCCTTAAAATTATTGATCGTTTTTTTTATAATAATGAAATTTTCATGAGTATCAATTTTCATTTCTTTGGAGTTTTGAAGCTAATAAATATAAGACCGCCATTCTTATAGCTACACCATTTTCAACCTGATTTAAAATAATCGCTTGGCTACTATCTGCAACATCGCTTGTAATTTCAACACCTCTATTGATTGGGCCTGGATGCATTACTATAATTTCTTTGTCTAAGGAGTCAAGAATCTTTTTATTTAAACCAAATTGCTGGGTATATTCTCTAGTGGTAGGAAAATAACTAATATCCATTCTTTCATTTTGAACTCGTAACATATTCGCTACATCACACCATTCTAAAGCTTTTTTCAGATTTAATTCTACCGTTACCCCTAAAGATGATATATGTTTAGGAATTAATGTTTTTGGCCCACAGACTTTTACATTTGCTCCTAGTTTTTTTAGTGCAAATATATTAGACAAAGCTACCCTTGAATGCAATATATCTCCAACTATCAAAATATTTTTTCCTGCTACTTCACCAAATTGTTCTTTAATGGAGTAACAGTCCAATAAAGCTTGTGTGGGATGTTCATGTGCTCCGTCTCCCGCATTAATAATACTTGCATTAATATGCTTAGATAAGAAAATGCTAGCTCCAGGATTTGAATGCCTCATCACAACCATATCTACTTTCATAGAAAGTATGTTGTTAACGGTATCAATAAGAGTCTCTCCTTTATTTAAAGATGAAGAGGAAGCCGAAAAATTTACAACATCCGCAGATAAACGCTTTTCAGCTAATTCAAAAGATAATCTGGTCCTGGTGCTATTTTCAAAGAAAAGATTAGCAATGGTAATATCTCTTAACGAAGGCACTTTTTTTATGGACCTGTTAATTACTTCTTTAAAATGATCTGCTGTCTTAAAGATTAAATTAATATCATTTTCATTGATATACTTTATTCCTAATAAGTGCTTTACACTTAATTCACTCATAGTCCTTTTTAATTTTTAATTAAATAAACTGCATCTAAACCATCATTTTCTTTCCAACAAACTTTTACTTTTTCATTATTAATAGCATCCACTTGTCTGCCTCTATAATCAGGCTGGATTGGTAAATGTCTACTAAAACGACGATCAATAAATGTTAATAATTCGATTTCGAGGGGTCTTCCAAAAGTTTGTATCGCAGTCAGCGCAGCTCTGATACTTCGACCAGTATAAAGCACATCATCAACAAATACTACTTTTTTATTTTCAATTATAAAATCGATGTTCGTTGAACTAGCTTTAATAGTTTTTTCGTTTCTTCTAAAATCATCCCTATAAAAAGTGATATCTAAATATCCTAGTTCAATATTTTTAACTTTATAGGTTGTCTCTAGAAGTAATTTTATTCTTTCTGCCAGGAATACCCCCCTTGGTTGTATTCCAATTAAAACAGTTTCTGAAAAGGTATCGTGATTCTCAATTAATTGACAAGCCAAGCGATGAAGCGCTATATTTACTTCTGTAGCATTGAGTAACACTTTTTGACTCATAGGTATTTTCTAAACTTTTGTTCAGGACACAAAAATACTATTTTTTTTGTGTTTATCAATTTTGTTAAAAAAAAGCCTCACTAAGTGAGGCTTTCAGATAAAGTATATAATTATTACTTTTTACCATCCATTTTATCCTTAAGAGCTTGTAATTTTTCATTAGCATCTCCTAGGGTTGGTTTAGCTTCTTCAGCAGCTTTTGCTTGCTTCTTTGCAGCTTGTTTTACTATTTTTGCTTCTTCATCCTTATGTATAGTCATGTGAGAAGCTACTACTTTTTTGAAATCCTTATTGAATTCAATAATTTCAAATTGTGCTTCTTCCCCTTTTTGAAGTTTAGAACCATCTTCCTTCTCAAGGTGTCTAAATGGTACAAATGCAACTATCTCATCATTAAAGTTGATTGTAGCCCCTTTATCAACGATTTCAGCAATTGAAGCTGTATGCTTTGTACCAACAGCAAATTCCTTTTGGAATTTATCCCAAGGGTTTTCAGTAGTTTGCTTGTGACCTAGACTTAACTTACGACCTTCGACATCAAGTTCTAATACAACAACGTCTAATTCATCTCCAACATTAGTAAATTCACTTGGATGCTTAATCTTTTTAGTCCAAGATAAATCACTAATGTAAATCAATCCGTCTATACCTTCCTCCATCTCAACAAAAACACCGAAATTTGTAAAATTACGAACGATCCCTTTATGAGTTGAACCTACTGGGTACTTTTTGGTAATGTCGGTCCATGGATCAGGAGTAATTTGTTTGATTCCTAAGGACATTTTTCGAGTTTCACGGTCTAGTGTTAAAATTACTGCTTCAACTTCATCACCGACAGTAACAAAATCTTGAGCACTTCTCAAGTGAGTAGACCAAGACATTTCGCTTACATGAATTAACCCTTCAACACCATCTGCAACTTCAATAAAAGCTCCATAATCAGCAATTACAACTACTTTACCTTTTACTTTGTCTCCAACCTTAACTTCTTCACCTAGTGAATCCCAAGGGTGTTTACTTAATTGTTTTAGTCCTAATTGAATACGAGATTTATTTTCGTCAAAATCAAGAATAACTACATTTAGTTTTTGATCAAGTTCAACTATCTCATTTGGATGGTTAATTCTAGACCAAGAAAGGTCTGTAATATGAACTAAACCATCTACACCTCCTAAATCAACAAAGACCCCATAAGAGGTTATATTTTTAACTATACCTTCTAAAACTTGACCTTTTTCTAATTGACCAATAATTTCTTTTTTCTGTTCTTCGATATCTGCTTCAATAAGTGCCTTGTGAGATACTACAACATTTTTAAATTCGTGATTAATTTTCACAACTTTAAATTCCATGGTCTTATCAACGTATACGTCATAGTCACGAATTGGTTTAACATCTATTTGTGAACCTGGTAAAAATGCTTCGATTCCGAATACATCCACAATCATCCCTCCTTTGGTTCGACACTTTACAAATCCATTCACAACTGTTCCTTCATCGTGAGCTTTATTTACACGTTCCCATGCTTTAATTGTTCTAGCTTTTCGGTGTGATAAAATTAATTGCCCCGTACTGTCTTCCCTAACGTCGATAAGTACTTCTACTTTATCACCAACTTTTAAATCAGGATTATATCTAAATTCATTCAAGGATATAACACCTTCAGATTTTGCATTAATATCTATAATAGCATCACGATCAGTGATAAATACAACTTCACCTTCTACCACTTCGTCGTCCAGTGTGTCGACAAAATTATCAGCTACTAATTTTTCAAACTCTTCTAATTTACCATCATCGATAGGATCAATTCCTTCTTGATAGTTATGCCAGTTAAAATCTTTTAAAAAAGCTGCTGGGTCTTTTTCTTTAAGAGAAATTTCATTGTTTGGAGTTTCGTTTGCAGGTTGTTCTGGAGTAGTAACTGTAGCTACTGTAGCTACTTCTTCCTGTAATTCTTCTTTGGTTTCTTTTTTAGCCATCTGCTAATGTTTTATTTTTAGTTTTTTGTTTTACTAAAAATATTTTTTTGTATTCTGTATTTAAAAAAGAAATTATGCAACTTCAACACAGAAGTGTTAATTATTTGATTTATAACTTTTCCTTTTTTTTCTTATTCTGTTGCTAAAAAGGAGTGCAAAACTAGTGCTTATTTATTAATTTTCAAAAAAAACCAATCAAAAGAATTTTATCAACTAAAATCGTTATTTACCGTTTAAAGTTATTTTTAATCAATAAAAAATAAATAAATTTTAAGTTAAAAGATCCTTAGTCCATTTGCAACTTCTAAATTAGGCTGAATAATACTTACTTCTTTACCTTGTACAGCACCAAGAACTAAACATTCACTCATAAAATTTGCAATTTGTTTTTTTGGGAAATTAATGACCGCTATAACCTGTTTATTGATTAAATCTTCTTTTTTATAAAGTGCAGTAATCTGAGCAGAAGATTTTTTAACACCAATTTTTTTACCAAAATTAATTGTTAATTTGTAGGCAGGATTTCTTAATTCAGGAAAATCTTCAATATGAATAATAGTTCCTACTCTCATATCTATTTTTTCAAAATCGTTCCAACTTAATTTATTCATATTATTATTGTAGTTTTAATCATCAATATATAAAATTACTAAAAAAATGTCATTGACTCCCTCTAATATGGTTCCTTTGGGCACAAAAGCTCCAAATTTCCATTTAAATGATGTCGTTACCTTAAATCAGGTTTCTTTAAATTTCATAAAAGGTCAAAAAGGAACATTAATCATGTTTATTTGTAATCATTGTCCTTTTGTGGTTCATGTAAAGGATGAAATTGTCAAAATCGCAAATGAATATCTAAAAAAAGGTTTTGGATTTGTTGCAATCAATAGCAATGACATTGTAAAATATCCTGAAGACTCTCCTCATAATATGCTAAAATATGCGGTGAAATATAAATTTAGTTTTCCATACCTTTTTGATGAGACACAAAAAATTGCAAAAGCTTATGGTGCTTCCTGCACTCCAGATTTTTTTTTGTTTGATAAAAATCTTGAATTGGTCTACAGGGGACAACTTGACGACTCAAGACCAGCTAACAAAAAACCTGTAACAGGAAAAGATTTGAGAACTGCATTGGATAGAGTGATAAAAGGACTAGCTCAAAAAAAAGAACAAAAACCAAGCATTGGATGCAATATTAAATGGAAATAAAAAGTAGCCATAAAGACTGTTTATAATTTTGAAAAATACTATTATTTTATATCCATTAGCTCAACATCAAATATTAGAGTAGCACCTGGAGGTATTACTCCACCAGCACCAGCTTCTCCATAGGCTAACTGAGATGGTATTACAAAACGAGCTTTATCACCTTTGTTTAACAATAAAATTCCTTCATCCCATCCAGGAATTACATTACCCATTCCTACTGGAAATTCGATAGGATTCCCTCTTTTAAAAGAATCGTCAAAGACACCACCATCAATAAACATTCCTTTGTAATGAACAGAAACAATTTGCCCCTTAGCTGGTTTAGATCCAGTACCTTTTTGAATAATTTTATAACGAAGTCCAGAGGACGTCTTCTCAAATCCCTCAGAAACTTTTCCTAATAATTCATCTTGTGTTTTCTTTGCTGCTGCTAAACGCTCTGCTTTTGCTCCGGTAAATTGTCTGAAAGTTTCAACAGAATTCCAATTTTCTGCTTCTTCACCTTCTCTAATTATTGTTACTTTATTCATGATATCATCTTGCTCTATGGTATTTACAATATCCATTCCTTCGATAACAATACCAAAAACTGAATGTTTATTGTCGAGCCATGGAGTTTCCACATGGGTAATAAAAAACTGGCTACCATTAGATCCTGGTCCTGAATTTGCCATGGAAAGAACTCCTGGAGTGTCATGTCTTAATTTTGGGTGAAATTCATCATCAAATTGATATCCAGGGCCACCAACTCCAGTACCTAGTGGGTCTCCACCTTGGATCATAAAATCTGGAATAACTCTGTGAAACTTTAAGCCATCATAATAAGGAGTACCTTGAGGTTTAGCACTGTTCTCAAGTTTACCCTCTACAAGAGAAACAAAGTTCCCCACTGTGCCTGGTGTTAATTTATAGGTAAGGTTTATTAAGATATCTCCTTTATCTGTTTCAAATTTTGCATAAATACCTTCTTCCATTGATTTTTTTTAAAATGAGGTGCAAAGATACATATTCAATTATCTAATTCATAAAGTTTTTGTGAAGTATTATTAGGATGGAGTTCAGATGTTAATTTGCTATTTCACTAAAAAACTTAATTCTATAGAGCCGTAACTCTTCTTCTTCATAATCGCCTTCAAACTCTTCCATAGCAGTACTAATATCTGGAGTTTCAGCATCCTCTAAAAAATATTCATGAATTTCCTCCTGTTGATCTTCATCTAATACCTCATCAATCCAATAATTTATATTAAGTCTTGTTCCACTGTTAACAATAGCTTCCATTTCCTTAATTAAATCATTCATTTCCATTTTTTTTGCATCAGCAATATCTGTCAGAGGTAATTTTTTATCTACATTGGTGATAATATATAATTTGAGGGCACTATTAGATCCTGTAGATTTAACAATGAAATCATCTGGACGCATTACTTCATTTTCTTCTACGTAGGTCTTAATAATTTTAATAAAAGTTTCTCCATATTTTTTTGCTTTTCCTTCTCCTACTCCATGAACATTTGCTAATTCGTTAATTGACATTGGGTATTTTAAGGCCATATCCTCTAAAGAAGGATCTTGAAATATAACAAACGGAGGGAGTTTTAATTGATCTGCTACTTTTTTTCTCTGAGATTTTAAAATTGTAAAAAGCTTTTCATCAGCAGCTACCCCACCTCCTTTTTGATTAGTAATAATATTGTCGTCATTTGCATCTTTGAAAAAATGATCTTCAGTCATCATAAATGATTTTGGCTGATCTAAAAAAGCCAATCCAAGTTCAGTGATTTTTATTAAACCATAGGTTTCAATATCTTTTCTCAAAAAACCAGCGACTAATAATTGCCGCAATAATGCCATCCAGTAATTAGCTTCGCGTTCAGAACCAGAACCAAAGAAATTTTGATTTTCAGTTCTGTGAGACTTAATTAAAGCATTAGAATGCCCAATTAAAACGTTAACAACCTCTTTGGATTTATAACGTTCATTGGTTTTGGTAACTACATTTAACAATTTGACAACTTCAAGCTTTGCTTCATTTTTTTTCTTTGGAAACTTCATGTTATCATCCATATCACCTCCAGCTCCAGTTTCATTATCAAATGTTTCTCCAAAATAGTGTAAAATAAATTTTCTTCTCGAAACAGAAGTTTCAGCAAAGGCAACCACTTCTTGCAATAAAGCGTGACCAATTTCTTGTTCTGCGACGGGTTTACCACTCATAAATTTTTCAAGCTTTTCAATATCTTTATAAGAATAGTAAGCAAGACAAATACCTTCACCCCCATCCCTACCAGCTCTACCTGTCTCTTGATAATAACTTTCTATACTTTTCGGTATATCATTATGGATTACAAATCGAACATCTGGTTTATCAATTCCCATTCCAAAGGCAATTGTAGCAACTACAACATCAATATCTTCCATTAAAAACATATCCTGGTGCTTTACTCGAGTTTTTGAATCTAAGCCAGCATGATAAGGGACTGCTTTAATACCATTAACCTGCAATGCTTGAGAAAGCTCCTCTACACGTTTACGACTAAGACAATAAACTATACCACTTTTACCATCATGTTTTTTAATAAAGCGGATGATATCTGTATCAACATTTTTAGTTTTTGGTCGCACCTCGTAATATAGGTTAGGTCTATTAAAAGAGGCTTTAAATGTATTTGCATTTTGAATACCCAAATTTTTCAAAATGTCTTCTTGTACTTTTGGGGTTGCTGTAGCGGTTAAACCAATTTTTGGTATGTTTTCACCTATACGTTCAATTATTTTTTTTAAATTTCTATATTCTGGTCTAAAATCATGCCCCCACTCACTAATACAATGAGCTTCGTCAATAGCAACAAAAGAAATCTTTACCGATTGTAAAAAATCTACATTTTCATCTTTTGTTAGTGATTCTGGTGCTACATATAATAATTTTGTAATTCCAGATTCGATATCAGACTTTACTTGTTTAATTTCTGTTTTATTTAAAGAAGAATTCAAAACATGGGCAACACCGACTTCTGATGATAAAGACCTTAGTGCATCAACTTGGTTTTTCATTAAGGCAATTAATGGAGATACAACAATAGCTGTACCTTCTTGCATAAATGCAGGAAGTTGATAACATAAAGACTTACCACCCCCTGTTGGCATTATTACAAAAGCATCTTTTTTTGCTAAAACGCTCTTTACTACCTCCTCTTGTAATCCTTTGAATTTTGTAAATCCAAAATACTTTTTCAGTGCTGAATAAATGTTTTTTTCTGCCAAACTAATGGTAAGATTAAATTTATTATTTACCTTAAAATAAAAATTGTTTTAACAAACTAACAATTGTAATTTAGCAATTGTAATTTATTAGGTTGAATAACAAAAATGGTACTTAATTTTTTTATTAATTTAAATATAATACATTCTTAAATAGTTACAACTAAAAAAAGTCAAAATTTTGAAAAAGCGAGAACAAATAATTTCAGTAGCTAAAAAAACTATTGAAACAGAAAGTGAAGCCATAAAAAATCTAGCTAGCTTAATCGATCAGTCTTTTACTGATGCGGTAGAATACATTTATAATTCTAATGGAAGAGTAATTATAACTGGTATAGGGAAAAGTGCTATTATTGCTAATAAAATTGTAGCTACTCTTAATTCAACTGGAACACCAGCGATATATATGCATGCAGCAGATGCAATTCATGGCGACTTAGGCACTATTTTAGAGCAAGATGTAGTTATATGCATCTCCAAAAGTGGAAATACTCCAGAGATAAAAGTTTTAGTTCCTTTAATTAAAGTACGAGGAAATAAGCTAGTCGCAATTACATCAAATAAAGATTCGTTTTTAGGGAAGCAATCAGACTTTATCCTTAATGCATTTGTTGAAAAAGAGGCTTGTCCTAATAACTTAGCTCCTACTACAAGTACCACAGCTCAATTAGTTATTGGTGATGCTTTAGCAGTTTGTTTATTAGACTTAAAGGGATTTTCTAGTAAAGATTTTGCAAAATTTCACCCAGGTGGATCCTTAGGTAAGAAATTATATTTAAGGGTAAGCGATTTAACAAAAATTAATAAAAAACCTGTTGTTCAACTTGATACAGACATTAAAAAAGTTATTCTAGAAATTTCTGAAAATATGCTCGGTGTAACTGCTGTTATCGATAAAAACAAAGTAGTGGGAATCATTACTGATGGTGATTTAAGAAGAATGCTTGTAAAAGCAGATAGCTTTCATGGATTAACAGCAAAAGATATCATGTCTAAACATCCAAAAACAATTTCTAACCATGCTATGGCTGTGGAAGCTATAGAAATCATGGATAAAAATGGAATCACCCAAATTATTGCTGTTGATAATGGAACCTACTGTGGTATTGTTCACATTCACAACTTGACAAATGAAGGTATTTTATAATGACTAGATTTAAAAGTACAGATAAAGAAATGTCTTTTTTAGACCACCTTGAAGATTTAAGATGGCATTTAATTCGATCTTTTTTATCAGTTATCATACTTGCATCTATAGCTTTTCTTGCTAAGGACTTTATATTTAATGTCTTGATATTTGGTCCAAAACATTCTGACTTTCCAACATATAAAATACTTTGTGAAATTGCCCAATTTATTGGCTTTAAAGATAGTTTTTGTTTTACTGAATTACCTTTTAGAATTCAGAGCAGAACAATGGGGGGACAATTTTCAGCTCATGTTTGGACCTCTATAACTGCAGGTTTTATCATCGCGTTTCCATATATATTAAACGAAATGTGGAAATTTATAAGTCCAGGCTTAAAGACCAATGAACGTAGTTCAGCAAAAGGGTTTATTTTGAAAGCATCTTTATTATTTTTTATAGGTGTTTTATTCGGATATTATGTAGTAACTCCGCTGTCAATAAATTTTTTAGGAACTTATCAAGTTAGTGGTGAAGTTTACAATGACTTTGATTTAAGTAGCTATATCTCATTGGTTCGAGCGTCAGTCATAGCGAGCGGTTTAATTTTTGAATTACCAATTCTTATTTATATTTTAACCAAAGTCGGTATAGTTTCTCCAGAAATACTAAAAAAATACAGAAAATTATCCTTAGTGATTGTACTCATTCTTTCTGCAATTATAACTCCACCAGATATTGCTAGTCAAGTTATTGTTTCGGTTCCAATTATAGTTTTGTATGAAATCAGTATTTATATTTCAAAAGCAGTTATTAGAAAACAAAAAAGATTATTTAAAAAGCAAGCAAAAAATAAATAATAAGGTTTAATGATATTAACTATATTTGAGTTATGGAAAAATCAAAAATATCAATAGGAGCAGGAATTGGTTTACTAGTAGGTATTATTACTGGAAGTGTTACTAATAATATTGGCTTATGGATTTCATTAGGTTTATGTATTGGTGCTGGTATTGGAACCGTTTTAGATAAAAAGGTTAAATAAAAACATCATTTTAAATAATTTCGAATTTATTAAAACAAAATTAGTGTGTTGTTTGATTTTTAAAAAAAATATGAAATTAAGAGCTGAAAATTTAATTAAATCATACAAAGGGCGAGAAGTTGTCAAAGGCATTTCTGTTGAAGTAAATCAAGGAGAAATTGTTGGTTTATTAGGTCCAAATGGTGCTGGAAAAACAACTTCCTTTTACATGATTGTGGGACTCATAAAACCAAATAGGGGGAAAATCTTTTTAGATCAAAAAGAAATTACAAAATATCCTATGTATAAACGTGCTCAAAACGGAATTGGGTATTTGTCTCAAGAAGCCTCAGTTTTCCGAAAATTAAGTGTTGAGGATAATATTTTAAGTGTTTTACAATTAACTAATTATTCAAAAAAAGAACAGATCAAAAAAATGGAATCCTTGATCGAAGAATTTGGTCTCGGACATATTCGAAAAAATAGAGGTGATTTATTAAGTGGAGGGGAACGTAGGAGAACAGAAATTGCTCGCGCTTTAGCTACTGATCCTCATTTTATATTATTAGATGAACCCTTTGCAGGAGTTGATCCAGTTGCGGTTGAGGATATTCAAAAAATTGTCGCTAAATTAATAACAAAGAATATTGGAATTTTAATTACAGACCACAACGTTCAGGAAACTTTAGCTATTACGGATCGAACTTATTTAATGTTTGAAGGGAGTATTTTAAAACATGGAATACCTGAAGACCTAGCGAATGATGAAATGGTAAGAAAAGTTTATTTAGGTCAAAACTTTGAGCTTAGAAAGAAAAAAATTTCCTTTTAAACTTATATTGAGGGATTAGTTACTTGTATAATTTAAAAAATGTAACAAATTTTTAGATTATTCGTCTTATTCTTAATTAATTCAAAACAAAATCTGTGCAAACAATCCTTACCTTAACCAATCTTACCAAAAAATTTGGTTCGCTTACTGCTGTTGATAACCTTAGCTTAAAAATAAATAAAGGATTTGTTTACGGTATATTGGGCCCCAATGGAAGTGGAAAGTCAACCACTTTGGGTATGTTACTTAATATAGTTAACAAAACAGATGGAAGCTATCATTGGTTTGATGGAACAGAAACTACGCATAGTGCTTTAAAAAAAGTTGGAGCTATAATAGAGCGGCCTAACTTTTATCCCTATATGACTGCAAAACAAAATTTAGATTTAGTCTGCAAAATTAAAAATGTTACTAATTATAAAATAAACGAAAAACTTGAAATCGTTGATTTATTAGATCGTAGCAATCATAAATTTAGTACTTTTTCTTTAGGAATGAAACAACGCCTTGCGATTGCTTCGGCCCTACTAAACGAACCTGAAATTTTAATATTAGATGAACCTACAAATGGTTTGGATCCTAAAGGGATTCATCAAATAAGAGAGATTATAAAAAAAATAGCAGCTAATGGTACAACCATATTATTAGCTTCTCATCTATTAGATGAAGTTGAAAAAGTTTGTACTCATGTGGTAATATTGAGAAAAGGTAAAAGTTTATATTCCGGAAGTGTAGAAAATATGATTGCAAGTCATGGTTTTTTTACTTTACAGTCAGAGGATTTGGATTTATTAAAAAAAGTACTAGATGAGCATCCAAGTGTAGGTGATATTATGATTGAGGGAACTCAATTAATAGCTTATTTAAAAGAACCTTTAAGTGGTTCCAAATTAAATAGAATACTTTTTGAACAAGGGATTAACCTTTCTTATTTAGTGCATAGAAAAGAAAGTTTAGAAGAGCAATTTTTAGAACTTACCAAATCCAACTAATTAAAAACTAAATCGGCTAATATGTTACGTTTATTATCAATAGAACTTCACAAATTAAAATATAATAAATCAGCAAAAGTTATTTCAATTGTATATTTTATCTTAATAACCTTTATAGCTTTAATAGCTTCGATTGAGTTTAAGTTTGGTGATTTTCATTTTAGAATTGCTGATCAAGGAATATTTAATTTTCCATTCATATGGCATTTTAACACTTGGATAGCTGCTATTTTAAAATTATTTCTTGCAATTGTTATAGTTTCTATGATGGCTAATGAATACAGCAATAGGACACTTAAACAAAATTTAATTGACGGCTTAAGCAAAAAAGAATTTATTCTTTCTAAATTCTTAACTGTGGTATTATTTTCTTTTGTTTCAACTTTATTTGTTTTTATCGTGTCTTTAATATTAGGATTTATATTCTCTGACTATAATGAAATTGGAATTATTTTTAGCGACACAGAGTATCTTTTAGCTTATTTTATTAATCTAATTGGTTTTTTTTCATTTTGTTTGTTTATTGGAATACTAGTAAAAAGGTCTGCATTTGCTTTAGGTTTTTTGTTAATTTGGAGTATTGTAGAAGGTATAATTTACGGTTTTTTAAAATGGGAAATGTTCAGGGATTCTGATTCAGTAGATAGCATCATGCAATTATTTCCGTTAACATCCATGTCAAATTTAATCAAAGAACCTTTTTCTAGGCTAGGTGCTGTACAGTCTGCTGCAAATCAATTAGGGGAAGCATTCGACAAAGATTATAGCGTTCAATTCATAACAGTAGTAATTGTTTTAATATGGACCTACTTGTTTTTATATGGTTCGTATGTTATTCTTAAAAAAAGAGATTTATAAATTATTGATTTAAAAAAATAGGAAGAAATAATAAAGTAAAAAGTTATACTTTTACATGAATTAAAAAAACTAATTGCTTTGAGATATATTTATGGCTTAGTCCTAATTTTTACTATTTTTTTGTGGAGTTCTTGTCGAAATGATTTTGAATCTATTCCTAGTTCAGGAAATTTAGAGTTTTCTCAAGACACCATTTTTTTAGATACAATTTTCACAAATATTGGATCCAGTACTCGAACACTAAAAGTTTATAATCGCAGTAGTCAAGATATAAACATCCCTAACATTCAATTATCAGACGGAGAATCATCAAGCTATCGTTTAAATGTTGATGGCATTCCGGGAAAAATATTTCAGGACATCAATATTTTAGCTAATGACAGTATTTTTGTTTTTATTGAAACCACCATTGATATCGATAATTTTCCAAATCCAGAAAATTCATATTTATACGAAGATAAAATTGTATTTGATTCAGGGAACAACACTCAAAATGTTAACTTAATTACTTTAGTAAAAGATGCTGTTTTTCTTTTCCCTGAACAAAATTCAGATGGAACTGTAGAGACTTTAAACCTTGGTACCGAAGAAGAACCAATTTTAATAGAAGGTTTTTATTTAGACGATGATCAACTGAATTTTACGAATGAAAAACCATATGTTATTTATGGTTATGCAGCAGTAGCTCCCAACAAATCGTTAATAGTTGAAGCTGGAGCTAGAATTCATTTTCATAGAGATAGTGGAATTTTAGTTGCAAATACAGCTTCTATAAAATCAAATGGATTACCCAGTAGCGACTCAGAGTTGATGGAAAATCAAATTATCTTTGAAGGTGATCGATTGGAACCATCATTTGCTGATGTACCAGGACAATGGGGAACCATTTGGCTAACTGCTGGTAGTACTAATCATGAGTTTAGTTATACAACCATTAAAAACTCAATAGTAGGAATATTGATGGATAGTAATGATGGAGATCGCACCTTAACATTAAAAAATGTTGAAATATACAACACTTCGAATTTTGGCTTATTAGCTCGTACAGGGGACATCTATGGTGAAAATCTTATCATAAATAACAGTGGACAAACATCTTTATCATGTAGTTTAGGGGGTAAATATAATTTTATACATTCAACATTTGTAAATTACTGGACTAATAACTTTAGAGTATTTCCTGCTGTTTCAATAGATAACGTTTTACAGATTGGTGAAAATGAATTTATTACATCAGACTTAATCGAAGCAAATTTTATAAATTGTATTATATATGGCAATGAAGCCAGAGAATTAATATTCACTCAAAGTCAAGAAGCTGCTTTTAACTTTAATTTTAAAAATAGTTTAATCCGATTTGATGATCCTAACGGAAATTTTGAAGATGATTTAAATTATGATTTTCTAAATGAAAGTTTATACCTCAGTATTGTTAGAAATCAGAATCCCTCGTTTTTGAATACTACGCTAAATGATTTTAATATAGAAACCGATGTCTCTGGTGCAGATGGAATTGCAGATCCAGCAGATGCTTTAACTGTTCCATTTGATGGAAATGGTTCAAGCAGAAATGTTTCAGCTCCCGATGCTGGAGCCTATGAAAGTATTATTTATCCTGATGAAGGAACATAAAAAAAGCCTTTTCAATTTAAAAAGGCTTTTTATTAAAAAATGATATTTATATTAAAGAACTTTCACATTTACTGCGTTCATTCCTTTTTTACCTTCTTTTAATTCAAATTCAACTTTGTCATCTTCACGAATATCTTCATCGATTAATCCAGAGATGTGAACAAAATGTTCTGTGTTTGTGTCATCTTCAGTAATAAAACCATATCCTTTGGAAGCATTGAAGAATTTAACTGTACCTGTTTGCATTATTTTAAAAATTTATTTAATTAAGCTACAAATGTAGTTTTTTTTATTTAATTAAAAGGTTTTATTAGTTGATAATTAACTTTTTGGTAAATTTTTGTGACTCATTAAAAATATTTAAAAAATATACACCGCTACTAAATTCACTCAAATCAATACTTATATCTTTAGATGGTTGAAACCTACTATACAAAATCTTTCCTGTAACATCAGATACGTACAAAATCATTTTTTCGTTAAAATTATTTATTTTAATATGAAACTTTTTACCTGGGTTCGGGTAAACTAATAAATTATTCTCATGATTTTCATTCATTCCTAATTCACCCCCTTCTATAATTGTTATGTGGCTATTTATAGAGGGATTTTCAATAACATCAACTTGACCACTAAGCCAAGTTACTTTTATATAATCGACGGAACTTGCCAATCCTAGTCCAAAAAATTCATAAGCAGAATTTTGGCCTAAAAAACCTTCCCCACATAATGTATAACGGTATTGTTTGTTTCCATCTATAGAAATTTCGATCCAAGAACCGATTCCTTGCCGATTACTTATAACTCCTTCTAATTTAACTTTCAACCAATTGTTATTATGATCGCTTATATTATTCCATACAAATATGTCATCAGGTTCGTAGTTTAAAACTGTTATATCGGGATAACCATCATTATTAATATCTCCAATTGCATTTGAAAAGCTTCTAGCAGTATCATTTTCAAAACCTGCAGACATTGGAATTGAAAAATTACCATTTCCATTATTCTCATAAAATGCAGAGGGTAAAAAACTGGTACTACCATCTAATTCCCCACTTACATATAAATCCAAATCAGTATCGTTTTCAGCATCTAAAAAAACAGCTCCCCAAGCCGCAGATTCGAATAAAGTACCATTGGTACTTGCAACATCGGTAAAAGTACCATCACCATTATTTTTTAAAAAAACATTACCAGCTATTGTGTTTGTTACATAAATATCTAACCAACCATCTTCGTTATAATCTCCGATTGTAGTAGACATACCATCCATTGAAATATTAGTACCGGTTTCTTCACCTACCTCAGTGAAGGTTCCATTTCCATTGTTTTTGTATAATAAATTTTGTGTGTCGATTTTATCGTTTGCGATATATAAGTCTTGCCAACCATCGTTGTTATAGTCAAAAAAGGATGAGCAAAATGAGAGATTGTGATTGTTATCAATTCCAGCTTGATCATTTACAATAGAGAATGTTCCATCACCGTTATTGTGATATAAATAATTTTGAGTATCATCTTCTTGAAAATCACTCCTAGAACATATAAAAACATCTAAAAACCCATCCTTATCATAATCTCCCCATGAACTTCCATAATTAGAATTGTCATTAAGAATTAATCCTGATGATATAGTGACATCTTCAAAAACCATATTTCCAATATTTTGATATAATATATTGGAATCAGAAAAACTAGTAACAAACAAATCATAATCACCATCATTATCAAAATCTATCCATTGCACTGTTTTTGTTTCAAATAGCGGATCAAAAGAAATAAAATCTATTTGTGAAAAAACACCTGTATTATTTTTATAAAATCTGACTGGGTCTCCTGTTTCCGATGAAACAGTTATGTCATCCCAACCATCTTTATCAAAATCGAAAAAAGAAATTCCACCACCATAAGTTCCTAGTCCGTAAGAGGAGTTTGAGCATCCAAGTAAAAGCGCTTCCTCATTAAATTGTATTTGAGCAAAAAAATTTGAACAAAAAAATAGATAAAAAGTTAAAAGAAAAAAAAATCTCATATAGTTTACAATATTTAGATGCTGAATAATTCTCTTCCAGCCATTAATTTGTTAACTTTTAACGCAATTGCATCAAGTTTTTCTAAATCATTAAAATTCATAATTACCTCGTCAACTAAATCAACGACTAATTGCATATCAGCTTCAACTAAACCTCTAGTAGTGATCGCAGGTGTTCCTATTCGGATACCACTGGTAACAAATGGAGATTTATCATCAAAAGGGACCATATTTTTGTTGACCGTTATATCTGCTTTTACAAGGGCTTCTTCTGCTTCTTTTCCTGTAATATCTTTATTTCTTAAATCTATTAATAACATATGGTTATCAGTACCTCCAGAAATAATTTGATAATCTTTATCCATAAAAGCTTTTGCCATTACTTTTGCATTCTTCTTTACTTGTACAGAATAATGCAAAAAATCATCAGTTAATGCTTCACCAAAGGCTATTGCTTTAGCTGCAATAACATGCTCTAGTGGCCCTCCTTGATTTCCAGGAAAGATTCCACTATTTAATAATGAAGACATTTTTTTTAAATTTCCATTTTTTAACTTAATTCCAAAAGGATTTTCAAAATCTTTCCCCATCATTATCATCCCACCTCGTGGTCCTCTTAAAGTTTTATGAGTAGTAGTGGTAACAATATGACAATAAGGTATTGGGTCACTAATAATGCCTTTAGCAATCAGTCCTGCAGGGTGTGAAATATCTGCTAGTAAAATTGCACCTACTTTATCTGCGATCTCTCTAAATCGTTTATAATCAAATTCTCTTGAATAGGCAGAGGCTCCAGCTATAATCATCTTAGGTTTTTCACGTATTGCAATTTCCTCTACTACATCCATGTTAATTAAACCTGTTATTTTATCCACTCCATAAAAAACAGGATTGTATAATTTTCCAGAAAAGTTAACAGGCGATCCGTGAGTAAGATGTCCGCCATGAGAAAGATCGAAACCTAAAAAGGTATCACCCGGTTTTAAACAAGCGAAAAAAACAGCAGTATTGGCTTGTGAACCACTATGGGGTTGAACATTAACATAATCTGCGCCAAAGAGAGTTCTAGCTCGATCAATTGCTAGTTGTTCAACTTCATCAACTATCTCACATCCACCATAATATCTTTTTCCAGGATACCCTTCCGCATATTTATTAGTAAGAACAGACCCTGTTGCTTCAAGTACTTGATTACTTACAAAATTCTCAGATGCTATTAACTCTAAACCCTGTAATTGTCTTAGTTCTTCTTCTCGAATCAAATCAAAAATTTGCTTATCTTTTATCATAAATATTTTTCTAAAAAATTAAAATCAAAAATACAAAAAGCATACCTTATAATTTAACTAAAATTATATCTTTGATAAAGATTTTACTAACAAAAAAATAATATTATATATGTCACTTTCTGCTAACGATCCTTCTAGAAAATCTTGGATTGAAACTTCAGTAAATTCAGACTTTCCAATTCAAAACATTCCTTTTGGAGTTTTTCTTACTAGAGATGATATCATCACAATCGGTTCTCGTATTGGTGATTATGCAATTGATCTTGGAGCTCTTCATCAGCTTGGTTATTTTGATGGAATAGATTTAACGGATGATATTTTTATGCAAGACAGTTTAAACGATTTTATTGCAGACGGGAGAAAAACTTGGAGATTAGTTCGTAACCGTATATCCGATATCTTTTTAGACAGCAATGATAAACTTAGAAATAATGAAGAACATAAAAAAGTAGTTTTATTTTCTATAGATGAAATTGAAATGCAATTACCAGTAGATATAGGTGATTATACAGATTTTTATGCTAGTAAAGAACATGCAACAAATGTAGGGTCCCTTTTTCGAGATCCTGAAAATGCTTTATTACCAAATTGGCTGAGAATCCCAATTGGTTATCATGGACGCAGTTCATCAATTATCCCTTCAGGAACTCCCATCCATAGACCTTATGGACAGACTAAACCTGGAGAAGATGGCATCCCTGGGTTCGGCCCCTCTAAATTAGTTGATTTTGAATTAGAAATGGCATTTATTACGATGGATTCAAATCATTTAGGACACAGAATTCCTATACAGGAAGCTGAAGATTACATTTTTGGATTGGTATTATTTAATGATTGGAGTGCAAGAGATATTCAAGCTTGGGAATACGTCCCCTTAGGTCCTTTTTTAGGAAAAAACTTTGCATCTACAATTTCTCCTTGGATAGTTACTTTAGATGCACTAGAACCTTTTAGAACTAACGGTCCAATTCAAGATCCAACTCCTCTGCCCTATTTAGCTCATGGTGATAATAAAAATTTTGATATTAAATTACAGGTAGCCATCCAACCTGAGAATGATTCGGAAACTATAGTTGCTAATTCTAATTTTAAGTATATGTATTGGTCAATGGCACAACAGTTAACACATCATACAGTTAATGGTTGTAATTTACGATCTGGAGATATGATGGGAAGTGGTACGATTTCTGGGCCAACAAAAGATAGTTATGGATCCATGTTAGAATTAAGTTGGAGGGGTCAAAATCCTGTTCTATTAAAAAATAATAAAGAACGGAAATTTATTCAAGATAACGATACTGTTATTATGAGAGCGCATTCAGAAAAAAATGGTTTACGCATCGGATTTGGTGAATGTATTGGTAAAATATTACCAGCCATAAAAATATAATTTGTTAATAAAAGTAAATTAAATATATTTTTTTAAAATAGTCGCATTTATTTCATAATGAGAACAATGATTAAGAACAGTACCCGATTTTATTATTATTAATTGCGGACTTTGATGATTAACCTTAAAATTTGAGGCAATCTCATTTGAGATTTCTCTATAAGTAAGTAAATCTAAAAAATAGAATTTTACACGATTCGCTTCAAAATCTAATTGCTTTTCAAATTGACGCAAGACCATTCGACTAATTCCACAGCGAGTCGAATGTTTAAAAATAACAACTGGTTTTTCCTGTGATTGTTTTAAAACATCCTCCAGTTGTTTTGAAGAAGTTAATGGTATCCAAGGGATTATCATTTTTGGTTCTTTAGGCAAATTATTAACTCCAAATAGCTTTTTTAATAGAATCATATATTGGTTTTTCAATCAGTTACAAAAATACTTAAAAATTGAACTATCCAAAGAGACATTAATATCTGATTTAATTATCAAGAATTTATCATTTTGCCTTTAAAATTTAGATTTTACTAAACATAAACGAACAGCTAGTATTTAGAAATAAAAATGATTTAGTAAATAGTTAGTTCTTAAAAACAAAAAACATCAAATATTTCTAAAGATTTTTATATAATTAAGTCAAACTTATCTAATAATTATCTTTTTTGTTGTTGATCTATTTTCAGTAATTACTTTAACTAAATAAGTTCCTGAACTAACATTTAAGCTAAAAACCATATTGTTAGCGTTTACTTTTTGTGAATACACTTTTTTTCCAGTTAAATCAAAAACTTGAATTTTTTCAGCTATTTGATTTTCCATTACTAGAGAAATATTCTGTCCGTTTGAAATAGAAGGTACAATTGTAAATTTAACAGTTTGAAGATCTGTTGATCCCAAAATTGTACATTCCATAACTTCAGGATCAACACCATTTGGGAAAGTTGCTTCAAAAGTTGTAATATCGGTTAAAGGCCAAATATCGCGATTCAAAAGAGTTCTATCTGGACCAATTAAACAAAAAGTTGGAAAGGCACTAACGCCAAAGTTACTATTTACACTACCAGATCCACCATCTGCACTAACAGCAGGTGGAAGATTAAAAGGGCCACCGTAAGTTTCTCCGTATAGAAGAACTTCTTCATCAGAATCGGTACCATTATTTATAGATAACATTACTAAATCCCCGCCATTGCAACCATATTTATCATAAAATTCGCTAAAGGTTGACTGCCATGTCTGACAGGGACCACAAGTATCATAAAAGAAATCTAAATAAATGTGCTTTCCAGCATCAGCATATTCATATAGATTGTGTTCAATACCGTAGACATCGGTTACTGTAAAATCATCTACAATATCTCCAACATTGTAGTTATTAGTTTGAGCAAAAGTTAATATTGAAAATAATAACATTAAAAATAAGGAAGTATTTTTTTTCATAAAATTGTTTTTTTAGTTTATTAATACAATATATAAAAAAGGTTTTTAATATTTAATTTAAAATATTTATACCATTTGGTATATTTTATATAAATTTGACTAAAATAGATGAATAATGATGACTAAATCTGAAAAAACAACTAAATATATTCTTGAAAAAGTAGCTCCAATATTCAATCAAAAAGGATATTCAGCTACTTCAATGTCAAATTTAACAGCTGCTACTGGGCTTACAAAAGGGGCAATATATGGAAATTTTAAAAATAAAGAAGAACTTGCAATTAAAGCTTTTCACTTCAGTATAAATCAAGTTTTGAAGGGTATCAGCATTCATCAAAATAAAAATAAATCACCACTACAAAAACTATATTTAATTACAGATTTTTATAAAAATTATTATGACTTTAGTAAAAAAATTGGAGGTTGCCCAATTCTGAACATCGGTGTTAATGAAAAAAATCAAAATAACAAACTACACCATGAGGTAATGCTAATTATCAATAAAACTCAATTAAATATCGCCAAATTGATAGATCAGGGTAAAGAAAATGGGCTAATAAACAAAAATATTGACTCCATAAATTTTGCAAGAAGGCTTTATAGTCATATTCAAGGAGCTGTATTTATGACCTATACA
This sequence comes from Flavobacteriales bacterium, assembly GCA_004214175.1. Classification (GTDB taxonomy): domain Bacteria; phylum Bacteroidota; class Bacteroidia; order Flavobacteriales; family Flavobacteriaceae; genus Marifrigoribacter. The sequence continues at coordinate 39,520 of SGZH01000001.1, read as the reverse complement.
ATGAATGATAATAATTATTTATACGAAGCAATAGAGGAAATGAACCTCATAATTAAAAACGAATTAGAGAGATTATGAAAAAATTTGATAAAATATTAAAAAGTAAAGCAATAATAAGATTTCAGGATTGTGACCCATTTAACCATTTAAATAATGCAGCTTATTTAAATTATTTCACCAATGCTCGTGAAGATCAAATAAAAAATTACTACGGTATCGATATATATGCAATGGCCAAAGATTCGGGTATTAGTTGGGTGGTAGGAAGTAATCAAATTGCATATATAAACCCTGCTTTTTTGATGGAAAATATTGTAATCGAATCACAATTACTCAATTACAAATCTACAAGTCTATTTGTAGAATTGAGAATGTGGAATAAAGACGAAACTAAAATAAAAGCAGTCATGTGGAGTAATTTTGTTCATTTTAATTTATTGAAGCAAAAGAGAGAAAATCACTCTGATCAAATTATGAAATTATTTGAAGCAGTACATAATCCAATTGATACTTCTTCATTCGAAAAAAGAGTTGAATTTTTTAAAAAAAAGTTTAAAACATCAAATATTCAATAATATTATAATAAGTAAAAAATACCCCAAATAGTTTACCTACTTTTGTTAGATATGGCAACACAAAAAACCATTAAAATAAAAAATAAAAAAGCAAGATTTGAATATGAAATATTAGATAAGCTTAATGCTGGAATTGTACTGCGTGGTACAGAAATAAAAGCAATTCGCGAAGGAAAGGCATCCATAACTGAAGCATTTTGCGAATTTAATAATAATGAGCTATTTGTTATTAATATGACTATACAAGAATATTCTCATGCTGTACATTTTAATCATGCCCCAAAAAGTGAACGAAAATTATTATTAAATCGAAATGAATTAAGAAAACTGGAAAAGCAAGTTAAAAATTCTGGGCTTACAATCATACCGCTCCTATTGTTTACAACAGATAAAGGTTTTGCAAAAGTTGAAATTGCATTGTGCAAAGGAAAAAAACTCTTCGATAAACGTGAAACTATAAAAGATCGAGATAATAAGCGAGACTTAAGTAGAATTAAAAAGAATTTTAATAAATAGAATGGGAAATCCTTTAAAAATATTAAACTATGACAAATTGTAGTAATGGATATCTATTTAATTCAAACTTCATGTGGTTATGAAATTCCTCTTATGAAATTTAAATAATATCGAATCCGATTAAATGAATCGTACATAAAAAAAGGTCAAGATGCAGTTAAAAAACATTGTGAAGATCATAACCCATTAAGTTTAGAGCTTTAATACCCATTAATTTTTATTTTCTAACAAAGGAACAAAGCGAAATTCTCCAAATTCTTCTTTTTTAAATTCAGTCTGAGAAATTCTTGTAATTAACGTCATAATTTGATTCTTAGAACCGATTGGAATAACCAACCTACCTCCTATTTTCAATTGAGACATTAAAGGCTTTGGAACAAATGGTGCTCCGGCTGTTACCAAAATTCCATCAAATGGTGCTTCCTCTTTAAAACCTTTGTAACCATCACCAAAAATTAATTTTTTTGCTCGATATCCTAACTTTGGTAGAAAAAGTTTTGTTTTTTTAAATAATTCATTTTGACGTTCAATAGAGAAGACTTGCATGCCCATCTCGATAAGAACTGCAGTCTGAAATCCACTACCGGTACCTATTTCTAAAATTTTTGCTCCTTTTTCTAAATTTAGAAGTTCTGTCTGTTTAGCTACTGTAAAGGGTTGTGATATAGTTTGCTCTGCCCCTATTGGAAAAGCTTTATCGATATAGGCATGATCAACAAAACCAGAATCCATAAATAAATGACGAGGAATTACACCAATAGCCTTTAATACTTTTTTATTGGTAATTCCTTTTTTTGCAAGGACATCTACCAAATGTTTTCTTTTTCCTTTATGTGCAAAAGTATCTAACAAAAAATTGAAATTTAATTCAAAAATAGGTAATCAAGATTCAAATTTGTAAAAATTAATTAAAATAGTTTCAGGAAATTTAAAATAAAAAAAGGTTAAAAAAAGTTATATTTGCGTAAAATAAATATCGATGTTAAATGCAGGTGTTATAGGTGCTGGTCACCTTGGAAAAATACATTTAAAACTATTAAATCAATCGGAAAAATACAATTTAGTAGGATTCTACGATTCAAATCCTGAAGCTGCAAAAAATATATCTGAAAAATTTGGTTATAAAAGTTATAAAACTATAGAGTCACTCATTGATGCTTGTGACATAGTAGACGTAGTTACTCCCACCCGATACCACAGCGATTGTGCAAAAAAAGTTTTAAATGCTGGCAAACATTTATTTATTGAAAAACCTATTACTAAAACTGTTCAAGAAGCTGAAGAAATTAGAGAACTAGCTAAAAAAAAAGGTGTACGAGGTCAGGTTGGTCACGTAGAACGTTTTAATCCTGCTTTTACTGCTGTTAATAATCAAATAGTTAATCCAATGTTTATTGAAGCACATCGTTTAGCAGAATTTAATCCTCGTGGAACTGATGTATCTGTAGTATTAGATTTAATGATTCATGATATTGATGCTATATTAAGTGTGGTGAACTCAAAAGTTAAAACAGTTACTGCAAATGGAGTCTCTGTAATAAGTCAAACTCCAGATATAGCAAATGCAAGAATAGAATTTGAAAACGGCTGTGTTGCAAATTTAACTGCAAGTAGAATTTCTATGAAAAATATGCGAAAGTCAAGGTTTTTTCAAAAAGATGCATACATATCTATCGATTTTTTAGAAAAAAAATGTGAAGTGGTAAAAATGAAGGATGCACCAAAAAACCCTGATGAATTTGCAATGATTTTAACCAATGCGGAAGGAATCCAAAAACAAATTTATTTTGAAAATCCAAATGTCAATACAAACAATGCAATTTTAGATGAACTAGAAGCCTTTGCTGATGCAATAACTAATAATATTACACCAATTGTAACGCTATCGCAAGGAACTGAAGCATTAAGAGTAGCTATGAAAATAATAGAAAATTTTAAAACCCTATAGATTAATTTAAATTACCGGTATCGGTTTATAAATATGAAAAACGTTGCAGTTATAGGTGCAGGAGCCATGGGAAATGGAATTGCACACACTTTCGCTCAATTTGATTATAAAGTACAATTGGTTGACATATCAGAACATTCATTAAAAAAGGGAATGACTACCATATCTAAAAATTTAGATAGAATGGTTAGTAAAGAAAAAATTTCCGAGGAAGATAAACAACGTACACTTAATAACATAACAACTTATACCAATCTTAAGGAAGGTGTTCAATATGCTAGTTTAGTTGTAGAGGCAGCTACTGAGAATCTAGAATTAAAACTAAAAATATTTAAAGATTTAGAAAAGTTTTGTCCAGAGGAAACTATATTGGCTACCAATACATCTTCTATATCCATTACCCAAATTGCTTCCGTTACATCAAGACCTGAAATGGTTATTGGGATGCATTTTATGAATCCTGTTCCTGTAATGAAGTTAGTAGAAATTATTAAAGGGTTCAATACAAGCCAAGAAACGTTCGAAGTAGTTCAAAAAATTTCTGAAAATCTTAATAAAATTCCTGTAAAAGCAAATGACTATCCTGGTTTTGTTGCTAATCGTATTTTAATGCCTATGCTTAATGAGGCTATTGAAACTTTTTATAATGGAGTAGCTGGTGTAAAAGAAATAGATACCGTAATGAAATTAGGAATGGCTCATCCAATGGGACCTTTACAATTGGCAGACTTCATTGGATTAGACGTTTGTTTATCTATTTTGAATGTAATGTATGACGGTTTTAAAAATCCAAAATATGCCCCTTGTCCCCTTCTTGTAAATATGGTTACCGCTGGAAAATTAGGTATAAAAAGTGGTGAAGGATTTTACGATTACAGCGAAAGTAGAAAGGCTGAAAAAGTATCAAAACAATTTTTATAATTTTCCTAATTTACTAATTAACTTATGGCAAAAATTATTCCTTTTAAAGCTGTTCGTCCTACACGAGATAAAGTAGGATTAATTGCCTCTAGATCTTACGAAAGTTATTCGGCAAAGGAAAAAAATGCTCGCTTACGTGATAATCCATTTTCTTTCTTACATATTTTAAACCCAGGATATAAATACCAAAAAAGAATTACTGGCGAGCGCCGTTATACACTAGTAAAAAATCGATACAAGGAGTTTAAAGAAGAAGGTAGTTTTATTCAAGATAAAAATCCAAGCTTTTACTTTTATAAAATTATCAATAAAGACGGACATGAATTTAATGGAATTATTGCTGGAGCTAGTGCTTTAGATTATCAAAATAACGTAATTAGAAAACACGAAAATACTTTATTAAAAAAAGAAGTGTTATTTCAACAATATTTAAAAATTGTAGGGTTTAACTCAGAGCCTGTGTTATTAACTTATCCAGATAACAAAGAATTAAAGGAAATATTAGAAACCGTCATGCAATCAAGACCTGAGTATGAATTTACAACTACTTACAGAGATACTCATCATTTGTGGAATATTGATAATAAATCAATTATTGGTAGAGTAGAAAGTATCTTTTCTCAAATGAGTAAACTCTATATTGCTGATGGACATCATAGATCAGCTTCCTCAAGTCTTTTAGCTTTAGATCTTGAAAAAGAAAACCCAAACCATACAGGTAAAGAAGCATATAATTTTTTCATGAGTTATTTAATTCCTGAAAGTGATTTAAAAATTTATGAATTTAATAGATTGATAAGAGATTTAAATGGACTGAGTAAAGAAGAATTTTTAATTTCAATCGATCAATATTATCGTATTGAAAATAGAGGCTGTATTTATTATAAACCAACAAAAAAGCATCATTATAGTATGTATTTAGATGGGGAATACTATTCGCTCTATTTAAGAAAAGAGGAATATATAATCAAAAATTCATTGGATAGTTTAGATGTTCAAATTTTATACAATACTATCTTAAAACCTATACTAGGAATTCAGGATTTACGTAATAATGATCGAATCGAGTATCCACATGGAAATTCAGATTTGGCTTATTTAAAATCAATGATTGACTCTGGCGACTTTGCTGTTGGTTTTAATTTACTTCCAGTCACTATCCAAGAATTAAAAAATATTGCCAATGAAGGCCTTACGATGCCTCCAAAAAGTACTTTTATAGAACCTAAATTGCGAAGTGGTATTACGATTTATGAATTTTAAAGAATGAGTATAAAAGATAATCTTGAAAATATAATCTTAAAAATACCCTCTGAAGTTTCTTTAGTAGCAGTTTCGAAAACAAAACCTATAAATGATATCTTAGAAGCTTATAGGTGTGGACAAAAAGTTTTTGGTGAAAATAAAATTCAAGAACTAGTTGAAAAATATGACAAATTACCAAAAGATATCGAATGGCATATGATTGGGCATATTCAACGCAATAAAGTAAAATATATGGCTCCATTTATTAGTTTAGTTCATTCGGTAGATAGCTACAGGCTTATAAGAGAGATCAATAAACAAGGAAAAATAAACAACCGAGTTATTAATTGTTTGCTACAAATTAAAATTGCATCAGAAGAAAGCAAGTTTGGTTTTACTGAAAAAGAAGCAACTGATTTTTTAAATTCTGAAGAATATGAGTCATTCAAAAATATTAAGATAGTTGGCTTAATGGGGATGGCTACTTTTACTGATAATCAAATAAAAATTAATCAAGAGTTTAAGGAATTAAAAATCTTTTATGATAAAGTAAATAGATCGAATAATCAGATCAATAAGTTATCTATGGGAATGAGCGATGACTATCGAATAGCTATTCGTAACGGAAGCACGATGATTCGACTAGGAAGTTCCATCTTTGGTAGAAGGACCAATACAAAAAAAAAATAATTTGTATGCAATTTTAGATATTGAGACCACCGGAGGTAAATACAATGAAGAAGGTATTACTGAAATCGCTATATATAGATTTGATGGTCATGAAATAGTAGATCAATTCTGTAGTTTAGTGAATCCTGAAAAAAATATTCAACCCTTTGTTGTAAACTTGACTGGCATCAATAATAAAATGCTTTACAATGCTCCAAAATTTTACGAGGTAGCAAAACGAATCATTGAAATTACTAAGAACTGTATAATAGTCGCTCACAATGCACAGTTCGACAATAGAATTTTGGCTACAGAATTTGATAGACTTGGTTATTCATTTGAAAAAGAAATATTGTGCACAGTTGAATTGTCAAAAAAACTTTTGCCTGATCTTCCATCCTACAGTCTTGGTAAATTAGTTAGATCTTTAGGAATTCCAATTTCTGACCGACATCGAGCTCAAGGAGACGCAAAAGCCACTGTTGAACTTTTTAAACTTTTACTTGAAAAAGACTTAAAAAAAGAAATCATCTCTAATATTATAAAAAAAGATGCTAAAAGACAATTAGAACCAAGGCTACTTGATATTATAAATACCTTACCAACAACGATAGGGGTTTATTATATACATCGCAAAAATGGAAAAATAATATATGTAGGTAAAAGTAAAAATATTAGAAAAAGAATTATTCAACATTTTACTAATGATAATAAGAAATCAAAAAAAATTCAGTTGGAAGTCTTCTCGGTTAGTTATGAAGAAACTGGTAATGATTTAATAGCGCTTTTAAAAGAAAGCCAAGAGATTAAAACACTAAAACCTGTCTTTAATCACGCCTTAAAAAGAAATGTATTTAAAAGTCAATTATATTCATTTTATGATGATAACGGTTATTTAAATTTAAAAATTGGAAAAAATACTAAGCAAAATTCAGGTGATAAGATTATAACAACATTTAGCAACTATCAACAAGCAAAAAATTTCTTATATAAAATAACCGACGAATTTCAATTATGTCAAAAATTAAATCATCTTGAAAAAAGTGTGAACACCTGTTTTAATTATGATTTAAAAACTTGCAATGGTGCTTGTATTAATAAAGAAAAAGTATCTGAGTATAACCTCAGAGTACAGAAGTATATTGAAAAAAGCAGTTACCAATTTGAACATATGCTTATAATTGATAAAGGGCGTTTTTTAGACGAGAGATCTGTAATATTAATCGAAAATGGAATCTATAAGGGTTATGGTTATTATAATTTAAATTTTCAAATTAATACCCCAGAAGTATTAAAATCTATTATTAATCCAATGGAAAATAATAGAGATACTCAGTATATTATTCAAAGCTATTTACGTAAATATAAAGTTCAAAAAATTATAAACTTAGAATAGCTTCTAAAAGTATTTTACTTAAATTTATACGTGCAAAAAAAACCGTTACTTATTTGTATAGTAGGACCTACTGCAATCGGAAAAACTTCATTATCGATTAAGGTTGCTAATCATTTTTCATGTGATATAATTTCAGCTGATTCCAGACAATTTTACAAAGAAATGACTATTGGAACTGCGGTACCAACTAAAGAAGAATTAAAATTAGTCAAGCATCATTTTATTCAAGAAAAATCAATCCACGAGCCATATACAGTTGGCGATTTTGAAACAGAATCGATAAAAAAATTAAATGAATTATTTAAAGAAAATTCAAAAGCAGTAATGGTTGGAGGTTCTGGACTTTATATAGATGCTGTAGTAAAAGGATTGGACGAATTCCCATTAGTCCAACAACGTATTAGAAATCGTTTAAATAATGATTTTCAAGAAAAAGGGATTGAATATTTACAAAATAGATTAAAAGAAAAAGACCCTAATTATTATAACAAAGTCGATTTAAGAAATCATCATAGAATAATTCGAGCATTGGAAGTTTGTGAGTCACAAAACAAACCTTATTCTTCTTTTTTAAAATCAGAACATAAATCTAGAGAGTTTGAAACTATTTATATAGGTCTTGAAGCCGATAGAGAAGTTGTCTATGATAGAATAAATAAAAGAGTAAACCAGATGATATCGGATGGTTTATTTGAAGAAGCTAAAGATTTATTTATAAACAAAAAATTAAATGCTCTAAAAACAGTTGGTTACAGAGAAATTTTTGACTTTATGGAAGGAATCATTACAAAAAAGCAGGCAATAGAAGACATTAAAAAAAACACAAGAAGATTCGCGAAAAGACAAGGAACATGGTTTAGAAAGAACAAAAATATAAACTGGTTTAAATACAATACGAATACTCGTGAAATATTTAAATTGATAGAAAATTTCCAAACTATGCCCTAAAAAATTTAAAGACAATATTCAATCAATGATCTACTTCACTTTTTATTAATAGACGAAATCCCTCACCATGAATATTTATAATTTCAACTTCTTCATCTTTACCTAAGTACTTTCGTAATTTTGCTATATAGACATCCATGCTACGAGACGTAAAGTAGTTATCATCTCTCCAAATTTTTGTTAGCGCTAATTCACGTGGCATCAAATCATTTTTGTGTAATGCCAATAATCTTAGTAAGTCATTTTCTTTTGGAGATAATTTTATTGGATTTTCATTGTTATATGTTAAAAAACGAAGTCTTGAGTTTAAGAAAAAACTACCTATGTTAAATTCAAATTCTTTACTTTCTGTGACTGTATCGGTAGTTTTACGTTGCATTATAGCTTTAATTTTCATTAAAAGAACCTCACTATCAAAAGGTTTATTCAAATAGTCATCAGCACCAACTTTATAACCTTTTAAAACATCTTCTTTGAGTGCTTTAGCTGTTAAAAATATAATCGGAATATCAGTATTTTTCTCTCGAATTTCTTTTGCTAATGTAAAACCATCCTTATAAGGCATCATAACATCTAGTATACAGAGGTTAAAATCTTCTTTTTTAAATTTTTCAAAGCCTTCCAAACCATTTTTCGCATGAGTTACATCATAATCATTCATAGTTAAATAATCTTTTAGGACGGTGCCAAAATTTGGATCATCCTCTACTAAAAGAATTTTTTTGTTTTCGATTTCCATAATATCAAGTTATTAATTCTAATTTAATGATAAAGGTACTTCCGTTCCCTTTTTCACTTTCAACATTTATTTCCGCATCATGGTCGTCCAATATTCGCTTAACATAGGAAAGACCTAAACCATGTCCCTTAACGTTATGAATATTACCCATTTGCTCTCTATAAAATTTTTCAAATATTTTCTTTTGTACTGATTTACTCATACCTATTCCTTTGTCTACTATTTTTACAAAAACGTAATTATTTAAATTTTCAGTATAAATATCTATTTCTGGAGCACCCTCTGTATATTTAATTCCATTATCAATTATATTAACTATGATGTTAGTTAAGTGAAGATCACTACCAAATATATTTGAATTCTCTGCAAAAAAATGAGTTTTAATATATCCGCCTTTATTTTCAACAATCAGACTCACATGGGTTACCGCATCAGTTATAATTTCATGTAAATTAACTGCAGCTTTTTCTAAATCTAATTCATCATTTTCTAGTTTAGAGATTCTTAATACATTTTCAACTTGTGTATGCATTCTTCGATTTTCTTCGCGAATCATATTATGGTATCGATGAATAAATTTCTTATTGTCTTCAACTTTTGGGTTTTTTAAAGCATCAAGAGCTAAATTTATAGTAGCTATGGGTGTTTTAAATTCATGTGTCATGTTATTAATAAAATCAGTTTTAATCTGGGATATCTGACGTTGTTTTAATAGTTGTTTTAATGCGCTTGCATAGGTGAAAACTATAAAACCAGTAAACATTAAAGAAAGTATTGCCATACCTATTATTGAACTTAAAACAAGATTTTTCTTGTCAGAAAAGTTTACAAAAAGCTGAAAATTTGTTTTTAATTCATTGTTGACAAATAATGGAACTCCATAGGTTATTGAGGGATCCAATGTAAAATCTTTTGAACGTATCTTTGTTGAAAGGTCATTACTGTATACAGCATATTCGAAGCTAGTACTTAATCCTAACTTTTCAAGTTGGATACTTATTAATTCTTCAATTTTTTTTCCTGATATTCTTTTATGGATAGGTGTTTTGGTTAGGATATTTTTGTAAGCATTTTCAAACTGATTTTGTTCATAGTCTTTTAATCTTTTAAAAGATTCTGTTTTAGATTTAACATTCTTGCTCCCATCAACACCTGATGTAATTTTGGTAGTAATTTTCCTACTGGTAATTTTTTTAAATTGTATACTGTCTATTTCAAGATCTAATGCACTAGTTGATAATTTATAATTTTCTTCAAGTACACCATCTGAAAAAATATAGGTTTCATCTTTCCTATCATTGGTTATTGTATAGATAAGTTCATTAAAACTAGCCTGATCAGGAACTTGTATTGTATCTATAATACTATTGTAAACGTTATAATACTTTTCAATTTCTTCTAATTGGATTTCTTTAGAAACAGATATTAAAAGTTGACGAACATTAAGAGTAAACTGTTCTTCTCGACTTTGATAAGAATTTTTTATCCAATATCCCTGCAAAAACATGATTCCCAGAAGAGAAAGAGTCATTAAAACAATTAATAAGGGGAATAACCTATTGTTCATAAATCAAAAATATAGTATTAACATTTAGAGATTAGTCTATTTAACCAAATGTTAACAAAAATTAAATCTTGCCATTATTAATGTTTTCAAGCAAGTACAGGTGAATTTTACTTATATATTCTTTTGTATTTTCTAATTTAATATTTTCAATAATAGTATCAGCTAAAAAACTTTTTTTATCATCACTCCATTGATTTTTTATCCTACTTTTTATTTCTAGAATTGTAAGTTGATCTCTTTTCATCACTCTTTTTATTTTAATTTCTTCAGGTGCCGTGATCAAAATTGTGTAATCACAGTATTTGTAATTTCCATTTTCAAAGAGAATGGCACTTTCTTTAATACAGTAGGGTCCTTTTTGTTTTTTTAACCATTCTACAAAGTCTTCAGTAACCTTAGGATGAATAATTGCATTTATTTTTTTTAGTAAGGTTTCATCATTAAAAATTTTATTTGATACATAATTTCGATCCATTTTATGACCCTGGTAAGCATTTTCTCCAAGAAGTTCGATGATATGTTTTCGAATTAATTTTGAAGTGTTTGTAATATTTTTTGCTCTTTCATCAGCAATATAAATTGGAATACCTTTTTTTTTAAACAAAGAAGCAATTGTAGTTTTACCACTGCCTATTCCACCGGTTAGTCCAATAATTTTCATTTTAAAATTAAATAATTTACTTTATCCTGGCGTATCTCAACATTCAAAATAGAATCAGGAAATTTAATTAATTTTGGGATCATATAATTTTCTAATTCATTTTTACTATGATAATCAATTTCAATCAAAAAGTCAGAAATTTTAATTTTATTAAAACTCTCTAAGGATACATCAAAGTCAATAATTATACTTTCAGGTAATAATTTAATATTTAAATTTGGTGGTGGGTTTTTTAAAGTTAATGGAATTAGTATAGATTTTTGTGTGAACTCCTTTACTTCAATATTTATATTCACCTCGTTTTTTTCAAAAGAAAGTTTTTTTTCAAAACTAGTATTTAAACTAACTTTCGTAGAAATATTTTTGGATACATTAGGGATTGAGAGTAAGTTTGTGAAAATTTCATTCAAAGTGTCTAATTGATGGGCAGGCCCCGAAACTTCGATAGAATCAGGTATTATTTTAATAGCTCCAACTGCCTTATATCCATCGGTGTAACTAATATCTTCGATTAATGTAACTTTTACTCTTTTAGTTTCTAATTTATCAAGTAGAATTTCAAGTTTATTAGTAGAAATATTTTTTATGATGATACCGCTTTGTAATTGATTCGCTATAATTCTCTTAAAATCCTCAGGCGGAATTAAAATAAATGATTTATCATAATTATAATATTTTCCTAGGTCGATGTAAATTTTAGGTCTATTTATTTTATAATACAGAAAATCAAAACCACTAGCAGTCAAATCAAAAGAAATAATATTTTTATTTTCGTCAGCAACAAAAATTCCGTGAGGGGTATTTGTATATTCAATTCCTACATCTATAGTTGCTACAAAATCACGTGAAAACTTAGATAGAAACCAAATAAAAGTTGCTATTAATAGAAATAGCAAAAACATCTTTGGTTTTCCTTTTTTTTGATTATTTGAATTTTCTTTGGTCATTATAAACATTGCTATTCATAAATTTACTTAAAAAATAGTTTAGGAAATTGTTTTTCAGGATCTCTTTTTAAAAAGTTTATTAAAAAAGTAGATTTTAAGAAAGATAAACCATAAGCTGTAAATTGAATAAAAAGAGCAAAAAGTGAATACACTCCTACTAATAAACTTTTATTTTTTATAGTTGAATCAGCAACAATTAAAAATAAATAACTTGATAAAGGAACTAAGAATAACAAATTGTTGAAGTACACACTAAAAGTTATGGAACAAATTGAAAATAGAAGGAACATCGTAGGCAACCAAAAAATAAATTTAGTAGATTTAGGATGCCAGATATTAAGTATAGGTCTTACCAATCCAAATTTTGAAATTTGTAAATAAAACTTACTCCAAGTAATTCTGCGCTTATGAAATACAAAGGCATTTGGTATAAATACAGTTTGATAATTAAGTTCTAAAACTCTAAATGACAAATCAGGATCTTCACCAGGATGTATATTAGAAAACCCATTTGTTTTATCAAAAACTTCTTTTGAAAGCCCCATATTAAAACTTCTAGGTTCAAATTTTTGTAAACTTTTTTTATTACCTCTAATTCCACCTGTAGATAGTAAAGAGGTCATTGTATAATTTATAGCTTGTTGTATTGGAGAAAAACTATTGTTAGAGGTGTCAGCTCCACCAAAACAATGATAAAATTCTGTCTCTAAAAATTGGTGAACAGTATTTAAATAATGAGGTGGTAAAATACAGTCTGAATCTAGAATAATAAAGTAATTACCTTTTGCAAGTCTCATTCCATAATTTCTAGATGAACCAGGGCCAGAATTATCCTTATAAAAGTAGGATATATCTAATTTAGAATTGAAAACAGATATTATTTCATTACACCTTTTTGTGGATCCATCTTCAACAATAACTATTTCAAAATCATCAACAAAATTTTGATTACAAAAACTTTCTAACAATTCATATATTTCGTCAGGTCTATTAAATACAGGTATTATAAAGGAATATTTAATTGTATTAAGCATTTAATAAGCATAATTAAAATAAAACCGTTTACTTATTTAAAATAGATGATTTAATCATCTGAAAAAAATATTATTTCATAAATGTTTCCATTACTTCATTACTCACTCCCATGTTCGAAAATCCACCGTCATTATAAAGATTCTGTAATGTAACTCTTTTCGTTAAGTCACTAAACATTGCTACAGTATAATTAGCGCAATCTAATGCCGTTGCATTTCCCAAAGGAGACATTTTTTCTGCATAAGCAATGAACCCATCAAAACCTTTAACTCCCTGACCTGCAGTAGTTGGTGTGGGTGACTGTGAAATTGTATTTACTCGAACGTTTTTGTCTCTTCCAAAGAAATAACCAAAACTACGGGCTATTGATTCTAGATAAGCCTTATTGTCTGCCATATCATTATAATCTGGAAAAACTCTTTGAGCAGCCATGTATGTTAAAGCAACAATACTTCCCCATTCATTCATAGCATCCTTCTGGTAAATAACTTGCATAACTTTGTGGAAAGAACCTGCAGAAACATCCCAGCCTTTATGAGTAAATGAATAATTTTGATTAGTATATGTATTTCCCTTTCTCACATTTACTGACATTCCAATAGAATGAAGCACAAAATCCAGTTTACCGCCTAGAATTTCCATAGACTTACTAATTAAATTTTCTAAATCTTCTAAATTAGTTGCATCAGCTGGAATAATTTCAGAATTAGTTTTAGTTGCTAATTCATTAATTTGTCCCATTCTCATTGCTATTGGAGCATTTGTTAAAACAAATACTCCTCCTTCTGCATGAACTTGTTCCGCTGTTTTCCAAGCTATAGAATTTTCATCTAATGCTCCAAAAATAATTCCCCGTTTTCCTTTTAATAAGTTATATGCCATATTTTTATTTTGTTACTAATTGGTAAATATACGCTTTAATTTAGTAATTCTTTAGCCTGATTAATTGCAGATATAGATTTGTTTTTACCTCCAATCATCTCTGCAATTTCGCTGATTCTTTCATTTTCGTTTAAAATAGAAATACTGGTTTTGGTGATGTTATTGATATCTTCTTTATATATTTTTATATGTTGATTCCCTACGGCAGCAATTTGAGGCAAATGAGTAATATTAATCATTTGCATTGTCAAACTCATCTCTTTTAGTATAGCAGCCATTTTGTAGGCAATTTCTCCTGATATTCCGATATCAATCTCATCAAATATTGATGTAGGCAACTGCTTATATTGAGCAATAACAGCTTTCACAGCTAACATTATCCTGCTAAGCTCACCACCAGAAACTACTTTTTTTAAAGGCCCAAAATTATGCCCTTTGTTAGCAGTAAATAATAGTTCTAAAATATCTGTGCCATTTTGTTTGAATACTTTACTATTAGATAAATTAAACTCAAAGGAAGCATTAGGCATACCCAATTCAGTAAGAAAATAACAAAGTTTATCTTTAAGAGTGGGAATAACATTTAATCTACCTTTATGAATTTTTTCAGAAAATTCAACTAATATATTTTTTAGATTTTTTTGAATGATTGACAATTTATCAATTTCAATATCTAAATTATTAGTAATAGAAACTTTTTCTTGTAGAGACTTTTGAATAGCTAGTAATTCATTAGTATTTGTAACAGAATGCTTTTGCTGCAATTTGTAGATTATTTGAAGCTTATTATGTATTTCATTGAGCAGAGATGGATCAGACTCAAAAGATTCAGAAATACCAACTGTTTCATCTGCGATATCTTCTAATTCTATAATCACACTATTTAACCTTTCGTATATACCATTAAATTCAGTTGATAACCTTTGTAATTTTAAAAGTGAATTTAGAGCAATTTTAAGTGAATTTAGTGTTCCAAAATCATCTTCATTAAACATATTATTTATATTTAATAAAGTTTCTTGGATTTCTTCTACATTATTTAACCTTTTATACTTTTTTTCAATTTCTTCTTGATTTACTTGATGTAAATCTGCATCAACTAATTCATTATATAAAAAAGTATTATAGTCCAATTCTTTTGAGGCAGAATCTTTTTTATAGATTAATTCAGTAATTGTTTCTGAAATTTCATTATAATCATTGAGTTTTTCTAAATAATTTTTTAAAAGAATTTTATTTCCAGCTAAAATATCTAAAATATCTAATTGATATTTTTCTGAAAATAAAGAGACTGACTCGTGCTGACTATGAATATCAACTAAAGAACTTGATATCGACTGCAATTGCGATAAAGAAACCGGAGTGTCATTAATAAAAGCTCTTGATTTATTAGATGGCAACAATTCTCTTCGAATTATCGTATGAGAATCAAAATCTAAATTATGATCTTTAAATAAATCGATAAATAATTTATCCTCTAAAAAAAAATCAGCTTCAATAACACATTTAAAAGAATTATCTCTAACAGAATTTAAATCTGCTCTTTTACCTAAAATTAATTCTAATGCCCCAAGCAATATTGATTTACCAGCTCCCGTTTCACCTGAAATAGACGTCAAACCAGATTTAAAATTAATAGTAATATCCTCAATAAGAGCAAAGTTTTTTATAAATAACTTGGTAATCAATATGGTAATATTTAAAAAATGTTATAAATACTAAAATACTATAAAATAAAATATCGAAAAAATTAATATCGTATCTTAGACCAACTACTTCTCTTAGTTGGAGCTATTCGGTTTAAGTTATTTATTAATGTGGTAATATTTATTGCCGGTCCGTCAGAAAATATACGTTGTAATTCATCAGATTTAGCATCGAAAAAAGTTCTTAACAAAAAAGAATTAGGTCTTCTATCATTAATCCCTTTAAGGGTATTAATAGCAGCTGAAATGGTTGTTTTAGCAAATTTTGGTGAATTATGCATTTTGTCCATTCCTAATCTATGGTAGTTGTACATAGCTGTGTGAAATTCTTTATACACTTGTGATATTAATGCATCATTAAATGAATAACGTGATTGTTTACCGTCTGTAGACTTCCAGCCTTTGTAACCTCCAGTTGCAGCAGTATTAACAATTTGTTTTGCTATTGAGAAATAAGACTCTCCTCCATTAATTTCAAAGGTATCAGAATCTAAACCAATTATAGTATACACATGGAATGCAATAACAGAAACTAAATTCGAGTCAAAGCTATTTATATTGAATACCAATGGTTGAAATTCTACATATGAAAAATTAAATTGTTTATCATTAAAATTATATATGGGACTCGAATACGAAGATAGGTAAATAGGTCTAGAAGCTTGGATTTGAATTGTCGCATTAAAAATATTGGAATCAAAAGAATTTATTATGATTGACATGTTACAATCTATCTTTTCCTGATTGTTATAATTTTTATCAGTCCAAATAGTGGTATTAATAAATTCAGTAAGCTGTGTTTCTAAAGTTCTAAATATTTGATTATTTGGTTGACCTGTTTGCTCTGCATTGATATTAATCGTACAATTTAATTCTTGAGCGTTTATAAATTGAGATGTTATAAGAATGAATAATAAAACTATTTTTTTATACATAAATTTCTCTTATTATATAGTTTAAAATATCGCGAGCGACTTCGCTTTTTGGTTTAACTCCATAAGGAGTAACTTTATTGTCTTTAGAAATTAAAGTTACTTTATTGGTGTCATACTGAAAGCCGGCTCCTTCATCGTTAAGCGAATTTAATACAATTAAATCTAAATTCTTTTTTTTAAGTTTTGTTTTTGCATTTTCTAATTCGTTTTGTGTTTCCAATGCAAAACCAACTAGAAACTGATGGTCTTTTATTTTACTTAAAGATGTCAATATATCTTTTGTTTTTGCCAATTCAATGGTTAAAATATCTTTATTTTTTTTTATTTTTTGGGTTGCTACACTTTTTGGTGTAAAATCAGCTACTGCTGCACTTAAAATAGCAATATCACAATTATTAAAGAAATTGTGTGATGCTTTATACATTTCTTCAGCAGTATTTACTTCAATCACTTGAACTGCTTCGTTATTAGTTTTTATACTAACAGGACCAGAAATTAATTTTACTTGAGCACCAAGACTAGCAGCGGCCTCTGCTAAAGCATAACCCATTTTACCACTAGAATGATTTCCTATAAATCGAACAGGATCTATTAACTCGTAGGTTGGACCCGCAGTAATCAAAATACATTTATTTTTTAATGGAAGTTGATCTAGAATATTTTTTTCAACGAAAGAAACAATATTTTTAGGTTCAGCCATTCTACCCATTCCCGAAAGTCCACTAGCTAATTCACCAACCTCAGCAGGAATTTGAAAATTTCCAAAATCATTAAGTTTTTTAAAAGTATCTTTAGTAGAAGGATGTTTATACATATCCAAATCCATAGCTGGAGCATAATAAACAGGACATTTAGCAGAAAGATAAACAGCTAATAATAAATTATCACAAGTTCCACTTACCATTTTTGACATTGTGTTTGCAGTAGCTGGTGCTATAATGAATAAATCTCCCCATTGTGCAATGTCTACGTGGTTATTCCATTGAGCGTTATCATCATCTTGGTTAGTAAATGAAGAATATACTTCGTTTTTAGAAAGCGTTGAAAGTGTTAATGGTGTAACAAATTCTTTGGAAGCAGGTGTCATTACTACTCTGACATTGGCTCCTTTTTTTATAAGTAATCTAATAAGAAATGTAGACTTGTAAGCGGCTATACCAGCAGTTACTCCTAGTATGATATTTTTACCACTTAAAACTGACATTTTTTAATTTTCTAATTCTTCGTCTTTAGTATTTCTATGATAGATTTTACTCTCAAGCCACTCTTGAACGGCTATTGCATGAGGCTTAGGTAATTTCTCATAAAATTTAGAAACTTCAATTTGTTCTTTATTTTCAAAGATTTCTTCTAAACTATCGTTGTAAGTGGCAAACTCATCTAATTTTTCAAGTAGCTCTTTTTTAATATCACCATTTATCTGAACTGCTCTTTTAGATATAATAGATATCGCCTCATATATATTGTTGGTAGGCGCATCTACCAAATTCTTGTCAATGGTAGTAGTATTTGATGGTGCTTCTGTATTTTTTAAATCTCTCATATTGTAATTTTTAACTTGAAACTTTAATTATTTCTATTTTTTTATCTAGATCTTTTTTTATTTCTTTTGCTTTTTCAGCCAATTCACTTTGTCCGTAATATTTAATAAAATCATTGTAGTATTCAATAGCTATTTGTAGACGGTCTTCTACTTTTTTTGGAACACTTTGTAATGCCAATTCATACTGAGCTTGAAACCTTCCAAAATAAGCATCTTTTCTAAAGATTGAACCAGGATGGTCACTAATAAAATTTTCAAAACTAGTTATCGAATTTTTATAACTGTTCAAGGCCAATCCTGTTTTTAGATACTGCATTGCAACTTCTATATCTTTTTTCTGAAGTTTATATGTAAGCTCCTTAACTTTTTTGTTTGCTTCTTTTCGATATTTTGAATTTGGATATGTATCTATAAATGCCTGAAGTTTTTCCAATCCTATATAGGTGTCTTTTTGATCTAATGAATATACAGGAGATAATTCATAATAACTAGATGCTGAGTAATAAGCTGCAGTTTCTAAACTATCGCTTTTTGGATAAGATGCAACAAATCGTTCAAACTGATAACCAGATAGGTAATAATCTTCCAATTTGTAGTAGGTGTCTGCGTACATAAACATTAATTTTTCTGCTTGCGGTTTTCCTCTGTATACAGGAACAATTTGCTCCATTAATTTTAAAGCTTTTTTATATTTACCTTTATCATACAAATTTTCAGACATAGTATATTTCAGGCCAGAATCTGGGTTTTTTAACATCTTCTGGTATTCACTACATGAAGAAAAAATAAGAAGTAATAATATAATGGGTAGACTCTTTATCATAGTTTTAAAAACATCGTGCAAAAGTAATCAAAATTAAAATAGTATAAAACTTATTGATCGACTAAAGTTCTTGAACAGTAATTGATTTAATAGGGGTTTTTAAGTAATTATTTTTTTTTTAAGTTTAAAATAAAAGATTCAATATTTTCTTTTAGCTGATTGGTAACAGAAACTAATGGAAGTCTTACAAAGTCATCGCAAAGCCCTATTATTTTCAATACTGCTTTTATTCCGGCTGGATTCCCCTCTTCAAATATATAATCGATAATTGGTGAAAGTTGATAATGAATTTTATATGCTTTATCAACTTCTTTTTTTAATCCAAAATTTACCATCTGTGAAAATTCATAGGGAAACCCTTCACCAATTACAGATATAACACCTGATCCTCCAGCTAAAATCATTGGCAAAGTAATCATGTCATCACCAGATATTACCATAAATTCTTTTGGGCAAATTTCTATTAATTTCATAGCTTGGACCAGATCTCCGGCAGCTTCTTTTATAGCCACAATGTTAGTGTAATTTCTAGCTAGTTTATTTACTGTTTCTGGAGCAATATTTGAAGATGTTCTTCCAGGTACATTATAGATGATTAAAGGCTTACTTGAAATTTTTGAAATTGCTGAAAAATGTTGAAAAATTCCTTCTTGAGTTGGCTTGTTGTAAAATGGAGATACAGAAAGTATTGCAATAAAGTTTGTTAGATCTGTATTTTTAATCTCCTCAATGACGGCGTTTGTATCATTTCCTCCTATTCCTAATACTAAAGGTAACCTATCATTATTTACGCTCACAACTGTTTTTATAACTAATTCTTTTTCCTGCTTTGTGAGAGTTGCACTCTCAGCAGTAGTTCCTAAAACAACTAAATAGTCGATTCCGTTATCAATATTATAATTTACAATTTTTCTTAAAGCATTAATATCTATAGATAAATCCTCTTTAAATGGAGTAACTAAAGCAACCCCTGTACCTACTAATTCTTTCATTATTATCTTTTTTTAAAAAAAGTACTATTTAATTTTGTTTAATACTTTAAAATATTTTAATAATTCGCTTTTAACCTCCAGGTTTTTTTGAGGGTCAACATTAATTATTAAATCAAATAATCGATCATCAACACCATTAAAACCAACTTTAAATTTCGCTTTACTTTTGGAAGTCATCAAGTTTAAATAATTATTTTTAGTATTGTAATAACTTACTAATACATCCAATTTTGTATTTAAAAAATCTAAAGCATTGTTGTTATTAATTTCACCTCTCCAATTAAAATGATTACTATATATCCGATTTTGAATGAGAGTTGGTGTTTTTGTTTTAATATCTAAAAAAGAAAATATTTTTATATCTTTTTGGTGTACTCCTAAAGTGCTTGACATATCAAAAAAAATCTCAAAGTCAATATTATCATCTTCATTTACCAAAAAACCTATTGTTGTTAGAGAATCATTAACATCGAACATAGTCCTATTTTTGAGGTTTTTCGTTATATGCTTCTTAAAAAATATTTTTTTTATTCTTTTAAACACTTGCTAAAAAATTACATATACAAAAATACACCTTTTTAAATTTTGCTATTGTTAATTTAAGAAATCATTGATAAAAATTCATCTTCAGAGAGAATGGTTATTCCAAGATTTTCCGCCTTAACTCTTTTACTTGGTCCCATGTTATCTCCAGCGACCACATAGTTGGTTTTTTTTGATATGGAACTAACTACTCGACCCCCATTTTTCTCAATTAATAGCTTTAATTGATTTCTTGTTACTGTCATAAAAACACCAGAAACTACAAATGCTTTAGATTCTAATATATCAGTATACCCAGTCAATTCAGTTTCAGAAATCTTCAATTGTATTCCAGCCTGTTTTAATTGTCTAATTATTTTAATATTTTTTTCTAGAGAAAAGAAAGAGACAACACTTTTTGCGATGACTTCACCTATTTCATCAATATTGATTAATTCTTCTTCAGAAGCTAAAACTAAAATCTCAATATCTTTGTAATGTTTCGCTAATTTTTTTGCAACAGTCTCACCAACATAACGGATTCCTAAACCAAATAAAACTCTTTCAAAAACTATTTTTTTGGATGCTTCTATACCAGCAATTAAATTATAAGCACTTTTTTCAGCCATTCGATCTAATGGTAATATTTGATCAACAGTAAGATCATACAAATCTGCATAATTATTAATTAAGCCATTTTTAACCAATAATGTCACAGTTTCGGAACCTAAACCATCAATATTCATGGCTTTCCTTGAAATAAAATGTTGTATCCTACCCCCTATTTGGGGAGGACAATACTCACTATTATGACAAAAATGTTTGGCATCACCTTCATTTCTTATTAAGCTGCTATTACACTCTGGGCAATTAGTAATATAATCGGTTTTCAATGAATTTGAAGATCGATTTTCGGTGGCAACATCTACAATCTTAGGTATAATTTCCCCACCTTTTTCAACAAAAACGGTATCTCCCAATCTAATGTCTAATTTTTCAATTTGGTCGGCATTATGTAAGGAAGCTCTTTTTACAATCGTTCCTGCGAGTTCTACAGGCTTTAAATTAGCAACAGGCGTAATAGCTCCAGTTCTTCCAACCTGATAGGTGATATCATTTAAAATAGTTGAAACTCGCTCTGCTTTAAATTTGTAGGCTATTGCCCACCTAGGTGACTTGGAAGTATACCCTAATTCTTCTTGTTGAAATAAACTATTTACTTTGATAACAACACCATCAATTTCATAAGGAAGATCATATCGATGTTGATCCCAATATTCAACAAAATTTATAACCTCAGAAATGGAAGTTACGAGTTTAGAAGTAGCTGGAACCTTAAAACCTAAATTTCTTGCTAAATCAAGACTTTGATATTGTGTTTGAATAGGTAGCTTTTCCCCAACCATATGATAAAGCAAACAATCAAGGGGTCTTCTTGCAACTTCACTGCTATCTTGTAATTTCAAACTTCCCGATGCGGTATTTCGGGGATTTCTATAGGGTTCCTCACCTTTTAATATACGCTGTTTATTCATGTTATTAAAACCTTCAAATGGGAGCACTATTTCTCCTCTAATATCAAATCTGTAAGGAAAATCACCTTCTAATTTTAATGGAATGGAGTTAATTGTTTTTATATTTTTAGTCACATCGTCTCCCTGAGTTCCATCACCTCTGGTAACTGCACGCAACAAAACTCCATTTTCATAAGTAAGACTAATAGAGGCGCCATCATATTTTAGCTCACAAACATATTCTAAAGCTCCGTCTATAATTTTTTTGTTTCGTTTTTGCCAATCCTCTAAATCACTTTTTGAATAAGAATTCGATAAAGAATACATTTTAAAATCGTGTTTTATAGTTTTAAAATTTTTGGTAATTCCGCCTCCAACTCTCAATGTTGGTGAATTTGCATCATAAAACTCTGGATAAGCTTCTTCTAAATCTTGAAGTTGTTTTAGTTTAATATCAAAATCATAATCAGAAATGGTAGGATCATCTAACACATAGTATTTATGATTATGTATTCTTAATTCCTCCCTTAACCGATTAATTTGATCTTTCGCATTCATTTAACAAATATAAAATTCAAAATCAAAACAATCAATAATAGAAGAACTGTTTATAAACAAAAAAGACGATCTTATTAAGACCGTTTAATGGTGAAAAAAGTAATTTACAATCAAGAATTGTAATGTTTAATGCATTAAACTTTTTCTATTAATTCACTTGGGTTTTTGTGGATTTTTAAAGTTTTTCATTTTTCCCAAAAGACGATCAATTTGATCGTCTACAATTAATAGTTCTAAGTTCTCAATTGCTAAAAAATCTTTTCTAACCATTTTCTCCATCATTAATATTAAATCATCATAGTAATGATTTACATTGAGTAAACCTATTGGCTTGGAATGAAGACCCAACTGCAACCATGTTAAAATCTCAAATAGCTCCTCGAAAGTTCCTATACCTCCAGGAAGAGTGATAAAACCATCACTTTTATCTTGCATTAACATTTTACGTTCATGCATATTTTCCGTAACAATAAGTTCACTTAAGCCTAAATGTACTACTTCTTTGATTTTAAGGAATTTAGGTATAATCCCTATTACGTTTCCATTTTTTGACAATGTTGCTTTTGCCACTAATCCCATAATTCCAATTTTTGCAGCACCATAAATCAAGGTAATATCATGTTTAGCGAGTGAATGCCCTAATTCAGAAGCCACATCAATAATCTTCTGATCGTTTCCCTCTTTACTTCCACAGAAAACACATATACTATCTAGTTTTCGCATATAAACAACATTTTATCATTCTATTTTTTCCAAACATATCTTTCTTCAATTGAAGGTGGTTAAAACCCTCTTCAACTAACATTTTTTTCATCTCATTACTAAGGTATTCATTTATTTCAAGATAAAGTATTCCATTATGTTTTAAATACTGTTTACTTAATTGAGATATTTTTCTATAGTACAATAATGGATCATCATCTTCAACAAATAAAGCTAAATTAGGTTCATGATCAATTACATTTGATTTCATTAACTCTTTTTCTTGTATTCTAACATAGGGTGGATTGGAAACAATAATATCAAATTTTGAATCCCATTCATGTTGAAGTGTTAAGTCATCTTCAAAATGAAGCATATCAATTCTACTAAATTTTACATTCACATTATTTATTAATGTGTTTTTTTTTGCCACTTCTAATGCACTACTTGAAATATCGATTGCGGAGACAACAGCATTATTTAATCTTTTAGCTAGCGCTATTGCAATACATCCACTTCCGGTACCTATATCAAGAACAGTAGTTTCTTTTTGGTTTGTATCTTCAATTATCCAAGCAACTAATTCTTCTGTTTCAGGTCTAGGAATTAAGACTTGATTATTTACTTTGATAGGCAGTCCAAAAAACTCAGTTTCACCTATTATATATTGAATAGGCTCATGATTTCTTAAACGATCTATAGCTTGATAGAAATTAAATTGTTCTTTAAGTGTTAGTTCATCATTAAGCTGGAGTGCAATATTTATTCTTGATAAATTGAGTTGTTTTTCAGCTATCAAATAAAAGAATGATCTTAGTTCTTCAATTGGATATAAATCTTCTAATAAATTTATAAAATGATTTCTAAATTTCTCTATAGTCAAACTTGAATATTTTTTAACATATGAATTGGACAGGAATAATGACCAGTATTTCCAATTGGGGCATCTAAATACTCAAATCCATTTTTTAAATATAATTTTTGAGCAACTTTCATATAAGTCATAGTTTCTAAATAACATTTTTCAAACATAAAATCTTTTGCTTTCTCAATACAAAGATTAATCATTTTTGTTCCTAAACCATATCCCCTTGCTTCCTCTAAAAAATACATTTTTTGTAATTCACAAATATTTTCCTCACAATTGTCTAGTTGTGAAATTCCTCCTCCTCCTATTATTTTTCCGTTTAAATCTATTACAAAATAAATAGCTTTTGGCTTCTGATATGCCTCATATATTGAATCCAGTGTAATATCTGCATACGCAGTACCAATTTTTGGAACGCCAAGATCAATTAAAACCTTTCGTATTACCCTAGCAATTTGAGGATTATCTTTTTTTAAAATAGGACGAATAATTGCTGTGTTCATATGAATAAATCGATGTATTTTTACATTGTGAATATACATGAAAAATACATGATGCGGTGTATACAACTAGCTAAAAATGGATTGGGGACAACCTATCCAAATCCTTTAGTAGGTAGTGTCGTTGTATATAAGGATAAAATTATAGGAGAAGGTTGGCATAAACAATCCGGTAAGTCACATGCGGAGGTAAATGCAATTGATAGTGTGAAAAATCAAAAATTACTAACGAAAGCAACTATTTATGTGAATTTAGAACCATGCATTCACTTTGGTAAAACACCTCCTTGTGCCAATTTAATTATCGAAAAAGGAATTAAAAATGTAGTAATTGGTAGTAAAGATCCAAATCCAAAAGTGTCAGGTAAAGGCATAGCGCTATTAAAAGAAAATGGTTGTAACGTAATTCAAGGGGTTTTAAAAAATGACTGTAATGATCTAAACAAACGGTTTTTTACTTTTTTTGGTAAAAAACGTCCTTATATCATATTAAAATGGGCAGAAACACAAGATGGTTTCATTTCGCCTAAATTTAAAACTAAAAAAAAACCTGTTTGGATTACTAATAAAAATTCTAGGCAGTTAGTACACCAGTGGAGGTCACAAGAACAGGCAATTTTAGTTGGTACGAAAACTATATTAAAAGATAATCCGTGTTTAACAACCCGAGATTGGTTTGGAAGTTCTCCGATTAGAATAGTTATTGACAAAAAATTAAAAATTCCATTTGACGCAACTATTTTTGATTGTAGTAATAAAACTATTATTGTTACTGAAATTGAGAAAAAAAATAAATTTAATCTTTCTTATAATCTTATTGATTTTTCTAAAAACACAACACATCAAATTTGTGATTTACTTTATAAGCATAAAGTCCAATCGTTAATAGTTGAAGGTGGCACAAAAACACTTCAGACATTTATTAGTCATAACCTTTGGGATGAAGCTAGAATTTTTAAGGGTACTCCTCTTTTTAATGAAGGAACAAAAGCTCCTTCAATAAAAGGTCAAAAGGTATCGGAAATTAAAATTGGAAAAGATATTTTAAAAATTCTATTAAATGATTAAAACCCTCCTATTTGATTTTGGCGATGTATTTATAAATTTGGACAAAGAAGCTCCAGGTATAGAGATGAAAAAACTCGGAATTCATTCTTTTTCAAATGAAATGATGGAAATCAATAAACAATATGAAATGGGTAAAATAGATACCACACAATTTTTAGAGTGGTATCATAAAAAATTTCCTTGGATTTCAAAAAAGCAACTTTCTGAAGCTTGGAATTCCATTATTTTATCTTTTCCTGAATACAAACTTAAGTTTTTAGAGAATCTAGCAAATTCGAAACAGTATCAACTAATTTTGTTAAGTAATACCAATCATCTTCATATTGAAAAAGTAATCGAAAATATGACTTTGAAAAGATATGATCGTTTTAAAAATTGTTTTAATGCTTTTTACCTTTCTCAAGAAATCAATTTACGAAAGCCTGATAAGAATATTTATGAATTTATTCTTAAAACTCATAATATTGATCCTCACGAGTGTTTTTTTATTGACGATACTTTAGAAAATATTATAGCTGCAAAAAAATTAGGAATTCAAGTATGGAATATTTCACCAAAAAAGGAAGATATTATAGATTTATTCAAAATAAATACTCACTTAATCGCTTAAATTAACTCATTTAAAAAATTAATTTTGATTTACTTAGTACTTAGCATTTTGGCATCGACGATAATTTTTATAAACTTTAAGTATTTTGAGAGATTTAATATTAATATTTTACAAGCCATTGTAGTTAATTATTTTGTTGCGTTTATTACCGGAATGATTGCATACGATGGACAAGTACAGATATCTCAAATACCAAGTTTAGATTGGTTTTATTTCACTTTAATACTTGGGGCTCTTTTTATAATCGTTTTTAATTTAATGGCAATTACTACCCAGCGAAGTGGGCTTTCAGTCGTTTCAATAGCTACAAAAATGAGTGTTGTTATACCCGTGCTATTTGGACTTTCTTATTATAAAGAAAGTTTAAATGGTATTAAGTTGACAGGAATCATAATAGCCTTAGTAGCTGTCTACTTAGCTTCAAATAAATCTGATTCGGGTATTCGCATAGAAAGAAAATTACTTTTTTTGCCTATCTCAGTTTTTATTGGTAGTGGCGTCATTGATACGAGTATTAAATTTTTAGAGGACACCTATGTAGCCCATAATGATGTTCCATTATTTTCAGCTACAATTTTTTTAGCTGCTGCTCTTTTTGGTTTAATATTTATTGGATTTCAGGTAGTAAAAGGAAATTTTAAATTTGATTTCAAAAATATCGTAGCTGGAATATGCTTAGGAATTCCTAATTATTTCTCTATATATTTTTTAGTCAAAGCTTTACGAAGCGATATTCTTGAAAGCTCTGGTATTTTTGCAATTAATAACGTAGCGATAGTGACTCTTTCTACTTTTACTGGTATACTTTTATTTAAAGAAAAACTTATCAGAGATAACTGGATAGGAATATTTCTTGCGATACTGAGTATCATTCTCATTTCACTTTAGTTTGGAAAATATAGATACATACAAGACAATTTTAAAAAATTCCAAAGGAATGCTATTAAAAGATAAAGGAAGTAAATTTTATAGTTATACTTTTTCTATCACCAACGAAAATGATATCAAAAACCATTTAGATTTACTAAAAAAAAAACACCACAGTGCACGCCATTGGTGTTATGCATGGCAATTAGGAACAAAATATGAAAACTATAGAGCTAATGATGATGGAGAACCTACCAATACTGCAGGAATGTCTATATATGGACAATTGCAAGCTTTTGAAGTCACTAATATTTTAGTAGTTGTAGTTCGGTATTTTGGAGGTATAAAACTAGGGATTGGTGGTTTAATGAAAGCCTATAAAACAGCTGCAAAACTAGCTTTAGAAAATTCAGAGATTATAAAAAAAACAATAAATGAAGAGTTTGTTTTACAATTTGATTATCCAGAAATAGATAAAGTTATGCGAATTATAAAAGAAGAAAATATTTCAATTATTCATCAAAAATTGGACTTAAATTGTATATATACCATATCAGTTAGAAAAAAAGAAGCTGATAAAGTTTTTAAGCGTTTTAATAATACATACAAAATATTGATAAAAAAAAAGGGTAACTAATTATTTACAGAAGCTTTTCTAATAAATAATTAGGTGCTTTTATTAATTTTCGTGTAATACTATCTAAAAATACTAAAGAGGTCGTGGCGGTAACTAAAAGCTCATTATTCTGATTTTGAATTTCATAGTAAAATTTAATTTTTATTGAAGGGATTTCCAATAAAGATGTTTTAATTGTTAGTAGATCATCATATTTTGCAGGTTTCTTATAGTCAATATTGAGGTTAACCACTGGTAACATAACTTGATTTTCTTCCATATATTTATAGGTAAAACCTAAAGACCGTAACCAATCGGTTCTCCCTTGTTCTAGGTATTGAGCATAATTACCATAATAAACTATACCCATTTGGTCGGTTTCAGAATAACGAACACGTAAATTTGTTACAGAATTTTTCAAAAAAAAAGGAAATAATAAGAAGGTTTTTGTAGTAAAAATATTATGCCCTTAATATCAGAAAAAAAAAATAAAAATTCAATAGCTAAAGTGTTTTTTTTTTAACTTTTTTGTTCACATATTTGCATAGTAAAGAAATTGTTCTGGGGATAATCATTTTCTTTTCAAAAAAAGATTTTTTAAATAACGAATACCTTGGATACAATTATGAGCAAATCTGCCGCATTGGTTTGGGACAAGTGTCTCACATTTATAAAAGATAATATTACCGCTCAAGCTTTTAAAACTTGGTTTGAACCAATCAAAGCTGTAAAACTTACTGATGACGCATTAAGTGTTCAGGTTCCAAGTAAATTTTTTTACGAATGGTTAGAAGAACACTACGTAAAAATTTTAAAAGTGGCTCTAACCAAAGAATTGGGAGAAACAGCAAAATTAGTGTACATCATAAAAATGGAAAATACTTATGGTAATAAACAACCTTTTACTGAAAAGATTCCAAGCTCAAACCGAAACAATCTTAAATCTCAGGAAGTTGATGTTGCCATAAAAAATAAAAATCCCTTGTTAAAAAATCCTTTTATTATTCCAGGGATACGTAACGTTAAAATTGAATCTCAACTCAATCCAAATTATAGCTTTGAAAATTTCCTTGAAGGAGATTCAAACAGACTTGCTAGATCCGCCGGAATGGCCGTGGCTAATAAACCTGGTGGAACTTCTTTCAACCCACTATTAATTTTTGGAGGAGTCGGATTAGGAAAAACTCACCTAGCTCATGCAATTGGTGTAGAAATAAAAGATAAATATCCTGAAAAAACAGTTCTATATATTTCAGCTGAAAAATTCACCCAACAGTATATTGAATCGGTTAAGAAAAATAATAGGAACGATTTTATTCATTTTTATCAAATTATTGATATTTTAATTGTTGACGATATTCAACTGCTTTCAGGAAAAGCGGGTACACAAGACGTTTTCTTCCATATTTTTAATCATTTACACCAAAATGGTAAACAAGTAATTTTAACAAGTGACAAGGCACCTGTTGATATGATTGATATCGAACAACGTTTACTATCAAGATTTAAATGGGGCTTATCTGCCGAATTAAATCATCCAGATTATGAAACTAGAATCGCTATCATCAAGAATAAACTTTATAGAGATGGCGTACAAATGCCTGAAGATATTGTTGAGTTCCTGGCCAATAATATAAAAACCAACATACGAGAGTTAGAAGGAGCAATCATATCCTTAATTGCACATTCTTCATTTAATAAAAAGGAAATCACTATAGATCTCGCAAAAAGAATAGTTGATAATTATGTGAAGAATACTAGTCGTGAAGTATCAATTGATTACATTCAAAAAATTGTAAGTGAGTATTTTCAAATGAACGTAGATACATTACAGTCCAAAACACGTAAAAGACATATAGTTCAAGCTAGACAACTTGCAATGTTTTTTGCCAAGAAACTTACCAAAGCATCACTAGCTTCGATTGGATCTCAAATCGGGAAACGAGACCACGCTACTGTTTTACATGCCTGCAAAACAGTTGATAATTTGTCTAGTACTGACAAGCAATTTAGAAAATATGTAGAGGATCTCAATAAAAAGTTAACCTTGTAATTCAAAAAAATAAAATTGCTTCTTTTTAATATGTTCTTCGATGAAAGTTAAAATACTTATGGTCTGTCTAGGAAATATTTGTCGATCTCCTATTGCAGAAGGCCTATTAAAAGCCAAAATCAATAGTGATAATTTTTTTATAGATTCTGCAGGAACAGGATCTTGGCACGTTGGAAATAAGCCTGATATAAGAAGTATTACCGTTAGCAAAAAGCATCATATTGATATTAGCTACCAAAAGGCAAGACAGTTTACTTATGAAGATTATAAAAATTTCGATCATATTTATGTGATGGATCAATCCAATAAAAAAAATGTGCTTTCATTGGCAATAACTACTGAGGATAGAAATAAAGTTCAATTAATTTTAGATGAATTAATTCCAAACTCAAACTTGGAAGTTCCAGACCCGTATTACGATGAAGATCAGGGATTTGAAAATGTTTTTCAATTACTAGACAAAGCTTGTGACAGTATTGCTTATCGTTTTTTACATTTTTAAATCTTTTTACTATTTTAGACTATTCAAAAAAAAGGAAAATGAAAAATTTATTATATACGCTTTTATTTACAGTAACATTTTATACCAATGCTCAAGAAGTAAATTTAGAACTTTTTAAAGATGGCTTTACGAGTCCAGTAGATATTCAAAATGCCGGAGACGATCGGTTATTTATTGTTGAACAAGCAGGAATTATTAAAATATTAAATCAGGATGCAACTATAAACCCAGAACCATTTTTAAACATAACCAGCTTGATTTCTTCTGGTGGAGAACGCGGATTATTAGGGTTAGCTTTTCATCCTGATTATTCTAATAATGGTTATTTTTTTGTCAATTATACCAATACAACTGGAGATACTCAAGTAGCCAGATATACTGTGGATGCTAATGATTCAAATATTGCTGATCCAAATACTGCAGTATTGATAATTGATGCTGATCAGCCATACAGTAACCATAATGGGGGTTGTATTCAATTTGGTGCCGATGGTTTTCTATATATTGGTTTAGGTGATGGTGGCAGTGGTGGTGATCCTGAAAATAGATCTCAAAATTTACAAACACTTCTTGGAAAAATACTAAGAATTGATATTAATAATAGCAATGGTGCAAATAATTACGATATTCCATCTGACAATCCTTTTGTTGGAGATTCTAATGCTTTAGATGAAATTTGGGCATACGGAGTCCGAAATCCATGGCGTTTTTCTTTTGATAGTGAATCAGATGAATTATGGATTGCTGATGTTGGACAAGGAGATATAGAAGAAATAAACAGAGTAGCTCCAGATGCTGCTGGTCTTAATTATGGATGGCGTTGCTACGAAGGATCTCAAACATATAATACCACTGGTTGTCCAGATCCCTCAGAATTAACTTTTCCAGTGGCAGAATATACCCACTCTGTTGGTTATTCGATTACTGGTGGTTATGTCTATCATGGAAACATATATAGTGATATTCAGGATTTATATTTTTTTGCAGATCTAAATGGTTTAATTGGTACTGTTGATAACGATAATAATTTAATTAACTATGGTAATTATGGAGGTACATGGGTTTCATTTGGAGGAGATGTAAATGGTGAACTTTATATTGCTGACATTTCTGGTAGCATACACAAAGTAAAAGGTGGAGAGATTTTTGATACACAAAGTTTTTCTGAATCACAAGTGTCAATAACACCAAATCCTACATCTAATAATATACGCATTTCACTAGATGGACATTTAATTTCAAAAATTGATATTATTGATTTAAAAGGAGCTATTGTTTTCTCTGAAAAAAACCTATCAGTACCAGAAAAAAATATTTCATTAGAATCAATGAAAAGTGGTGTTTACATTGTTAAAATACTCTCAGACAATGGGCATTCTATTTTCAAAAAAATAATTATTAATTAGAAAGTGAATTTAAAAGGAAAAATTTATTTAATTCCTTGTACCCTAGGAACTACAAACCCTATTGAAGTACTTCCTCTACTCGTAAAAAAGACAATTGAGAATATTGATATCTTCATTGCAGAAAACGAAAAAAATGCAAGACGATTTATCAAAAATATTTGTCCAAAAAAAAATCAAGCTTTACTAACTTTTAATACAATAAATAAATACACTCTAGACTCTGAGATTCCAGAAATGTTGAACCCCTGCATGGTAGGCAAACACATAGGGGTAATATCGGATGCAGGTTGTCCTGGTATTGCAGACCCAGGGGCTTCAGTAGTAGAACAAGCACATTTGAAAGGTATAAAGGTGATTCCTTTAGTCGGACCGTCTTCTATTTTACTTGCAATGATGGCTAGTGGTTTAAATGGACAAAACTTTTCTTTTAATGGTTATTTGCCTATTGATAAAAAAGAAAGAAAAGCAGAAATTAAGCGCTTAGAGAAATTATCTTCAGATTTTAAGCAATCGCAATTATTCATTGAAACACCATATCGAAACAATCAAATGTTAGAAAGTTTGATAAAAACTTTACATTCACAAACAAAGCTTTGTGTGGCAGCAGATATAACATGGCCAACAGAATACATTAAAACATTCACTGTAGATCGCTGGAAAAGAGAAAAAATTGACTTACATAAGAGACCAACATTATTTATCTTACAAAAATAGTAAGAGTTAAGCTTTTGCTTTTCTGTTTGCTATTATAAACGAAGTGTCGTAACCAGAAAACTTTTTTAAGTAATATTCAATTGAAGTTCCAAAGGCATCACTAAAATTAATGGATCCACCACTTCGTAAATATTTTTTTACATTTCCAGCTCCAGCTAAATGGGCAGCCGCTAAAATTCCAGATTCTGTAATTTTTACACCTCCGACATGTATCCCTTGAAATTTTTTGATATCTCTTCGTAAGATCCATTTATTTCTAGCAGTATTTGCAGTAAAGGCTTGTTCTTGGAGATAAGAATTGCTAAGGAATTCATCAGCATCATTAATACCAATTAATTTTAGAGTATTTTTTCCAAACTGATATTTACCTAGATATCCGTAAATATTAACTATGTCGTAGTCTCCTCTAGATTCTTTAAATCCTATAGCTTCTTTAAACCCTATATAAGAATTTCCAAGATAAATGTAGTTTAAAGGTTCTTTAGGATAGAACAAATCTAATTCATCTAAATTAGGGACCCGATAACAAAGACTGGTTGTATTGGTCTTATAATTAGTCAAATCTATTTTTTTATTGAACGAAAATCCAATAAATAGAATTATTAAAAATACTAACAGTATAAAAATTCTAAATAGTTTGTTTATTTTTTTTATTTGACGTTCCAATTTATTTTATTTTTTTTGGAGTGCAAATATACAAAAACATTTAATATATTGAAAAACAGAACCTTAAGTATTATCTGTATATTTTTTGTTTTGAAATCCACTGAGTGTATTCATTTTTGTTACGGATATGTTGTGATAAATTTTTAGCAAACTTGTGATAACCAAAATTAGATACGTCTGCTACAAAAAAATAAAAATTATGAGTTTCAAAATCTAATACAGCATCAATACTTGAAATATCAGGCATGGTAATAGGTCCAGGGGGAATTCC
This sequence comes from Flavobacteriales bacterium, assembly GCA_004214175.1. GTDB lineage: Bacteria > Bacteroidota > Bacteroidia > Flavobacteriales > Flavobacteriaceae > Marifrigoribacter. The sequence continues at coordinate 6,035 of SGZH01000001.1, read as the reverse complement.
AGGATATTTATAAGTATTGTATGGAGAATCAATCAACAAATCTTTATATAAAACTCGCTTTATTTTTTGATTGAAATTATTTTCTGAGAGTTTTTTTGAATAAATAACAGTTGGATCGGCTTGTAATAGCATTCCTTTTTTAATACGATTCATATAAACACCTGCAACTCTTGGACGTTCGTCAATTTTAACAGTTTCTTTTTGAACTATAGCAGCGAGACTGATAATTTGTTTTTTTGATAATTTTAGGTTTTTAACTTTTTCTAAACGATTTTTATTCCAAAATTTATTGAATTCATCAAGCATTTTTTTATTAAAATTCTCAGGAGTAATGTCCCAATAAAGTTGATAAGTGTTCGGTATAAAATTACACAAAGCAGTTTCTTTTGTAAGATTATTTTCTTTTAAAAAATTTTTATTAAGCATCGCATTTAAAAAAGATAAACTATCTGCATCCAATTGCTTAGCTAGAGTACCAGCTAAATCTTCTATACGTTCTTGATTATTAAATTTTACTTTAACTGGAATATTTTTAGTACGTATTGTATTTATTATTTCATTATTATTCATCCCCTTTTCTATAACATAATGGCCAGATTTTACATTTGAAGAATAACCCTTTTTATTGGCAACAGTCTTAAAGGTTTCAATATCATTTAATAAAGGAGAAATTTCTACTACAACATCATTAAAACTAGAAGATCGCGATATATAAATATGAGCTTCATTATTTTGAAAAAAAGTATTTGACACAAAAATAGTTGAGTAAACAAAGTAAGAAAATGATGCCATTACAATAAGTCCACATAACAGTATAGTTATAATAGTTTTTTTTAGATTACTCATTAATTAGTTGATAAATTGATTCATTTTTATATCCTTTATTTGAATATATCCAATCTTTTTTAATACCCGTTAATTTAAAATTTGAATTTTCAAATAATTTAATACTTGCCGAATTATCCTCTGAAATATTAGCATACAATTGATGTAGATTTAGATGATTGAAAGCATATTTAATGATCATTTTTACAGCAGTCAGAGCATATCCTTTATTTCTTTCGTCAAGCTTGGAAATGACAATACCAACTCCCATTCTTTTGTGTTTAGGCTCATAATCAAACAAATCTATACAACCTATTGGTTGACTCTTTTTAGTATTAGCGATAATTAGTCTTAGTTGTTTAGTCTCATAAATATCTTTATGAGAATTTTCAATATAATTTCTTAAAGTGAATTTTGAGTAGGGACTAGTAGTGTTACTAACCTCCCAAAATAATTCAGTATTCTCTAATTGATATAGAAAATCTAAATCTTCTGGTTCCAGTGCTCTTAGATGTATTTTTGGTCCTTTTAACGTTAACATTCCCAGTCTCCTTTATATATTAATTCAGCAGGACCTTTTAAATAAATATTCTGATAAATTAAATTATTTTTTTCAAATTCTACAAATAAATTACCGCCTTTGGTTTTTAGTTGAATATGATTAAAAGACGTTTTTTTTAATTCAAACATAGCGATTGCAACAGCAGTGGCTCCAGTTCCACATGATAAAGTTTCAGCTTCTACTCCCCTTTCATAAGTTCGAACTTTAAAACAATTATCATTAATTTGTTCAACAAAGTTAATATTAGAACCTTCTATTCCATAAAGATGGTTTCTTAAAAAAGAACCCTTTTCCTCTACGTTAAAATTTTCTAATTCATTAACCATTTCTATGTGATGAGGAGATCCTGTATCTAAATAAAGATAATCAGTTCTTAAATCAATTTTACTAACATCATTCATTTTTAAAGATATCATTTCATTAACAAAAGATGCTTTATGATAACCATCAATTGCCTCAAAAATAGTTTTATTGTTTATAATGTTTAAAAAGTTTGCAAAATGTACAATACATCTCCCACCATTGCCACACATAGAACCCAAATTACCATCTGAATTAAAATATACCATTTTAAAATCTACAGTATCACTATTTTCTAATAAAATAAGTCCATCTGCACCAATCCCAAATTTTCGGCTACACATTTTTTCAATCAAATGAATATTATCTTTTGGAAAAATCAGTTTTCTATTGTCAATTAAAACAAAATCGTTACCAGTGCCCTGGTATTTATTGAAAGTAATTATCATATTTCACAAATATATTAAAAGGTTTTGCGTTATAGAAATCTTATTGCTTTGTTAAATGGGAGTTAAAATCTATTGTAAAGAAAATATATTTATATCGTTTCTGTTAATTTTATTAAATAATAAAAATCTTATAGCTAATGAAACAAATTATCAAGTTTACATATATCGCAATAATTTCAAGTTTTATTACTCTTTTGGGGAGTAAATACATTCAAAAAAAAGATGAAGTGACTATTATATACCAAAATGAAGCTTCAAAAATAATTCCTGCCAGAAATGAAAGCAATAACGTATCAAATACAAACGTAAACTTTACTGAAGCTGCTGAAAAAACAGTAAATGCTGTAGTTCATGTAAAAAATACAACACAGGAAACAAATATAAACTCAAGATATTATTTTTTTGGAGGTAATAATACTAGGAAAATGATTGGTTCAGGAAGTGGAGTAATTATTTCAGCAGATGGATACATTGTAACCAATAATCATGTCATTGAAAATTCATCCGAACTCGAAGTAACATTAAATAATAACAAAACTTATATTGCAGAAATAATAGGTACAGATTCCAGTACTGACATAGCCTTAATAAAAATAGAATCTGAAGAGGAATTAACTTATGTTCCTTTTGGAAATTCAGATAATTTAAAAATTGGCGAATGGGTCTTAGCAGTCGGAAATCCGTTTAATTTAACATCTACTGTTACTGCAGGAATTGTAAGTGCAAAGGGACGTGACCTAAATGAATATGATGGGAATATCCAATCTTTTATACAAACTGATGCTGCAGTAAATAGAGGAAATAGTGGTGGTGCACTGGTAAACTCGAAAGGAGATTTAATGGGTATTAATACCGCAATAAGTTCAGAAACAGGTTCCTATGTCGGTTATTCATTTGCAGTTCCCGCTAACAATGCAAGAAAAATTATAGAAGATATTTTAGAATATGGTTATGTTCAAAAAGTAATTTTAGGAATTTCTGGGGTAAGTTTAAATACATCTATTGCTGATGATTTGAATATTGATGAAACAGAAGGGGTATATGTAAACTTGATAGAAAAAGGAAGTGGGGCCGATATTGGTGGAATTGAAAAAGGAGATATTATCAAAAGTATTGATGGACAAAAAATAGGAAAATTTTCAGACTTGGTTGGTTATTTGGGATCCAAGCAACCTAATGATATGATTTTAGTGACTATTGTAAGAGATGGTATTGAAAATTTTATCTCCGTTACTTTAACTAAATTAGAAACCTATAAATTAAATTATATCGGGCTGGAAATCAAAGAATCTGATGATGAAGAATTAAAATTATTTGGAGTGGATCATGGGGTGAAAATCAGGCAGGTTTTAAATAAAAATTTAAAAGGATATGGCTTAGAAGATTCAATCATTATTAAGATTAATGATAAAAATATCGCTTCGATAGAGGATGCAAAGTATATTCTGGAAAATTTAAATGAAAGCAATCCAATTAAAATAACTTTTATAGATAAAGTAGGGGAAATAAATTCATTTATATTTAGATAAAAATATCTGCTCAAGTTCACTTCAAATATTTGATTATTGGTAAATTTAATTTTTACTATTATCCTTTATTTAACTCTTTAAAAGAAGTATTTTTGCAAAAATTTTTAATCTTAAAATAAAAAAATATGAGTTTTGTTGACGTTTATGAAAAAGAACTGTCTTTTCAAACTGATCGCCGAAAAGCAACTGTTGAATTTATTAAAATTATTAGTGATTTATGGTATGATAAATCTATTGAAATAGTATTATTTAGAAACCAGTTAATTGATCGTAGTATTAGTGACATCTTAAATTTACATAAATATGCGAACGATTTTGTAGGAAAACCGGTTTCAATCTTTGATTCTTTAGAAATTGTTAAAGCTATTAATACTCTTAATTTACCTCCTTCAAAATTAGATATAGGTAAGCTTACTTATGAATACTTTCTTGAAGAAAAAAAGTATAATAATGCTTTATCTTTTGTAAAAGAAAAATTAACAGATGCTAATAACGTAGAAAATATCACTCCAAAAGATGTTGTCCTTTATGGTTTTGGACGTATTGGACGTTTATTATCACGTGAACTCATGAATAAAGCTGGTAAAGGAAGCCAAATGAGACTTCGCGCGATTGTAACAAGAGGTGAAATTGATAAAACTGTTTTAGAAAAAAGAGCATCTTTACTCAAAATGGATTCAGTTCATGGTGATTTTAATGGTACTGTAGCTGTAGATGAAAAACATAAAGCTTTAATCATAAATGGTACTACCGTATACATTATATCAGCTAATGCGCCGGAAGATATCGATTATACAAAATACGGAATTAATAATGCATTGGTAATAGATAACACAGGAGCTTTTAGAGATAATGTAGCTTTATCTCGTCATCTGAAAGCAAATGGAGTTTCAAAAGTTTTATTAACGGCTCCTGGAAAAGGAATTCCAAATATTGTACATGGTGCTAATCATCTAGATTACGATCCAAATGAAGTCGATATTTTTTCTGCTGCATCATGCACTACAAACGCTATAACCCCTGTTTTAAAGGCTATAGAAAATACTTTTGGTGTTAAACATGGGCATTTAGAGACAATTCATGCTTATACTAACGATCAAAATTTAGTCGATAATATGCATAATAAATATAGAAGAGGTCGCGCGGCTGCACTAAATATGGTAATCACTGAAACTGGAGCTGGCAAGGCTGTTAGCAAAGCTTTACCCTCATTTGAAGGAAAACTTACTTCCAGTGCAATTCGAGTTCCTGTACCTAATGGGTCTTTAGCAATATTAAATTTAGAACTAGAAAAAGAAACCAATAAAGAAGAACTAAATGCTATTATTAAAAAATATGCTATGGAAGGTGATTTGGTTGAACAAATACAATATTCACTTAATAATGAATTAGTGTCTAGTGATATCGTTGGTACATCTGCACCCTCCATCTATGATAGTAATGCTACCATTGTTGCTAAAAACGGAAAAAGTGCTGTTTTGTACGTATGGTACGATAACGAATATGGATACAGTCATCAAGTGATCCGATTAGCAAAATACATATCTAAAGTCAGAAGATTTACTTATTACTAATATAAATAAGCTAATTATTTAAGCTCGATATATATCGAGCTTTTTTTTTAATTAATTTAAAAATACTTCTGTATTAAACTTGAAAAATAGAATTAATCAATTAAATGTATTTTTGTAATAATATAAAATATCTCAAAATGAGAATAGACATTATAACAGCGGTACCAGAATTATTAAAAAGCCCTTTTGAAGCGTCCATACTTAAACGGGCAATTGAGAAAAAATTAGTATCAGTTTATGTTCATAATATTCGTGATTATTCAACAAATTCTTATAATCAAATTGATGATTACCAATTTGGAGGGGGTGCTGGTATGGTAATGATGATAGAACCCATTGATAAATGTATTTCAAAATTAAAATCTCAAAGAGATTATGACGAAATCATTTATATGACTCCAGATGGAAATACTTTTAATCAAGGAACAGCTAATAAAATTTCTTTGATGAAAAACATTATCATATTATGCGGTCACTATAAAGGAGTTGACCAAAGAGTTCGAGATCAATTTATTACAATGGAAATATCTATCGGGGATTATGTTTTAAGTGGTGGAGAATTAGCATCTGCAATCATTTGTGACTCTGTAATACGACTAATTCCCGGTGTCCTTGGAAATGAAACTAGTGCACTTACCGATTCTCATCAAGATGGTTTATTAGCACCATCTGTTTATACGCGACCTTCAGAATATAAAGGCTGGAAAGTTCCCGATGTACTGTTAAGTGGTCATTCAAAAAAAATTGAAGAATGGCGTGAAGAAGACGCCTTAAAAAGAACAGCATTAAGAAGACC